>CAJUMD010000004.1:0-58325 GCA_910587275.1 uncultured Kineothrix sp.
TTCGGCATCCATAAGGGATGCCGTTTTTCTATTATTGGATAGCCCCGACAAATTTATAGTAGATAGTAATGCGCTTTTCCTTACCCTTATGCTGCGGGGGTATTCCTGTTTGGGTAGGGGCGTTTCGGCGGCTCTGGCGGCGTTCTGTGCGTTTATGGTGAGTGCTTCCAGTACGGCGGCACGGTCAAAATCATCACCCGGTTTCCGGGCGGTGATGGGCTTCGTCCTGTCCGGCGTGGGGCGCGGTACAGATGGTGCAGAACCTTGAGGGGCTTGGTATTATCGTGGTTCCCTTGGGAGAATACCAATGAGGAGAGCCGGGAGGTGCAGACGGAAACGCTGACCATCAAGGCGCGCCCGCTGGCAAGCGGCTATGTGAAAGCCAAGACCGGGAACAGGACATCTGCGGAAACCTATGCCAACTGGTATAAATCCGTATATCTGCCGGAACCCAAAGCGGTGGATGCAGAAACAGAAGGACAGGGATAAGGAGGCTGAAAGGATATGAGCATTGTTAGGAAGATAGGGATAGACGGGCAGGATGTGTTGTTTAAGGCATCGGCGGCAATCCCGCGCATCTACAGGCTGAAATTTCAGAGGGATATTTATAAGGATTTGCGGATTTTGGAAAAGAGCATAGGGGAGGGGGATGAGGAAAATTCCAACCTCGATTTATTTTCGCTTGAAATGTTCGAGAATATCGCTTACACAATGGCGAAGCACCCGTGATGGGAATGGCATCGTTGATAAAGAAAATGGATTGTGAGGAAGTCCGCCCTATGTGATAGTAAACATAACATTTCAGGCTGAACTGTTACGGATAGTCGGAATGGACTTAGAACGTGGATTGCTTTTCATAATTGTGTATGATATAATTTTTTCCGGCACAAACTGATAAATCAGAACTTATAGGTATGAAAGCAAAGGAGTAACAACAAATGAAAAAAATAAATAAATTATTTCAAAAAGAATTTTCGTTAAAATTCCCTCTGTTTGCCATTGACCGGAAAACTATCGTTTTACTGACTGGCTTTATACTGCTATTAACCTGTACCATAACAGGATGCGGAAGTAACGACCGGCAACAGACAATACTTCCTGTTACAGAACCGATTTCAGGGGAAAGTCCGGCACAGGAAGAACCAGTACAGGCAGCCCAAAACCAGCCTGTCCCCGAAAAAGTGGAACCTGAATCTGAAGCTGAAACTATAGCCCCATCCCCAGATATATCCTCTGCTTCCGCTTCCTATTTGGGCACATGGCAGATAACCTCATCAACTTTTGGCGCTTACAGTGCCATGTCAGAGGAAGATTGCTCTGCACTGGTGGGAACCCGTTTTGAATATTTTAA
Source organism: uncultured Kineothrix sp. (assembly GCA_910587275.1). GTDB lineage: Bacteria > Bacillota > Clostridia > Lachnospirales > Lachnospiraceae > Kineothrix. Next base: position 1,352 of record CAJUMD010000004.1, read on the forward strand.
AGATTATGCTATATATGATGACCAGCACCGTTTGGATTCCCCCCAATATTGCGAAAGCACTCAGACCGCAGATGATTTTTCATCCATCTATCAAGGCACTAGTCTGGAAACGCTGGGAATTTCCAAAGATTCTATTCAGGTAGTGGCCATAGAAAATGCAAGCGGCATCGGTGATACTTTTTATATAAAGGACGAAAACACTTTGATTATTCCATGGGATGGCGTATTTTTTGAAGTGCAAAGAATCAGCTCCGACAGCTGATTCCGTGCAGAGGTTCCTCAAAAGAGGCTGGCAAGAAGTCCTTGACGCATACCATGACGCAGCAGAGAAAGCCAAGCCGAAATAAGCGCACGGAAAACCGGGACAGGCGCTTCCGCTGCCGCCGCCCCGCAAAAAACTCCCTCCCGTGCGTCCGCCCACGAACATAACACTTCAGGCTGAACCGTTAACTCAAATCGGACAAGAATTTCAAGAAACTATTTCTTTTTTTCCTGGAATGGGTTATAATAAATTCCATAAATATGTATTTATTTTAATGATATGGAGGTAGATAAAAATGTTAGTATCAGCAACAGAAATGCTTCAAAAAGCAAAAGCCGGCCATTATGCAGTCGGACAGTTCAACATCAACAACCTTGAGTGGACAAAAGCTATTCTTCTGACGGCTCAGGAGAATAATTCTCCCGTTATTCTTGGGGTTTCCGAAGGCGCTGGTAAGTACATGGGCGGTTATGATGTGGTAGTGGGTATGGTAAACGGTTTGATTAAAGACCAGAATATCACGGTTCCCGTTGCCCTTCACTTGGACCACGGCAGCTATGACCACTGCTACAAGTGCATCGAAGCCGGTTTTTCGTCCGTAATGTTCGACGGTTCCCACTATCCGATTGATGAAAACGTGGCTAAGACAAAGGAATTGGTTGCTGCAGCACATGATAAGGGAATCTCCATCGAAGCGGAAGTCGGCGCAATCGGCGGTGAGGAAGACGGCGTAATCGGTAAAGGCGAATGTGCGGATCCCAATGAGTGCAAGGCAATTGCCGATCTCGGCATTGACTTCCTTGCAGCAGGTATCGGCAATATCCACGGAAAATATCCGGAGAACTGGGAAGGTCTGTCCTTTGAGACGCTGGATGCCATCCAGAAACTGACGGGCGATATGCCTTTGGTGCTTCACGGCGGTACCGGTATCCCGGCTGATATGATTAAGAAAGCAATTTCTTTGGGCGTTGCAAAGATTAATGTAAATACGGAGTGCCAGTTGGCTTTTGCGGCAGCTACACGTAAGTACATCGAAGAAGGAAAAGACCTTCAGGGTAAGGGATTTGACCCCCGTAAGATTCTTGCACCCGGCTTCGAGGCAATCAAGGCTACCGTTAAGGAAAAAATGGAATTGTTCGGCTCCATAGGTAAGGCTTGAGTATAAGCAGGAAAGATGGTATTTTATGGAAAAGGCTGCCCGCGCTGGACAGCCTTTTGTGGAAGTCAAATAATGCAGCAAAGCCATGCCGGCAGATATAAGAGGCGCGGCAGGCATAATCAAAATAATGAAACAGAAGATACGGAAATATTTTTATGAGAGGATGCAGGAGGTAGAATTGAAAAATGGCAAGAGTATGGAATGTCAAAGTTGACGAACGGATGTATGCGGTACAGTTAAAAGGAAGGAAAGTGGATGTTAACGGGGAGAAACTGAAACTGAGTAAATATAAGAAGAAAACAGGGTTGGTTCATGAAGAATATGAATTTCCCGTAGGCTCCAAGAATGCGCTTTTGGTGTTGAAGAATATGAGCGCACCACAGCTTGTGATAGACGGTATAGACTGTGCCACGGGAGAGCAATATGTGCCGTTTAAAATGCCGTGGTGGTCGTACATATTTATTGTTCTTCACCTAATCAATTTCATGAACGGGGCCATAGGGGCATTGGCGGCGATTGTCGGCGTTGGGGCTGCAACGGCTATATCCAATAATAGCAGGATGAATATAGTGGTAAGGCTGCTGTTGAATATTGTGCTGTTGGTATTATTATATGGGATGGTTATCGGCCTTGCATTTGCCATCACGGGCGCCATTTATTAAAAAAGAATATGAGTCCGCAAAAGCGGACATGAGGTAGAAGCATGAATATATTTAAGGAAATGGTGTTGTCCATTTACAGTTATAAAAGTTACAAAGGCTTTTTGAATAATAAAAAATCCAAGGTGTTTGGGTTTGCCCTGGTGCTGATGCTGATTTACTGGCTGGTAACCATGGGGATATCCGCCGTGGAAACCGGGCTGATTGGTCCGGGATTGGCACGTGAAATGGACGAGATAATTCCGGAGTTTGAGTTGGCGGACGGGGTTTTGTGGATGGAAGATGTCATTGAATATGAGGATGCCACTTCCATAGTCAACATCGATACGGATCCGGATTACGTATTTTATGATGCGTATGAAATGATGGATGACTTGAACGAATACCAGTCCGTGCTTTTGATGGATTCGGAGAAGATTATTATAAAAAACGGAACCCAGGTGCAGCAGTATTATTTCAGTGAGTTGGAAGATTTGGATTTTACCAAGGATGATTTGATGGGGCTTGTCCCGTACATATATCTTTTTTTTGCAATCTTCTTCCTTCTTTCCTATATATGCATGACGGCACTGTTCTTTTTGGGGGTTGCCGTTGTTGCCCTGTGCGGAATGATTGTGGCATCCTGTATGAAATGCCGGCTTACCTTTGGTCAGTTGTACCTGCTTGGCATTTACAGCCGTGTGCTTCCATTGCTCATCAAGGCGGCAGTGTCTTTCCTTCCTTTTCACATCCCGTTCTTTTGGGTGATTAACTTCGGTATTTCCCTGATGATTATCGGTGCGGCAATACAGAAGATGAAGGAACAGAACCTGCAAAGACCGCTGGAATTTTCTTCCGGAAACGCCGGGTATGGAAACGGCGGCGGAAACTTTTCCGGTATTTATAATGCCGGTGGTTACGGTTCCGGCCAGTACCAGGGCAGCGGTGATTTTATGCCGGGCGGGAACGGAATTGGAAGCGGAAATGGGAATGAAAATGCATACGGAACGGGTTCCCCAACGGAAAATAACGGCAGGAATAACGGAAATGATTTCTCGTGGATGAAGTAGGCGGGGAAAAGCAGGTAAAATACAGGCGGGCAGGGAAGATATCTTCCCTGCCCGTTTATGCACAGCCCCATACAGAGGAAGTGTGCCGCTAAAGCGGCGCATGGGGCGCCTTTTTATAGGTCATCGCCGCCGATGGTTTCCTGTCCTGCTTTTACCCTTGCAATATATTCCTTGGTCATTTCAATGACCTGGCCGGATAACAGGGTGACGGCGATTAAGTTCGGAAGCGCCATGAAGCCGTTGAAGGTGTCTGAAATGTCCACCACAAGGCTTAAAGATGCATTGCAGCCGAGGAAGATGATGAGGATGAATACCAGTTTGTAAACCGGAACTGCCTTTAAGCCGAACAGGTATTCAATGCCCCGTTCCCCATAGTAGGACCAGCCCAAAATCGTGGAGAAGGCAAACAGCATGACCGCGATGGAAATAAAAGCGCCGCCTGCGGAGCCGAATACCGATTCAAAGGCGGAAGCGGTAAGCGCCACACCGCTTTTTAAATGATCGGGCAGGCTGCTCCCCACATACTGTGCATATTCGTGATAATCATAGACGCCGGAAGTCAGTATCGTAAGCGCCGTCATGGTGCATACGAGAATGGTGTCGGCAAATACTTCAAAGATTCCCCACATGCCCTGTACCACAGGCTCTTTTACATTGGAAGCGGAATGTACCATGACGGAAGAACCAAGCCCCGCCTCATTGGAAAATACACCGCGGGAAATGCCGCGTTTCATGGCAATCATGACGGTAAACCCTGCCACGCCGCCGCCCATGGAGGCGAAGTTGAACGCATGGCCGAAAATGGCGCCAAAGGCTGCCGGAACGGCGGATGCGTTGGAAAGGATGATGATAAGCGCACCGAGAATGTAGGTGACTGCCATGAACGGCACCAGTTTCTCCGTAACGGAAGCAATCCGCTTAATGCCGCCCACGATAACGAGCCCGGCAAGCAGCATGACAATCAGTGCGGTAAGCCACTTGGGGACGGAAAAAGAATTATAAAGACCATTGGCAATTTCATTTCCCTGTGACATGTTGCCGATGCCAAAAGAAGCCAGCACGCAGAAGACGGAGAAAATGACCGCCAGCCATTTCCATCCAAGCCCTTTTTCTATGTAAATCATGGCGCCGCCGATCCAGTCTCCTTTTTCATTTTTGTAACGGTATTTGATACCCAGCGTATTTTCCGCGTAATTCGTCATCATGCCGAGGAAGGCGGAAAGCCACATCCAAAAGATGGCGCCGGGACCTCCGAGCGCCAGGGCAACGGCGACACCGGAAATATTACCGACACCGATGGTGGCGGCAAGTGCCGTGCACAGTGACTGGAACTGGCTGATGGCGTGTTTGTCGTCCGTTTTCCTGACGTGTGATGCGTCTTTGCGGAATAACTGGAGGAATGTTACGTCAATCCAGTATTTGAAATGGGATATCTGGAAAACTTTCGTGCGCAGCGTGAACATCAGTCCCACTGCGAGGAAGAAAACCAGCATAACGGGTCCCCAGATAAAATTGTTCAGGACGCCGTTGACTTTGGTTACGGTTTCAATAAAACGCTCCATAGATTCCATGGCATATCTCACTGTATGCCATGTTACACCTCCTTCATAAATATGATTGTCGGGTATCCGTCGGCTTAAGCCGGTATTTTTTGGACTGCCCGTGTGCACAAAAAAAGAGCGCCATGTTATTACGCTCTTGTAATATTTTTATTTTAGCTTATTTAGGGGCGTTATGTCAATAAAAACGTTTGATGCCCAAAAAGGGAGGATGCCAAGGAAAGCTGTCTTTCCTTGGCATTTATTATGAAAAAGTTATAAAAAATCAATTAACTGTGTCTGTCGTGTCTTTATCTTATGAATTTAGTATATGGGAAATTCATGTCTAAAGAATGAGAGGGAATTAAAGTTTTTTTTAAATAAATATGAATGAAATATGAACGGAAAAATGCCTTGCCACAGGGCGCATACACTGGTATCATCGGAAGGGGACAGCCGGAAAGAAGCCGTTAATTACCCCTGAAAAGGGAGGATGCCAAGGAAAGCTGTTCTTTCCTTGGCACTTATTATGAAAAAGTTATAAAAAATCTATGAACTGTGTCTGTCATGTTTTATTTATCTTATGAATTCAGTATATGGGAAATTCATGTCTAAAGAATGAGAGAGAATTAAAGTCTTTTTAAAATATATATGAATGAAGTGTGAACGCGGCAGAAGGGAACCGCCCGGACGCAACGGATTTTAACATAACGGTCTTTTGGATGTTATTCCTAAGTCGGAGTTTGAAAGCGTATTTCAATCCTTTTTCCGGGCAGACAGCCAGGTGTTGCGGCAGTATACGGTATATCATGAAAATACGCAAACGTACCGGTACCGGGAAAGGGGCATGTTTGATTTTGCCCCTACCCCCGAAATTCCGTATCCCGAAGTGGTTTCTTATGAAGAAAGCAGGGACGGGACCGTTAAGCCCACCGTAAACGCCGTTTGGCCGGAGGAATGCCGGCAAAATGGCAGGAATATTACAAATAAGCAGGAAGATTTTCCCAATCAAAAAGCAGGTTAAATTTTCTCCGGTTCCGGATATTCCACCCCGAAACAATCCACGGTCACCGTTTTCATAACCTGGTCTTCCAAGGGTCTGTCGGAATAATCGGTATTCGTTTCGGCTATACGGTTTACCGCGTCTATTCCTTCTATTACTTTGCCAAAGGCTGCATAACTGCCGTCCAAATGCGGGCTTTTCTTGTGCATGATGAAGAACTGGGAACCTGCGGAATCGGGGTTCATGCTTCTTGCCATGGAGAGTACGCCCTCGTCATGTTTTAAATCGTTTGTAAAACCGTTTTGGGAAAATTCGCCCTTGATGCCGTAGCCGGGACCTCCCATTCCGGTGCCTTCCGGATCGCCGCCCTGAATCATAAAGCCGCGGATGACTCTGTGGAAAATCAATCCGTCATAAAAATTGCGGTTAATTAAGCTGATAAAATTATGAACCGTGTTAGGGGCAGTTTCGGGATAAAGCTCCGCCTTGATGATATCGCCGTTTTCCATGGTAAATGTTACAATCGGATTCTGTGCCATTGTTTTACTTCCTTTCTGGTGAAAATTAGTTTATAGTAGTAATTACTATGTTATTTTATCCGATGAAAGGCAGTTAGTAAATAGGTGAATCTATGTTAAAGGAAATAGTTTTCCTGATTTGGGAAGACGCGCTGCTTGATAGGGTGGCGCAGTTAAAGGAAAAATTGGAAGCGGAAGGCGGCACTGCCCATATATGGGGAAAAGGCGCGGAACCAGAGAAAGGCGCGGAACCGGAGAAAGACGCGGAACCGGAGAAAGACGCGGAACCGGAGGAAGACGCGGAACCGGAGAAAGACGCGGAGCCGGAGGAAGACGGGGACGGTGTGACGGAAAAGGAAGAACAACCGGACAACAGGGCGGCAGGAGAGGAAGAAGATTGCAACATGGACCGGCTGGAGCAGAAAGGGAAGACGGGAGGAAGGAAGAAACCGCGCTGCCTGGCGGAGTACGAAAAGGAAAGCACATTGTTTGTAACGGATAAGGGTATTCTGCTACGGGAACTAAAACGGCTGGGGCGGTATGTCATCGCTTTGCTGTACGAAAATAACGGCCAGGAGGATTTTACGGGCGCTTCTTATGCGGTGACGGATATCGGGGAGCTGTCTTTGGATTCCTTCGATAAGGCATACCGCCGTATGGCGGGAAAACCTTGGACGGTGCTGGAAACGGAGCGGTGCACCGTGCGTGAAACCACGGTGGAGGATGTGGATGAATTTTACCGGATATATGCGGAACCTTCCATTACTTATTTTATGGACCGGCTGTATGATACGCCGGAGGAGGAGAAGGCGTATGTACGGGAATATATCGAAAAGATATACGGGTTTTACGGTTACGGCATGTGGAGCATTGTACAGAGGGAAACAGGGCGCGTGATTGGGCGTGCCGGATTGAGCTGGCGGGAAGGGTTTGATTTGCCGGAAATCGGTTTTGTCATAGAAGTCCCCTGCCAGCGCATGGGCTATGCTTACGAGGTATGCAGGGCAGTTGTGGATTACGGGATGGAAGAACTGGGATTCTGCCGGATACAGGCTTTGGTGGAAAAGGAAAATGAGGCTTCCGCAGGACTGTGCCGGAAACTTGGGTTTGAGAGGGAGGACAGCGTGGAAAGCGGAGGAAAGGTGTATGAGCGGTTTGTGATAACGAGTGAAAGCAGATAGAAATCTTTGCATACGCCGCCAGGGAATGGTATAATGGGATAACATATGGTTGTCAGTCAGGGAGATTGGGCTTATGGCAAGAACGGTAGCGATAGGGATACAGGATTTTGCATCCGTAAGGGAAAACGGTTATTTTTACGTGGACAAGACGGATTTTATCCGGGAATGGTGGGAGAACGGGGACAGCGTAACGTTAATCACCCGCCCCAGGCGTTTCGGGAAGACCCTGACCCTGAACATGGTGGAGCGCTTTTTCTCGGTGGAACATGCCGGATGCGGGAAAATCTTTGAAACGCTGGAAATATGGAAAAACGGGAAATACCGGGAACTCCAGGGGACCTGCCCGGTCATCAGCCTGTCTTTTGCGCCCGTGAAGGGGACGGCGGATTTCCGGGACATGCGCCGGATGATGTGCCGGCTGCTGTATGAACAGTACAACCATTATAATTACCTCCTGGGGGTGGAGAACCTGATGGACGACCGGGAAAAGGAGATGTTCCGAGCCGTGTCCAGGGATATGGACGGGGATATCGCGGCGATGTCGTTACACATGCTTTCCAAGCTGCTGATGCGGCATTACGGGAGGAAAGTGCTCATCCTGCTGGACGAATACGACACGCCGATGCAGGAAGCATATGTCAACGGGTACTGGGAGGAAGCCGTGGCATTTATGCGGAACCTGTTTAACGCCACGTTCAAGACAAATCCGTACCTGGACAAGGCGCTGATGACGGGAATCACCAGGGTAAGCAAAGAGAGTATTTTTTCCGATTTCAACAATCTGACGGTGGTAACGGCAACTTCGGTAAAATACGGGGATGCCTTTGGCTTTACGCAGGAGGAAGTATCGGCATCCCTGCTCGAGTTCGGACTTTCGGAATGGGAAGGGAAAGTAAAGGACTGGTACGACGGATTTACGTTCGGGAAAAAGACGGATATCTATAACCCGTGGTCCATCATCAATTTTCTTGACGACCGGAAACTGTCGGCCTACTGGGCAAACACCAGCAGCAACAGCCTGGTGGGGAAACTGGTCCGTGAAGGAAGCAAGGACATAAAAATAACCATGGAAGACCTGTTAAACGGCGGGGCACTCCGTACTAAGATAGACGAGCAGGTCGTTTTCAGCCAGCTTGACCATAACGAATATGCGGTATGGAGCCTGCTGCTTGCCGGCGGGTACTTAAAGGCGGAGGAACATACCATGGACCCGGATACCGGGAAGGAGGAATATGTCCTTAAGCTGACGAACAAGGAAGTGAAACTGATGTTCCGGGACATGATCGAAGGCTGGTTTAAGAACTATACGCCCGAATATAACGATTTCATTAAGGCGCTGATGGTCGGTGACATGGACGCCATGAACGAGTATATGAACCGGATTGCCTGCGATACTTTCAGCAACTTTGATACGGGCAAAAAACCTTCGGGGAAGTCACAACCGGAACGTTTTTACCACGGTTTTGTACTGGGGCTGATGGTGGATTTGGCAGACCGTTATACCATTACTTCCAACCGTGAAAGCGGGTTCGGGCGCTATGACGTGCTGTTGGAACCGCTAAAAGACAATGGGAAAGACGATGCGGTCATCATGGAATTCAAGGTCCGCCGTCCGCAGAAAGAAAAGAATCTGGAGGAAACGGTAAAAGCGGCACTTTTGCAGATTGAAGAAAAAAAATATGCCGCTGTATTGGAAGCAAAAGGGATTCCTGCAGAACGCATACGCAAATACGGGTTTGCGTTTGAAGGAAAAAACGTGCTCATCGGGTAGCCGCCTGGTTTGGTGCCCGTGGGGATAAAACAGAAAACGGAGGAAAAAATTATGGAATATCAGGCATCCGCCAACAGATACGGACAAATGCAGTACCGCAGATGCGGCAGGAGCGGGTTAAAACTTCCCGCCCTTTCATTAGGATTGTGGCACAATTTCGGGGATACCGGAAACTATGAAAACATGAAAAATATGTGTCATACCGCATTTGACAACGGTATCACCCATTTCGACCTTGCCAACAATTACGGACCGGAAGCCGGAAGTGCGGAAGTCCATTTTGGCAGGATTATGAAAGAATCTTTCCGGAACTACCGGGATGAAATACTGGTCAGTACCAAAGCCGGTTACAACATGTGGGAAGGACCTTACGGGGACTGGGGCAGCCGCAAATATCTGATTGCCAGTTTAGACCAAAGCCTGAAGCGGCTGGGGCTGGATTACGTGGACATCTTCTATCACCACCGTCCCGACCCGGATACTCCCCTGGAGGAAACCATGGGAGCTTTGGACAGCATCGTCAAAAGCGGCAAAGCGCTTTATGTGGGTATTTCCAATTATAACGGCGAACAGATGGAAGCCGCCTGCGCCATGTTAAAGGAGTTAAAATGCCCCTTCCTTATTAACCAGAACCGTTATTCCATCTTTGACCGCACCATCGAAACCAACGGATTAAAACAGGCGGCTGCCAAAGCGGAAAAAGGTATCATTACATTCAGTCCTTTGGCACAGGGCCTTTTAACCGACCGTTATTTAAACGGCATACCGGAAGACAGCCGGATGAACACGGACGGGCGTTTCCTGAACCAGAATGCGCTGACACCGGAAAAACTGGACAAAATCAGAGCGTTAAACGAAATTGCCGTATCCCGCGGAGAGTCGCTGGCACAGATGGCGCTAAAGTGGATTTTGAAGGACGACGTCATTACCAGTGTGCTGATTGGCGCTTCCAAACCGGCACAGATTCTTGATAACCTGAAAGTGTTGGACAGCACAGGGTTCACGCAGGAAGAACTGAAGAAAATAGAGGAATGCTCATAAGTACTATGCGGTAAGCGTGAGAATGGGCTGCTGTACGGCGGAAAGTCCGTGCAGCAGCCCAATATTGCGGCAATTCCATATGAGTTATTACCTGTCGTTGTGCAGACGGAAGTTTGCGTAAGCGCTCATGCCGTGCTCGTGCGCATCCAAACCGTCGATTTCCTCCTGTTCGGTCACATGCAGTCCGATGGTCTTATTTAGTACCGTAAACAGGATGAATCCGCAGACTGCCACATAAGCCATCACCGAAAACACGCCCAGCGCTTCGACTGCGATAAACTGCAGACGGCTCATTCCCATTTCCTCCAAAATGGATGCTTTGCAGAAAATCCCCGTCATAATCGTTCCGCATGCGCCGCAGCCGCCATGTACTGCAACCGCACCTACGGGGTCGTCCACTTTCAGTACCTTATCCAAAAATTCCACAATAAATACCACGATAAAACCTGCGATTACACCGATTGCCAAAGCCGAGTAATTGGATACATAATCGCATCCTGCCGTAATGGCAACCAGGCCTGCCAAAGTACCGTTTAACGTCATGGAAACGTCCGGTTTTCCGTAACGTACCCATGTTAAGAGCAGAACCGTCAGCGTTGCGGCAACTGCCGCAAGGTTCGTCGTCATGGCAATATCCCCCAGGTTTGTGGCAGCGCCCGTGGTGGAGCCGCAGTTGAAACCGAACCAGCAGAACCAAAGGATAAATACGCCCAACGCGCCGATGACAATGTTATGGCCGGGAATGGCGACGGGTTTTCCTTCTTTCGTGAACTTTCCGCGCCTGGGACCCTCAATGGCCGCACCGATCAGGGCGAGCACACCGCCCACCATATGTACCGCCGTGGAACCGGCGAAGTCGTGGAAGCCGATGCCCGAAAGCCATCCGTCCGACCAAATCCAGTGCCCGGTAATGGGATAAATAAAAATCGAAATACACGCACTGTAAATCAGATACGTGGAAAATTTCGTCCGTTCCGCCATGGCGCCCGATACGATGGTCGCGCTGGTGGCGCAGAAAACCGTATGGAAAATCATAAACACGCCGATGGGCAGTCCGTTTTTCATTCCCATGCCGTCCGCCAGAGAAGCGGGATTTAAAAATCCGCTGGTTCCGACCATCCCTCCGGCATCGCTGCCGAACATCAGGGCAAATCCGATTAAAAAGAAGAAAATGCTTCCCAAAACAAAATCCATTAAGTTTTTCATGATAATGTTGCCCGCATTTTTCGCCCTCGTAAAACCCGATTCCACGACGGCAAATCCTGCCTGCATGAAAAACACCAAAAATGCTGCAATACAAGTCCACATAACGTTCAGCAACAGCTCCGTTGCTTCCTCTAACGGCATTCCGCCCGCCAGTAAGTCCGATAAATACATAATGTCTCCTCCTCGTTTCAAACAGTCTTTCCCGAACGTTTTCGGCCTGCTTTACAGCGCCTGTTCGCCGCGTTCCCCGGTACGGATTCTTACCGCGTCCAGTACTTCATAAATAAAGATTTTACCGTCGCCGTAATTGCCCGTATTGATTTCGCTTACGATTTTCCTGATTAGGATTTCTGCCTGCTCGTCACTGACCACTGTTTCCACCTTCACCTTCTGAAGCAGGTTGACACGGTACTCCGCGCCGCGGTATTTTTTCACGATACCCTTTTGGTTCCCGTATCCCTGGATATTTACGATATTCAGACCGTTCACTTCATTGTCGTCCAGCACTGCCTTTAAATCTTCCAGCTTTTCGGGTTTAATGATGATTTCCAATTTCTTCATAAAGACCTCCTCCTTTTCCCCTGTGCGGGTCTGTTCCATCGGTTAGGAACGGTACCTTCCCCAACCGCGCCCCGGCTCCCTGTCAGCTTTGCCGGCATTCTTCCGTTGGGAGCCCGTGTGCACAAAAAAAGCGCTTCTACTTGTGTAGAAACGCCTTTGTTTGAATTTCATTATACTCGCTTTGGGGATTTTGTCAAACACTTTTTAAAATGAATGCGGACGCACGGAAGGGAGTTTTTTGCGGGGCGGCGGCAGCGGGATTGCCTGTCCCGGTTTTCCGTGCGCTTATTTCGGCTGGGAGTTTCTAAGCAGAATGGGGAAGGTTATCACCGGCCACGGTCGCCCTCTATTGGCATCCATGCCGATAGAGGGCTAAACCGGACCTCCTTGTCCGGTTTCCCTTAGGTATCCGCATTCTGCTAAGAAACTCCCGCCGAAAACGAAGCACGGAAAAACCGGACAGGGGGTTGCGCTCCCGCCTTTTGCGTCCGCACCCACCCGCGAACATAACATTTCAGGCTGAAATGTTACATTTTACCTGATTATATATTGCAATATGTATCATAAAAATCCAAAATCCGCTGCATCAGTGGGTAATCAAATTCATAGCATTTACTTTTGTCGCGGTTTTTTTTCATAAATTCCTCTTTAATTCCGGGGTTATGTTCCAAACCGTTGGATTCCAGGTAAGAAGTGTAGTCTTCGTTTAACTGTTCTTTATAATGCCTGGATGCTTCCGAGTAATAGATGTCGTTGTGTCCCCGGTCTTCGTATTCCACAAAGAGGAAACGGGAGCTGTCATGATATTTTTCATAAAATTTATCATAGCCGTTTTCTGGGAGGACCATGGTATCGTCTTTGCTGTGGAGTACCATGATGCCGGCATCGGAATTGGCAAAGCCGCCGTTTACGCTGTAAGCGGCATATTTTCCGAATTTTATCCGCTCATACATGGAAACGTAAGGCATGAACAGTTTGATGCCGGAACCGATTATGGATGCGCCCTGCTGTTCAAACAAATCGGTGGAACGGTCAAAGCCGGCAACAAGGACCGCCGCTTTTATGTCCGGATGGCGGTTTAACACGCTGCCGGCGCAATAGCCGCCCCAGCTATGTCCGAATAATACGATAGGCAAGCCGCGGTATTCGTCCGACTGCTTTACATAGCGCAAAGCGGAATCGAGGTCGATGACGCCCTGCGGCAGACCTTCCACGGAACTGCCTTCGCTTTTATCATTTCCGGTTGCGTCATAAGCAAATACGAGATAACCGTTGGAAGTAAAATAATCGGCAATATCCATATAGGAATTATGTCCGCCGCCTCCAAAACCGTGGGCGATTACAAGGACGCCTTTCACTTCCTGGTTTTCTTTTGTATAGTGGTAACCGGCAAGAAGCTGTCCGTGGTTGGAAGGAAAAGTACATTCCTTAACGCGTAAACCGTCAAATTCATTTACGGAATAAGCCATCCAATCGGCGGTTTCAAACCTTGAACCAAAATTATCCTGATAGACGAGGATGGTCATGGCAGGCATCAGGACGAGAAAAAAAGCCGCGAGAAGGCAGGTAATGATAATCATTATGATTTTCATTTTTTTAGATTTTTTATGATTCATTGTTTCTGTTTCCTTTCTGTAAATTCCATATGGCATCTGCTATTATAATCCATTTTGGAAAAGAATACAAACACACGCTAAGAAACACCTTGCATGGTGCAGAACAATGAGCCGCAGCCACGGCGTCCGTCATAAAAATTTAATGGATAATGTGGCGCAATAGATATTGCAGGAAGAAACAAGAAACGATATAATTAACAGCGGTAATGGTAAAAATAAATAGCGTTTCAGGTGAAAATAAATGGAACATGGAAGAAAAGCCGTGATAAGAAAAGAGGATGCAACATGCTTAAGGTGCGCAATCTGACCTATGAGGTCGTGGAAAACGGGGAGAAAGTTACCATAGTCAAAGACATCAATTTTACCGTAGGGGACGGTGAAATGCTGGTCATTACCGGACCAAACGGCGGCGGGAAGTCCACCGTGGCGAAACTCCTGATGGGGGTTTTGGATGCCACGGACGGGGAAATCCTGTTGGACGGGAAGGATATCAAAGGGATGGGAATCGATGAACGGGCAAAGGCGGGAATCGGTTATGCGTTTCAGCAGCCGCCCACGTTTAAGGGAATGACCATTAGAAGGCTGTTAAATCTTGCGGCAGGAAAGGAACTGCCGGAACATGTCTGCTGTGACCTGCTAAGCAACGTGGGTATGTGTGCCAGGGAATATCTGGACCGGGAAGTGGATGCCACGCTTTCCGGCGGGGAGCGGAAAAGGGTGGAAATCGCCACGGTGCTGGCAAAAAACCATAAAGTCTGCATTTTTGACGAGCCGGAGGCGGGAATTGATTTATGGAGTTTTTCCATGCTGGTAAAGGAGTTTGAGAAAATACACCAAAAGAAGCAGGAAACACTGCTGCTAATTTCCCATCAGGAAAAAATCATCCGCATGGCGGACCGTATTTTAATCATAAAGGACGGAGCGGTGAACGAATGCGGCAGCGCGGAGGAAATACTGCCGCTGTTGTTTGACGGGGACAGGGAGTGTTCCTGTATGAACCGGAAAGGAGGCAGGATGTATGGAACTGGATGCGATAACCAATAAAGTGCTGGATGCCATCGATACGGAGGGTTTCCGGCAGGAAGGCGCTTACAACCTTCGTTACAACGGGCAGGCGCTTTGCCATGGCGACAGCGAGTATATTAAGATTAAAAGGAAGGAAGACCGGCAGGGAATCGACGTATATATCAGCGGGGAAGCGCAGGGGGAACAGGTACACATTCCTGTGGTGGTATCCGCTTCCGGCATGACGGATGTGGTATACAATGATTTTTATATCGGGGAAGGCGCGGATATCAAGATTGTGGCGGGCTGCGGCATTCATAACAGCGGGTGCAATGAAACAAGGCATGACGGAATCCACGCATTCCATGTGGGAAAACACGCAAAAGTGGTTTATGAGGAAAAACACTACGGTGAAGGGGAAGGCACCGGGAAAAATATCCTGAACCCGGTGACACAGATTTACCTGGAGGAAGGCGCGGTGTTTACACTGGATACGGTACAAATCCGCGGGGTGGATTCCACGGAACGCAGGACGGATGTGGACATGGGACCGGACAGCAGGCTTTACGTGGTGGAGAAACTGATGACCCATGACAGGCAGACGGCGGTTTCCAACATGGAAGTACGGATGAACGGGGACGGCAGTTCGGCACAGATTGTTTCACGTTCCGTGGCAAAGGGAACTTCCAGACAGACATTCCACCCGAATGCGGTGGGAAATGCACTCTGTAAAGCACATATCCAGTGCGATTCCATCATTATGGACGGGGCGCAGGTATGTTCCATACCGGAAATAGATGCCCGTAATATTGACGCACAGATTATCCACGAAGCGGCAATCGGGAGGATTAATACGGAACAATTGCTGAAACTGCGTTCCTTCGGAATGTCGGAGGAAGAAGCGGAAAATGTGATTATCGATAATTTCCTGCGTTAGAGCGCGGGGATGTATACGAGGGAGAAAAGGGATGAAAAGAAACGGGCAACGGTTGGCATGGTTTGCCGTATTTTTGACGGCGGTATGTCTGGCAGGCTGCGGCGGAAGATTGGAAAAATTTACTTCGCAGGACGGGACGGCAGGGATTACGCTGACCTCGGAATGGGAAGGACAGGAGACGCGGACCGGGGGCTGGATTGGCGCGGTCAAGGGCGGTAAGGCATCTGCCGTGGTCATGCAGACAGTGAAAGACGGCGGCGGCAGAACGGATACGGAAGCCGTACAGGAGATGCTTAAGACGGATTATCAGGTGGAAAATCTGGAAAAAGTGGAAAACCCGGTGGTGCCGGAGGGAATGACGAGGGTAAAAGCGTTTACGTTCCACGGAACCGCTGGGGATACGGAAGTGGAAGGCTACTGGTCTTACGGACAGACGGTATACGCTTTTTATTCCTTCCTTTATGTAACCGAAAAGCTGGATAAAAACGCCTTGGAGGAAATCCAAACGGCATGGGGGTCTTTTGAGGAACATGCGCCGGAAACCGCGAACCGTTCCGCGGTGGAAGTGACGGATACCATTCTTTGGCTGAACGGAACCCATGCAGTCCGTTCGGCGCTTCAGGGATGGGATTATAACCTGTTCGGAGGCATGCCGGCGAACGAAGATACCGGACAGACCCGCCGGGAAATCTTAAAAGAAGAATGGGACGTAACGGACAAGGCTTCGGCGGAGGAGGCTTTGCGGTGGCTGGCGGAAGAAGGACACCACGGAGCATTTGAACAAGAGATGGAGACCCTGAAAAACGGCGGATTGTCCGATATAGCGGAGACGGAAAGGGCTTCTTACCTTTACGGAAAATATGACCTGACGGAAAGCGGGGCGCAGGTTTACGCGGAGCTTTACACAGGATATGTACAAAACGGCGCGGATGCCGTCAGGGCATGGGATGACAGCCGGGCAATGGCATTGGTGGAAGACTGCTATATGGCAGGCTATTACACGGAAACGGAAGCGTTGGACAAATCCATGGAAATAGCAGGCCGTATCCGGTCGGCGTACGGTTCGTGGGATGCTTTCATTGACAGCTATCTCCTGGGATATGCATACCATACGGGAGAGGAAGGCATACGGGAGAGGGAAGCCTATGGGGAAGTAAAAGAGGAAGCTGGAAACCCGTATCTTCTGGACTGGAATCTGACATTGGAAAAGAGCTGGTAGGGGAGTGGGGCGGACGCACTTGCAGAACCCGGAATGCCCTTCCCGCCTGCCGTGTTGTTTCCGCGGCGCCGGTCCCTGCCTGGGTCTGTTTGGACCTGACTGCAAAAATGGGATATTTCTAATCGATTTCCCCAAATGATTTATGGTCAACGGCGGCTAAACTCCTCACTCCGTTCGTCAGACAACGCCGCCTAAAACGACCATAAATCATTTGGGGAAATCAATAAGAAATATCTCCATTTTTTTGAACAGGCTCCAAACAGACCCAGGCAGGAACCGGCGCCGCGGAAGCAACACGGCAGGCGGGAAGGGCATTCCGGGTTCTGCAAGTGCTGGACATAAGGATATAAAAAGAAATATGACTAAGTAGAAATAGGAAAAAAATTAAAGGGGGAAAATTTAGCGGGGAAGGCACTTTAGCGCCTTCCCCGCTTTGCGGTCAGTCATGCACAGCACGGGGAGGAGTCCTTTGGGGGTGGGGGATTGGCTGGCGCTGTTTTACGTGCTTCGTTTCCGGCGGGATTTTTCTTGGCAGAATGTGGAAACCAAAGGGGAACCGGACAAGGAAGTCCGGTTCAGTCCGATGCGGCAGGGATGCCGCTTGAGGACGTCCCGCAGCCTGTGAAACTCTGCATTCATTCTGCTTAGAAAAACCCGCCGGAAAAAGTGCACGTAAAACAGCGCCAGCCAATCCCCCACCCCCAAAGGACTCCTCCCCGCGCGTCCGCCCTACACACATCTGCCGCTAAGCCATATAATCCTCAATAATCGGCGGAATCTGTGACAGCATATTATCGATATCCTCAAACATGGCGCTTTTGGTAGTCCCCAAATTACTGGCGCGATTAATATGCCTTACCACATCCTGGTACTGCACCTTCGTATTCTCAAAAAATTCCTGAAGGGTCTGCAGTGCAATCCTCGAATGGTCAATGACGCCGGATATCTCTGACTGTACGGTGGTGGCGCCGTCTGCCGCCTGTGTGATGTTGTCAAAGGTCTTGGATGTTTCATCCACTTTGGACAGACTCTCTCCCAGTGCCTGATGGGAGGTCTGGATGCTGGCGTTCAGTTTCTCCGTGCCCTGTTCCACGTCCCCGATGCTGGTATCCACTGCGGCGGCGAGGTTCTTGATTTCTTCCGCCAGGCTTTTCACTTCATCCGCTACTACGGCAAAGCCTTTTCCGCGTTCCCCTGCTCTTGCGGCCTCAATGGATGCATTGAGGGATAGAATGTTGGTCTGGTCCGCAATGGATACGATTTTTCCCATACAGCTTTTGATTTTCCGGAACGACTCCTGGAAATCTTCAAAGGTCTGCTTCATTTCCTCAAAATGGGTTTCCACCAAAAGGGAGCTGTTTTTCAGTTCTTCCACTTCCCCCTGTGCCTGGACTACGGATTGTGCAATATTGTCCTTCACGGACTCGAACTGGCCCGATACTGCGTTGATGCTGGAAAAGGTCTGCTCAAATTCCTGCAAAGTTTGGTTAAAGTTCGCCGATTCGCCAAGTACCTTTCCGAAAGATTTGCTGACCAGGCCGAGTTCGTTTAACGAATCCACTTCGCTTTGCACAAGCGCATGGTGGTAATCTTTCAGACTGTCGGTGACATAAGTGACCGGGTACAGGCTTTTGGTTCCCCGGCGGGCTTTTTTCCTGAGTTTCATCTTTGTTTCCTCCCTTATTCAAATACAACGCAGGTCATGGACTGGTTGACAAATTGGTTGTTGTAATGTTCGCCGTATCCGACGAGTCCGGCATGGTTGCCAAGCGTTCCCATTTCCTGCAGATATTCCTGCATATAATGGTTGTCGTTAAAAAGCAGGTACCGGAACAGGCAGTTGACGGAGAACACGGCGGAAAGTTTTGGGAAATCCCTGCGGATAGACTGTATAGTCTCCCTTACGGTCGCCCGGAAATCCCCAAGTTCCAGTAAGATCAGCACGTCCGAATCGTTGACCTGCCGGAAACAGGTGAGGGCGCTTCCTGTTACTTCCTTAATGGATATGATGCAGGTTTCGTTTCCGTTAATCTTCCCGAAAGGATTCTTGAAGGTCTGTGTCGTAATTTCTTTTTCCGTGATATGGAGGATATCCTGGTAAACCTGTTTGGCAGGCTTCCCGTTCAGCTTGCCAAGTATGTAATTTGCCTTGTCCGTCTTGGAAGCAATGAAGCGGTAGTTGCCCATCTGCCGGTAAATGTTTTCCTTGTATGCTTTTACTTTTCCGTGGTTATTGCGGACAAGGGCGTATGCTACGGCATCTTCGTAGATTTTGCCGTTGGCGGATACTTTGCCGGCATCCCCGGTTCCGCCCACCAGCGAAATATTCCTGTGCTTTAAGGCGCTGTAAAGTGTGGTCAGTACGCAGGCATCGTTGCCGGAACAGAAATCAATGCATATGGTATCCTTTTGGGAGCCGTTTACCGTGTGCATATCCCGCTCCAGACGTTCAATGTATTTTACGGGCATGACGGATACTTCCTCCAATACATTTGCCGCGGCTGTGACACCGTCGTAAAAGGCCACGACGCTTACGCCTTTTTCCACGACTTTGGTGTCATAGCTCATTCCGATGCATCCGATACTGGGTACTTGGGGATAAAGTTCTTCTAACTTTTTTACATGCGACTCAAACTGGTCACTGTTGGATAATAACATGATTAACTGGGGATTACTAAGCCCCCGGACTGCTTCCTGCAGATTTCCGTTTTGACTCATACCAAAAAACTGTTTCAAAATATTGCCCTCGCTTCCTTAAATCAATGGGTTCTGACTGTAATTAAGTAATATTATACTTTATGCAGGGAGGGGAGGTCAATTTATTTTTCCGAAGACCTTTCCGATTGACCGAAAGTGGTCTTTGTGTTAGAATACTATATCATCGGCTTAATTTCGTAACCGGTATGATTTTGGCAAATTTTGCGGAGAAAAGTGAAAGCGGAGGTAAATGGCAATGAGTCTTTTGGAAGAATTGAAAAGTCTTGGGGTAGACGTGGACGGAGGAGTCCACAGGTTGAACGGGAACCAGTCCCTGTATGAAAGGATGATCTTCAAATTTTTGGATATGATGAAAAAATCCGTGGTTTCACCGGAGTTTGACGCGAATGATTATGCCGACGTAATAGAAGTGGCACATGCGTTAAAAGGTGCGGCGGGAAATCTGTCCGTGACACCGATTTATGAGGCATATGGGAAAATCGTGGATCTGCTCCGCAGCCAGGAACCGGAAGAAGCGAGGAAAGTCCTTAACGATGTACTGCCCGTACAGGAGCGGATTTTGGATTGCATCGAGAAACATAAATCATAATTATCATATTAAGAAGCAGTAGAAAGAGGACTGTATGGAAAAGGAAAAAACAATACTAATCGTGGATGATGTGGAAATAAACCGCATGATCCTGGCGGAAATTTTTAGTGGCAGTTATAATATTATGGAAGCGGGAAGCGGCGCGGAAGCCATTGAAATGATTAACGGCAATGCGGATATCGCGGCGGTGCTTTTGGACTTGCTGATGCCCGGAGTAAGCGGTTTGGGCGTTTTGGAAGACATGAACCAAACCGGGAAAATCAAGCATATTCCGGTATTCCTCATAACGGCGGCGGAGAGCGAAGCCGTGCTGATGGAAGGCTATCATTTGGGAGCGGTGGATGTAATCCGTAAACCGTTCATGACGCAGTTCCTGCAATGCCGCGTCAGCAACTTAATCGAACTGTACGCCCACAGGAATGCCTTAGAAGACCTTGTGGAGAAACAGGTGGCACAGCTTAAGGAAATCAACCAGTCCATGGTGGAAACTTTGGCGACCATTATCGAGTTCCGTGACTGTGAGTCCGGGGAGCATGTAAAACGTATCGGCAGGCTGACGAGGATTATGATGACGGAAGTGAGCAGCGCATACCCGGAATATCACTTACCTAAAAAGGAAATTGACAAGATTGTAACATCGTCCATCCTTCATGATATCGGAAAGATTTCCATACCGGACAATATCCTCAATAAACCGGGGAGGCTGACGGCAGAGGAATTTGAAATTATGAAGCAGCACACAGTGAAGGGCTGTGAGATACTTCAGAATATTCCGGATGTGATGGATAAGGGGATTTACGGTTACAGCTATGATATATGCAGGCATCACCATGAACGTTGGGACGGCAAGGGTTATCCGGACGGACTTGCCGGCGACGAGATATCCATTTGGGCGCAGGTGGTGGCGGTTGCCGATGTGTATGATGCATTGACGTCAGAGAGGGTATACAAGGCGGCGTACAGCCGGGAGAAGGCTGTGGAAATGATTTATAACGGGGAGTGCGGCACGTTTAACCCGAAACTTTTGGAAGTGTTCAGGGGGGCACTGGATAAGCTGTTAAGCGAGGGTTAAGGGGAACCGGAAGATAAGGGTCGGGGAAATGAGTGAACATATAAGAGAGAGTATGTATATGGATAAAAATGTGACAAAGCTGATACGGCGTGGCTTCTTAAGTATAATGATTATCTGTGTGGTGGTATTTGTTTTGTTGACGGCTTTTATGTCGAAAAAAACGGAAGAATCCATTGTGGAAGTAAGCGATATTTACATGTCCGAAATGAATATGCAAATCCAGCAGAAATTCAGCGCCATTATGGGTCTTTGCCTGGACAGGGTGGAAGGAATCATAAAAGGAACGCCGCCTTCGGAAATGGAAATTACGGACGGAATGCTGGAAGTCATGCGGAAAGATGCCCAAATAAGAAATTTTACATGGCTCGGACTGTACACGTCGGAGGATGAGATACAGACGGTTTACGGCGGAGAAATGCTGATTGACGGAGAAGAAGACATCCGCCATTATTTGGATTTGGACGGAAAGGTGATTACGAGGGGAACCGACAGCAGCGGGAATAAGATACTCCTGCTGGGCGTAACGGTGGAATACCAGCTAAAGAATGGGGGCAGGAGTATTGCGCTCATTGCGGGCATTCCCATGGATTTCCTGAAGGATTCCCTCTTTTTGGATGAAGAAAAAGCGACATTGTATTCCCATGTGATCGATTCTTCCGGGAATTTTATCATACGCAGCAGCGATGCATACCGTGAGAATTATTTTGACCGGATAAGGGAAGAATATGAGGAGCTGGACGGCAAGGTGGCGGAGAATTATGTACAGGAGCTGCAGGCGGCCATAGATGCAGGCATGGATTATTCCACCCTTTTCCTGACGAAGGGGAAGGTACAGCATTTGTATTGTTCCCCGCTTTCGGAAAATGCACAGTGGTACCTGATTACGAATATGCCCGAAGGCGTTTTGGATGAGTCCATTACAAAGCTGGATTCCATGCGTACGTTAATCATGATTGGTTCTGCAGCGGCCATTATGTTAGCCATGTCGGTAATTTTTATTCTTTATTATAAACTTTCGCAGCAGCAGATGAAAAATCTGGTGGCGGCGCAGAGGGAAGCCGTTGCCGCAAATATGGCAAAGAGTGAGTTCCTGTCCAATATGAGCCATGATATCCGTACTCCGATGAACGCCATCATCGGAATGACGGAAATTGCGCTCCGCAATATGCAGGACAGCCTGCGGGTGGAGGATTGTCTGCATAAGGTAAAGCTGTCCAGTAAGCATCTGCTTGGCTTGATTAACGATGTGCTGGATATGTCCAAGATTGAGAGCGGGAAAATGACGCTCAGTATGGAGCCGATGTCTTTGCGGGAAACCATGGATGATATTGTCAATATCATACAGCCGCAGATAAAAGAGCGGAAACAGTACTTTGATATTTTTATTGATAAAATCATAGCGGAAGTGGTATTTTGCGACAGTGTCCGTCTCAATCAGGTATTGTTGAATTTCCTGTCCAACGCGGTGAAATTCACGCCGGAGGGAGGAAGAATTGAAGTACGCCTGTTCCAGGAGGCGTCGCCAAAGGGAGAGGAATACGTAAGGACCCATTTCCGTGTGACGGATACCGGTATCGGTATGTCGGAGGAGTTCCAAAGGAAGATTTTCGATACGTTTACGCGGGAAGAAACGGACCAGGTGCATAAGATTACCGGAACCGGTCTTGGCATGGCAATTACGAAGTGTATCGTGGATCTGATGGGCGGAACCATTGAGCTGCACAGCGGACAGGGAAAAGGAAGTGATTTCCATGTAACCGTGGACTTGAAGAAGGAGCAGGTTAGGGAAGAAGACATGAAACTGCCGCCATGGAGGATTTTAGTGGTGGATGACAATGAAATGCTCTGTTCCAGTGCGGCGATTAATTTGGAGGAATTGGGTGTTCATGCGGAATGGATGACGGACGGGAGGAAAGCGCTTGACCGCATCGAGGAACGCAATAAGGAAAACAGGGATTACCAGTTTGTGCTGATTGACTGGAAGATGCCGCTGATGGACGGGATGGAAATGGTGCGCGAATTGAGAAAGCGCGTCGGAAAAGAAATTCCGGTATTCCTGATGTCCGCCTATGACTGGGGGGAAATTGAGGAAGACGCGAAAGCAGCATGTATCGAAGGATTCATTCCGAAGCCCCTGTTTAAATCCACGCTGTATGAGCATTTGAGTAAGTATGTGGACGGTTTCAGGGAGGAAACCGAGGAGAAGGAAGAACAACTGGTGGATTTCACCGGAAAGCAGATTCTTTTATCGGAGGATATTGAGTTAAACTGGGAAATTGCCAATGAAATTCTGTCGGAAACGGGGATGCTGTTAGACAGGGCGGAGAACGGCAAGGAATGTCTTGAGATGTTTGAACGGTCGGAAGTGGGGCGTTACGATGCGATACTGATGGATATCCGTATGCCGGTCATGAACGGGTACGATGCGACCAAGGCGATCCGTGCCCTGGACCGCCCGGATAAAGACCTGCCGATTATTGCAATGACTGCCGATGCGTTTTCGGACGATGCGCAGCATTGCCTGGAGGTTGGCATGAATGCCCACATCCCGAAACCTTTGGATGTAAAAGAGTGTATGCGTGTGCTTTCAAAGTATTTGAATAAAGAATAGAAATAGGAAAATGGAACCTTTGGGAAGTAAATGGGGAAAGGAAGATTTTACTCCGCAAACCGGTGGGATGTACGGGTTTGCGGAGTATTCGGCTTATGGAGACAGTTATGAAGAATGAATTATTTAAAATAGGACCTTTTACCGTATACGGTTATGGACTGATGATTGCCATTGGGGTACTGGCGGCGTATGGGGTAGGGGAATACCGGGCAAGGAAATACGAGCGGGGAGAGTATGGGAATGGAACGGACGAATCGGGGGAAATTAAGGCAGACCATGTGTTTAATTTTGTGATATGGTGCGTGGTAGGAGGTTTTCTTGGCGCGAAAGTCCTGTATTTGATTACTGATATGAAAAATATATGGGCAGACCCTTCCATTGTGTTAAATTTTGCCGACGGGTGGGTGGTATACGGCGGCATTATCGGCGGCATTCTTTCAGCCATGCTGTATTCCAGGATACATGGACTGCGTTTCCTCGCCTATTTTGACCTGCTGATTCCTTCCGTGGCGCTGGCACAGGGGTTTGGACGGATTGGCTGTTTTTTGGCGGGCTGCTGTTACGGAAGGGAAACCGACAGTCCGTTCGCCATTGTATTCCATGAAGCAAGGTATGCGCCCAATGGGGTTGCGCTGGTACCTACCCAGTTGATTTCCAGCGGACTTGATTTCCTGAACTTTTTTGTTTTGGTTTGGCTGGCAAAACGGAAGAAGGCGGACGGACAGATTGGGGCGTTATATCTTGTGTTTTACAGCATTGGGAGGTTTGTGCTGGAATTTTACCGTGGTGATTTGATACGGGGAAGCGTGGGGGCTTTGTCTACGTCGCAGTTTATTTCGCTGTTTACGGTGGCAGCGGGGGGATTTTTGTTCTTTTGGTGTGGGAAGAAGGAGTAGGGGAGGACGCACGGGAGGGAGTTTTTTGCAGGGCGGCAGCAGCGGGATTGGCTGCCCCCCCAAAAAACTTCCTCCCGTGGGTCCCCTCATCACCATATCATTTCAGGCTGGACTGTTATATAAATGTAAACTAAAATAATAAAATGGTTGACAATGGAAAGGCGGCGAGGTAAACTATGGGGTGTGGATATAATATGGGATGGGATGGAAGGAGAGGATGTTGTATGGAGAAGGATTATTCCGTGAAGACGTTAGGAACGGAGAGGGCGGTAAAAAAAGGGGGAAAGGCACAGGAGTTGGTATATTGCGGTATTTTTACCGCTTTGATTGCGGTGGGGGCTTTTCTTAAAGTTCCGGTTCCTGTGGTACCGTTTACGCTGCAGTTTTTGTTTACCATGCTGGCGGGGCTGCTTTTGGGCAGCAGGCTTGGGGCGGTCAGTGTGGGTGTGTATATGTTTTTGGGTTTGGCGGGATTGCCTGTTTTTACGGAAGGCGGGGGGATTTGGTATTTGCTGAAGCCCAGTTTTGGGTATATTATCGGATTCTGTGTCGGCGCTTACGTGACGGGAAAGATAGTGGAAAGGGCGCGGAAACTGACGGTTGCAAGGTATTTGTTGGCAAACTTTACCGGACTTGCCATTGTGTATGGCATGGGGATGGTTTATTATTATGTAATCTGCAATTATGTAATCGGTACGCCGATTGGTTTATGGCCGCTGTTTTTGTACTGTTTTCTTATGGCGGTACCGGGAGATATCTGTCTGTGCATATTGGCGGCGTTTTTGGCGAAACGGCTAAGACCGGTGCTGCGCCGTGTTTAAAAAGACTGGAAAAGAATGGGAAAGAGGATACATATGGGATTGGGAATTGGATTGACATCGGAAGGAGCGGAACCGGGGAAATCCGTGGTAAGGGAATTGGAAGGGAAAGTGTTTGCAGGGGAATCCATAAGCAGGGAGGACGCGCTGCGTTTGTTGGATGCACCTTTGGAAGAATTGGCAGGGGCGGCGGACAGAATCAGAGAACGTTTTTGCGGGAACGCGTTTGATATGTGTACGATTATCAATGGCAAGTGCGGGAAATGTTCGGAGGACTGTAAATACTGCGCCCAAAGCGCCCATTATCATACTTCCTGCGGGGAAAGCTACGGGCTTTTGTCCACGGAAGAACTGTTGGAACAGGCAAAATATAATGACGGACGGGGGGTATTGCGGTATTCCATCGTGACTTCGGGCAGGGCTTTGCCGGATGCGGAGGTGGAGCAGGCGTGTGAAAGCATCCGTGCCATCCGCCGGGAGACGGGAATTTCGGTCTGCGTTTCTTTTGGATTGTTAAACGAGGAGCAGTTCCGCAGACTGAAAGAAGCGGGGGCATCCCGTGTGCATTGCAATTTGGAATCGTCGGAACGGTTTTTCCCGGAAGTATGCACAACCCATACGTTTGCGGAGAAGGTGGAGACTTTAAAGGCGGCGAAACGGGCGGGACTTTCCGTTTGTTCCGGCGGAATCATGGGGCTGGGCGAGACGATGGAGGACCGGATTGATATGGTGCTTACGGCGCGGGAACTCGGGGTAAAATCCGTTCCGGTGAACCTGCTCAACCCTATTCCGGGAACACCCTATGAAAAGAACCGGGTGCTGTCCGGGGATGAACTTTGCCGCATTACGGCGGTGTTCCGTTTCCTGATTCCCGACGGCATGATCCGTCTTGCAGGAGGACGGGGATTGGTGGGGGACAAAGGGGAAAAATGCTTCCGCAGCGGAGCGAATGCGGCGATTTCCGGCGATATGCTGACCACGGCGGGCATTACGGTGGAGACGGATATGGAATTGGTGGAAAAGCTGGGATATGAGGTAAGGATCGGAAATGAGTAGGAATCTTTTTATTACGGGTACGGGAACCGATGTGGGGAAAACATTTGTGAGCGGTCTGCTTGTAAAGAAGCTGAGGGAGAGCGGAAGGGATGCCGCCTATTATAAAGCGGCGATGAGCGGCAATGCGCGCAGGGCGGACGGCAGCCTGAATCCGGGCGATGCGGTTTGGGTAAAGGAAGTATCGGGCATCGGACAGCCTTTGGAGGAGATGTGTCCGTATGTGTATGAACACGCCTATTCCCCCCATTTGGCATCGCGGCTGGAAGGAAATCCGGTGTGCATGGATGTGGTGAAAGAGAAGTTTGAAGCACTCACCGGAAAATACGGATACGTGACGGTGGAGGGCAGCGGAGGGATTCTCTGTCCCATCCGTTTTGATGAGGAGAAGATCCTGTTAGAGGATGTGGTGAAGGAACTGGGGCTTTCTTGCCTGTTGGTGGCGGATGCGGGACTTGGGACCATTAACAGTGTGGTGCTGACGGTGGAATACATGCGCTCCAAAGGAATGGAAGTAAAGGGTTTGGTCTTTAACCGCTTCCATGAAGGGGACGTGATGGAGGAAGACAATAAGAAAATGTGTGAATATATGACGGGACTGAAGGTTCTCGCATGCGTGAAGGAAGGGGATACACGGCTTGACATGGATGCGGAGGCACTGGCGGCACTATATGAATAACCGGACGGAGCGCGGATTTGGAGAATCAAACAGGAAATCAGGAAAAAGGACGGGAAAAAGATATGATATGGTATCCTTACGAACAGATGAAAACAATGCGTCAGCCATATAAAATCGTGGATGCGGAGGGCGTCTATTTATACACGGAAGATGCGAAATTAATTGACTCGGTATCTTCCTGGTGGTGTATGATTCACGGTTATAAGCATCCGGCGCTGACAAGGGCGCTAAAGGAGCAGGCGGACCGTTTTTCCCATGTGATGCTGGGTGGGCTGACCCATGAGCCGGTGCGCAGGCTTTCGGAGAAACTGCAGGAGTTTCTGCCGGGGGATTTGGATTATTGCTTTTTCTCCGATTCGGGGAGCGTGGCGGTGGAAGTGGCATTAAAAATGGCATTGCAGTTTAACACGAACCGGGGAAGCGGCAGGGATATGGTGCTGTCGCTGCGGAACGCTTATCATGGGGACACGTTTAAGGCGATGGAAGTGGGGGATGACGAGGATTACCACTTTGCCTTTGCCGATGGGGGAAAACGGGATGTGGTGCATATTCCGACCGAAATCGGGGCATTGGAAGATGCTTTTGCCAAATACCATGACCGGTTTTATTGTTTTATAGTGGAACCGCTGCTGCAGGGCGCCGGGGGTATGCGGATGTATGATGTGGCTTTTTTGAAGCGTGCCAGGGAGCTTTGTGACCGGTATGACGTGCTTTTGGTCTTTGATGAGGTGGCGACGGGATTCGGCAGGACGGGCAACCGGTTTGTTGCGGATTTAGTATGCCCGGATATCCTTGTGCTGGGCAAGGCGCTGACCGGCGGTTACATCGGACATGCGGTGACGGTGGCAAACCGTAAGGTGTTTGAGGGATTTTACGGTGACGATGACAGACATGCCCTGATGCACGGACCGACTTTTATGGGAAACGCGCTGGCGTGCAGTGTGGCGTTAAAGTCCATAGAGTTGTTTGAACAGGAAAATTATATGGAAAAGATCCGCAACATCGAGGCGGTAACGAAACGGGAGATGGAAGGCTTTGAAGATCCGAGGGTAAAGGAAGTGCGTGTGATGGGCGGATGCGTTTGCGTGGAGGTGCATGACGCGGAGACGCTTAAGGGTTTCCAGCAGTTTGCTTATGGCAGGGGTGTGTTCAGCCGTCCGTTTTTAAGGTATATGTATGCCATGGTTCCCTACGTAATTGGGGAGGAGGAACTGGTGCGGGTGCTGGATACGATGAAGGCGTGGTTCCGGGGATAGGAACACGCCTTAGGTTATCTTATATCAGCTTTACAATATAAAATTTTGTCTCATCTTTTCGGTCTGCGCCGATACACCGGCTGACCATCGTCATAAAACCGATTCCCACACTGTTGCCGAAAATACCGTTCACGTTCTCAAAAATGTTTGTCATTGCCGTTCCCTCTGCAGGGTGCGTTCTATTTCCGGTTTGCGGTAATTCCCAAAGTTTTGGATAAACTCATTGTGGTGCGGCAGAATATTCAGTATAATAAATTAAAGAAATGGGGCCGACAGGAGAAAGGAATAACGTGATGCATGATGTAGTAATCATAGGGGCAGGGGTAAGCGGCTGTGCGGTTGCGAGGGAATTGTCAAGATATGACATGGATGTCATAGTGCTGGAACGCGCTTCCGACGTATGCGAAGGGACTTCCAAGGCAAACAGCGGAATCGTCCATGCGGGATACGATGCGGAGCCGGGGACATGGAAGGCGCTTTTAAACATACAGGGAAGCCGCCAAATGGAGGAACTGTCAAAAGAACTGGATTTTCCGTACAGAAGAAACGGTTCCCTGGTGCTGTGCTTTGAGGAAAGCGACAGGGGGAAACTGGAGGAACTGCTTGGGAAGGGGAAGAAGAACGGCGTGGGAGAACTGCGCATTTTGGAAAGAGAAGAACTGTTTAAGCTGGAACCGAACCTTTCGGCGGATGTGGCGGCAGCGCTGTATGCGCCCACCGGGGGCATCGTTTGTCCTTTCGGGCTGACCATTGCACTGGCGGAAAATGCCTGCGTCAACGGCGTGGAATTCCGTTTGAATACGGAAGTGCGAAAGGTTTGGAAAATGGAAGATATGGAAGACCGGGAAAATGCGGGAAAGAAGAATGGCTACCGCCTGGAAACATCCCAAGGGGTATTTGAGGCACGGATGGTAGTGAACGCCGCCGGGGTCTATGCGGATGTTTTCCACAACATGGTAAGCGCGAAGAAGATGCATATTACGCCGAGAAAAGGAGAATACTGCCTGTTTGACAAGACGGTGGGCGATTACGTGTCACATACCGTATTCCAGCTTCCGACGAAATACGGCAAGGGCGTGCTGGTGACGCCTACGGTCCATGGAAATCTGTTAATGGGTCCTACCGCAGAGGATATCGGGGATAAGGAAGGGACCAATACTACCGGAGGCGGGATGGAAGATGTGTTAAAGCGGGGCGGGCTCAGCGTGGGAAGCGTGCCTGCCGGGAAAATCATTACCTCTTTTGCCGGACTGCGCGCCCATGAGGACGGAGGGGATTTTGTAATCGGAGAGCCGGAGGATGCGGAAGGATTCTTTGATGTGGCGGGCATTGAGTCGCCGGGGCTTACCTGTGCGCCGGCAATCGGCAAATATGTGGCGGAACTGATACGCAAACGCGGGAACTTTCCAAAGAAAGAGAACTTTGTATCCAAACGGGAAGGGATACCTTCCACAGCTTTGGCGGATGCGGCAAGGAGGCAGGAATTGATAGGGGAAAATCCCGCCTATGCCAATGTCATATGCCGTTGTGAACTGGTGACGGAAGGGGAAATCCTGGATGCCATCCACAGACCGTTGGGAGCCACTACCCTTGACGGAATCAAACGCCGTACCAGGGCGGGAATGGGAAGGTGCCAGGCAGGATTCTGTGCGCCGAAAACCGTGGAAATACTGGCACGGGAACTTGGCAGGGATATGGGCGAAATCAGCAAGGCCGGAGGGGAATCCCGATTCCTGACCGGACCAGACAGGAAATGAGGTGCGGCATGGAGAAAAAAGTGAAACTGTTGGTGGTGGGCGGCGGCCCGGCAGGGTTGGCTGCCGCTGTTGCGGCAAAGGAAGCGGGAATAACGGTCGGGGACATTCTGATTATGGAGCGGGACGGGGAACTGGGCGGTATTTTGAACCAGTGTATCCATAACGGTTTCGGACTGCATACATTTAAGGAGGAACTGACGGGACCGGAGTATGCGGCAAGATATGCCGGGAAAGTATGCGCCGCAAAGATTCCTTATCTGCTGCATACCATTGTGGTGGACATCCGTGCGGAAGGGGAAACAAAATACGTGACGGCGATGAACAAACAGGAGGGATTGTTTACGGTGGAAGCGCATGCCGTGGTGCTGGCGATGGGATGCAGGGAACGCTCCAGGGGGGCCTTAAACATTCCGGGCTACCGCCCGGCAGGGATTTATTCTGCCGGAACGGCGCAGCGGTATGTGAACATGGAAGGCAGGATGCCGGGAAAAGAAGTGGTGATTTTGGGCTCCGGCGATATCGGGCTGATTATGGCAAGACGTATGACGCTGGAAGGCGCGAAAGTGAAACTGGTGGCGGAACTGATGCCCTATTCCGGCGGACTGAAAAGGAATATCGTCCAATGTCTGGATGATTTCGGAATTCCCTTAAAGCTCAGCCATACCGTCGTGGATATTGACGGAAAGGAACGGGTGAAGGGCGTTACCGTAGCGGCAGTGGATGAAAACCGGAAGCCTATTGCGGGAACGGAGGAATATATTTCCTGCGATACCCTGTTGCTTTCCTGCGGACTGATACCGGAAAACGAACTGTCCGCAGGTCTTGGTGTGGAGTTGAATCCGGTGACTTCGGGTCCTGTGGTGAACGAAAGCCTTGAAACAAATGTGGAGGGCGTATTTGCCTGCGGCAATGTGCTCCATGTCCATGATTTGGTGGATGGGGTATCGGAGGAAGCGGAAAACGCGGGAAGGAATGCGGCGGCATATATCAGGCGGAAGCGGCCGGGAAACGGGCAGGAAAAAGAGCCGTGGGAAGAACCGGAGCAGGCAGGAGCGGCGGAAGAAGCAGCGGGACAGGGCGGTTCCGCCAAAGGAGCCGTAATCGGAATAAAAACCGGCGAAGGAGTACGCTATACGGTGCCGTCCAAGCTCCGGTTAAACTACATGCAGGAGGAGCATGTCATCCGTTTCCGGGTGGGGGATGTTTATCAGGATGCGGTGCTGTCGGTTTATTTTAATGACACTCCTGTCATGCAGATAAAGAAACGGGTCATGGCGCCGGGGGAAATGGAGCAGGTGAAATTAAGAAAAACAAAGTTAAAGGATTATCCGGACCTTAAGGAAATAAGGATTGCGGTGGAGAGGGAGGAACATGGATAAAAGCGGCTTGTTTTAGACCGGGAGGATTAATCCGGATACGGAGCAGGGAACTTTGTGTTACCTGTAAGAATAAAAGTTTTTTTGGAAAGGAACGGAGACAAAGATGGAAAAAGGCAGGGAAGCAGGACCGGAAAACGCAACAGCAACGGCAGGGGAGGGAAAGAAAAGGGAACTGGTATGTATCCGCTGTCCCATCGGGTGCAGGATAACGGTGGAGGATATTCCTGACGGGACGCGCCGCATTACGGGCAATACATGCAACCGGGGGGCGGAGTATGCCGAAAAAGAACTGACCAATCCCACAAGGATTGTAACATCCACCGTGCGCTTGCGTGGCGGAAAAGCGGCAGTGGTGTCGGTAAAGACGAAGGGGGATATTCCGAAGGGGAAAATCATGGAATGCATGGAAGCCATAAAAGGCGTGGAATTGGAAGCGCCGGTCCGCATCGGGGATGTGGCGCTTGCGGACGTGGCAGGCACGGGGGTGGACATAGTGGTGACGAAGGACGTGGAGGCTTCTGTTTCCGCATGACGGCGGGTCTGTTTTGGTTTTTTGGCGTGTTCCGAAATTCATTCCCGCAATCGGCGCGGCGTGTCATTTAGCAGCTTTCTGTTGAAGTAAATGATACCGTAAAATATGCGAATCATCCCAATATACCCACAAAGGAAGTATAGTGTGATAAAATCCAAAGAGGGCTAAACTTGCGTTGGATTTGCAGATGTATTGATGAATGGGTGAGGTGCGATATGACAGTAGAAAAAAATGGGATTATTCCGCGGATTTTACGGGATATGAATGACGGTGTCCTGGTGGTAGATATGCATGGGAAAATTATCTTTCTCAATGACAGGGGATGCAATATGCTCGGCGTGGATGAAAATGTGTCCGGGAAGAATTACGGAAGGGTATTCTTGGAAGACCGGGATAATGGGAGCAATGACGGAGTTCATCAGTTTGTTTTGGATGCAGTCTATGACAAAGAGCATACCCATACCGGCGAAGCCGTGTATCAGGCGGAAAATCAGGAATTAAAATCATTCCGCCTTACTTCCTCTTTCCTGTACGGGGAAGATGGTGAAAAAAAGATAGGGATTGTGGTAGTTTTTTCCGATGTTACGGAGGTTGCAAAGCTCAACAGGCAGCGAAGGGAGGCTTCCGCCGTATTTTCCGTACTGATGATTTGTGTATGCGCATATCTGTTCCTTTGGCGCCTGTTGTGCTATCTGAATGTGGAGCCCCCCGGACAGGTTATGAGTTTGGTTATCGAAGGTATATCCATTATCATGTTCTTTATTATTCTGAAAACGACCAGCTTTTCCATTCGGGATATCGGATTAAAAATTACAAATGCAAAGGAAACCTTTGTTCCGGATATTGCAATTACCTTGGCGGCAGGCATCCTGCTGGTTGTCGGAAAAGTTATTATCTTACGCATAGCACCCGGATTTTTCCCGGAGGGCGCTCCGTTTTGGGATTGGAGCGTAGGAACTTTTGCGGATGTCATTTATCCGTTTACCGTTGTTTTGCAGGAGTTTTTGGCAAGGGGCGTTATGCAGGAAAACCTGAACCGTATTTTTACGGGAAAATATGCCGGACTCTTGTCAATCGTAGTTTCGGCCCTTGTGTTTGGCGTCCTTCATATTGCCTATGGATTTCCGTATATGTTGGCGGCATCCCTTCTATTAGGAATTTTGGGAATTTTCTACCATAAGCAGGGGAATATTTGGGGGTTGTGTATTATCCATTATGTGCTGGGAGAGATAGCGACATTTTTGCGTTATCTGATTTGAACCTATGGTTTGATGAAAGGAAATGAAACATTTGGAATGGAAGAACAGGGACAAAAAGGTAAAACTGCTTGGGGTTTATGATTATACGGTATGGTTGACATACTTTGGCTTATTTATCTCCATAGCGGGGATGATGGAGGGGTTGCACGGCGGGAAGACAAAGGCGGTATTCTGTTTGGCGCTTTCCGGTCTGTGCGATGCCTTTGACGGGCGGATTGCAAGGAAAAAGGCGGACAGAACGGAGGAGGAGAAGGCGTTTGGCATCCAGATTGATTCCCTTTGCGATATTGTATGTTTCGGAGTCTTGCCTTCGGTGATATGTTTTACGCTGGGGGTAGACGGTGCAGCGGGAATGCTTGTGATTGCATGGTACTGCATCTGTGGGGTTATACGGCTGGCGCAGTTTAATGTGACGGCACAGGGGCGTTTAGGGGAAAAGGAAGAAAAACTTTGTTACAGAGGGCTTCCGATTACTTCCGCATCCGTGGTGGTGCCTGTTATGTGTCTGGTTGGGACATGGATTCCGGCAGGGATTTTTGTCCTGCTTCTGCATCTTATACTGGCGGCTATGGGGCTATTGTTTGTCATTGATCTGCCGTTTCCCAAATTAAAAGGAAAAGGGCTGGCGTTTTTTGCTGGGATTGTGGCGGCGACGTTGTTTCTTTTGCTGGCAGGGGAGGGGTGGGGATGATGAATGTACTTTACCGGACGCTTCCCGGCAGACTGCTGTTAAAGCCGCTTACCTGTCCTGTTTTTTCCAAAATCGGAGGACTTCTGTTAAATACCAGACTATCTGCGTGTATGGTTGGGCCTTTTGTGCGGAAATACAAAATCTGTATGGACGATTACGAAAAGCGGGAATATAATTCCTTTAATGATTTTTTCTGCAGGAAAATTCTTCCGGGGAAACGCCGGATTGCGCAGGATGGGGATGCGCTGGTAAGTCCCTGCGACGGGAGATTGTCTTGTTATCCGATTGCGGAAAACAGTCATTTTAAGGTAAAGCACGTGGTCTATACGCTGGAAAGCCTGTTAAAAAACAAGCGGCTGGCAGAGCGCTACCGGGGAGGTATCCTTTTGGTTTTTCGTCTGACCGTGGACAATTACCACCATTTCTGCTACATTGCAGATGGGCGGAGGACAAAGAATGTGCGGATACCGGGTGTTCTGCACACCGTTCGTCCTGTCGCTACAGAGACGGTACCGGTTTATGCGGAAAATGCGAGGGAGTATTCCCTCCTTAAAACCGAAAATTTCGGTGTGGTTCTGATGATGGAGGTAGGGGCAATGCTGGTCGGCAGGATTGTAAACCTTCACGGACCGGCAGAGGTCAGAAAGGGGCAGGAAAAAGGGTATTTTGAATTTGGCGGTTCTACGGTTATTTTGTGCTTTCAAAAGGGGACTCTCACCGTGAACGACAGGATTTGGGCGGACAGCAGGGCGGGGAGGGAAACGCCCGTGCGCATGGGGGAATGTATCGGAACAGGCAGTCCTTGCCAACCGCACCGGAGGGAAGTATAATACCCTTATCTGGTGTGTTGTTTTGCAGTCCGGGAGATGATTTGTCCGTACCGCAAAAAATAATGGCAGAAAGGGAGAAAGCATATGGCAAAGTATATCATGGCATTGGATCAGGGAACGACCAGTTCGCGCTGTATTTTATTTGACAAAGAAGGAAAAATACTGAGTATGGCGCAGAAAGAATTTACCCAGCTATATCCGAATCCCGGCTGGGTGGAACACAATCCGATGGAAATCTGGTCTTCGCAGCTTGCGGTGGCAACGGAAGCCATGGCTGTCTTAGGGGCGTCTGCAGAAGACATAAGCGGTATCGGGATTACGAACCAGAGGGAGACTACAATTGTTTGGGACAAAAATACGGGGGTTCCGGTTTACAATGCCATCGTATGGCAGTGCCGCAGGACGGCGGCGCAGGTAGACAGGCTGAAGGAAGAAGGGTACGGGGAAACCATACGCAGGAAAACGGGGCTTGTGCCGGACGCTTACTTCTCCGCAACCAAGATTGCATGGATACTGGAACATGTGGAAGGCGCGCGGGAACGTGCCGAAAGGGGGGAGCTGCTGTTCGGGACGGTGGACAGTTGGCTTATCTGGAACCTGACAAAAGGGGCGGTGCACGTCACGGACTATACCAACGCATCCCGGACGATGCTCTATAATATCCATGAACTTTGCTGGGATGGGGAATTGCTGGAAAAACTGCGGATTCCGGCAAGTATGCTGCCGGAGGTAAAACCTTCCAGTTGTTTGTACGGCCACACGGATGCGGGAGTGCTGGGCGGAAACATTCCCATAGCGGGTGCGGCGGGGGACCAGCAGGCGGCGTTGTTCGGACAGTGCTGTTTTGCACAGGGACAGGTGAAAAATACATACGGCACAGGGTGTTTCCTGCTGATGCATACCGGAAAAAAAGCCATTGCATCCAAAAACGGGCTGCTGACCACCATTGCGGCAAGTACGGGGGATGGCGTGGAGTATGCGCTGGAAGGCAGCGTATTCGTGGCAGGCGCGGCGGTGCAGTGGCTGCGGGACGAGATGCGCATGATTAAGAATGCCGCGCAGTCGGAGGAATATGCGGATGTAGTAAAGGATACTGCGGGAGTATATATTGTTCCCGCTTTTGCGGGGCTGGGCGCACCTTACTGGAACCAGTATGCACGCGGGACGGTAACGGGGATTACGAGGGGCTGCCGGAAAGAGCATTTCATACGGGCGGCGTTGGAATCCGTCGCATACCAGACGGCGGACGTGCTGCGGGCGATGGAGGAAGATACGGGAATCCGTATCAGGGATCTGAAAGTGGACGGCGGAGCCAGCGCCAATAATTTCCTGATGAAATTCCAGGCGGGCATTTTGGATGCGGTGGTACACCGTCCGAAATGTATCGAAACGACGGCGCTGGGGGCGGCTTACCTGGCGGGGCTTGCCACCGGGTACTATAAGGATAAGGACGAAATATGCGCAAACTGGCAGCTTGGCAGGAGTTTTGAGCCTTCCATAGACGACGGGGACAGGAAGGAACTGCTTGCCGGATGGAAGCAGGCGGTGGATTGTGCCCTGGCATATTCCCGCGGACAATGAGTCAAGTGCCGCGCCTGTAAATATTTGACCCGGAAAAGGAAATATGAACCGGGCAAAGGTAAAATGGAAGGAAACGGTGAATATGGAAGATATGGGCGGAAAGAAAAAATTTACGGCGGTCAGGAAAGCGACGGATAACCCGTTTTTTAACCTGTATGAAATGGATGCGCTGACAAACAGCGGCAAACCGTTCGGTTATTATTTCGGTTCCAGAAATGATGAGGAGCACATTAAGCTGAAAACGAAAGCGATGAATGTGGAGGGAATTGTCATCTATCCTGTTTTAAAAGAAGAACCTGACAGGATTGTCATTATCCGGCAGTACAGGTATCCGCTGGATGCGTATCTTTACGAGCTTCCCGCCGGACTGGTGGATGACGGGGAAACGCCTGCGCAGGCTGCAATCCGTGAGATGAAGGAGGAAACGGGGCTGGACTTTGAAGTGTATGAGGGCGGCAGTCCGGCGTTCCGACGGCCGTTTTTCATGGGCGCCGGATTCACGGACGAGTGTTCGGCGGCAGTGTTCGGATATGCCCGCGGAACGGTTAGCGACCGTTATTTGGAGGACAGCGAGAGCATACAGGTGCTTTTGGCGGACAAAAAAGAGGCAATGCGTATTTTGGAAAACGAAAGAGTTTCACTGCGGTGCGCATATTTACTGATGCAGTTTCTCCGGAGCGGAAAGGAAAGACCGTTTGCTTTTTTGGAATAGTCGGATGGGAAATCCCCGGTGGTGTTATTTGCTGCCGGGGATTTATTTGATATCAAAATCGATTGGCATTTCCAGTTTTTTATTAATGATTTAATTAAAACTAAGTTTTTTTTACTTTACATAAAACTAATATAATGGTATTTTGGTATAATAAGGGATTCAAAACAAGGGAAATTCACAAACGATAATAAGCTGGGATAGTATAAAAAATTTAAAAATTTCAATATTTAAAAAATGAAATAAAAAGGAATTTAAAAAGAAAGGCATGGGAAAAATATGGGAATCAAATATTATGAAAAACAGCGTATTTACAAACTGGACACCCCCCGCACCAGTTATATCATGGCAGTCGTGGACAGGGAGAATTTTCTGGGGCATGTGTATTACGGGGAACGGCTGGAGGATTATGACCTCAATTATCTGTTACGGACGGGAGAGGCTCCTTTTGTTCCTTCGGAAAATAACAGGGAGCGCTGCTCTTTCATGGACAGCTTTCCGGTGGAATATGCAGGACACGGCGTGGGGGATTACCGCGACGGGTGTATCCGCGTGCGCTCGGCGGAAGGACACAGTGCGGTGAATCTGACGGTTGTGTCACATGACATATACGGCGGAAAGAAGAAACCGGAAGGGCTTCCTGCGACGTTTGGCGGGGAAAAGGAGTGCAGTACGCTGGAAATCCATTGTGAGGATGCGGCATTGGGGCTGCGTGTGACCCTGATGTATACGGTATTCGAGGATGTGGATGCCGTAACAAGAAGTGTAAAAGTGACGAATGTGTCAGATGAAGCGCCGGGGGCGGAAGGAACGGGAAAGGACATCTATCTGACGAAAGTCCTTTCCGCCTGCCTTGATATGGACAATAAGGACTTTGAATGTCTGTCGCTGCACGGTTCCTGGGCGAGGGAGCGCCGTATCCAAAGGCAGAAAGCGGGATACGGTAAATACGCGGTATCGTCCCTGCGGGGGGAACCAGGACATCAGGAACATCCCTTCATGGCGCTGGTGACGGAAGGGACCACGCAGGATGCCGGCGAAGTGTATGCCATGAATCTTGTGTATTCCGGTAATTTTATGGTTCAGGAGGAAGTCAGCCAGTTTAACAGTGTGCGCATGACAATAGGGCTTAATCCTGATGATTTCTGTTGGAAACTGGAGCCGCAGGAAAGTTTCCAGGCGCCGGAAGCGGTTTTGGTTTACTCGGCGGAAGGCATCGGCGGTATGACGCGCAGTTTCCATGACCTGTACCGGAAGCACCTCATCCGCAGTCCGTACAGGGATAAAAAACGCCCCGTGCTTATCAATAACTGGGAAGCCACGTATTTTGATTTTGATTCGGACAAATTAATCGGCATTGCGAAGCAGGCAGCGGAGCTTGGCATAGAAATGCTGGTTATGGACGACGGCTGGTTTGGAAAGAGGAACAATGATAACTGCGCGCTGGGCGACTGGCAGGTCAACGGGGAGAAATTAAAGGGCGGACTGGAATATCTGGTGGGAGAAGTCAATAAACTGGGTATGAAGTTTGGCATTTGGTTTGAACCGGAGATGATATCGCCGGATTCCGACCTGTACCGCGCCCATCCCGACTGGGCATTTGCGGTTCCGGGCAGGACGCCTGCGATGGCAAGGCAGCAGTACGTGCTTGATTTAACGAGGAAGGAAGTGCGGGACTATGCCTATGAATGCGTGGCAAAAATACTGCGCAGCGCCAACATCGAATATGTCAAATGGGACATGAACCGTCCGCTTTGCGACATCGCCAGCGCAGAGCTTCCTGCGGACCGGCAGGGGGAAATCTTCCACCGTTACGTGCTGGCGCTGTATGAAATGCAGGAGCGGCTGGTTACGGAGTTTCCGGATTTGCTTTTGGAGAACTGCTCCGGCGGCGGCGCGCGGTTTGACGCGGGGATGCTTTATTACAGTCCCCAGATATGGTGTTCGGACGATACGGATGCGGTGGAACGGCTGATGATTCAGGAAGGCACATCGTTGGTTTACCCGCTTTCCACCATGGGAGCACATGTATCCGACTGCCCCAACCATGAGGTGGGGAGAGTGACGCCTTTTGAAACAAGGGGCTATGTGGCTTTGGCGGGAACCTTCGGCTATGAGCTGGACGTAACGAAGATTCCGGAAAAAGACAGGGCGATGATTCCGGAACAGGTTGCCATGTACCATAAGTACAACGATTTGGTCAGGGAAGGGGATTATTACAGGCTGGCGTCTTACGGTGAAAACCATTGGTATGACTGTTATGAAGTGGTCAGCAAGGATAAGAAGGAAGCGCTTGTGACTTACGTGCAGGTGTTAAATCGGCCCAATTTCCACAGCAGACGCATTTACCTGAAAGGACTGGATGCACAGGCGCGTTACAGGGTGGAAGGAATGGACGGGATATATCGGGGGGAAACACTGATGAAAGCGGGCATACAGATTGAAAATCCGAAGAAGGATTTCGGGGGAAAATTAGTTTATGTGACCATGGCGGACGAATAAGAAAATGCGGAGGGGAACGAGCCTTTGGAAGAACGGATTGGAGCCGCAGCCTGCGCGGCATAAAAGGGAAAACAGAGGGAAAAGAGAGGGATCAGAGTGGCAAAAGCGGTAAAGCTGGCGGATATCGCCGAAATAATGAATGTCAGCGTGGTAACTGTATCCAAGGCATTATCGGGACAAAAAGGTGTCAGCGAGGAAATGCGGGAAAAAATCAAGAAGCTGGCGGATGAAATGGGATACCGGCTGCCCTCATCGTCGAGGACGGAAGGGAAAAACACGGGGTATGGCATCGGCGTGCTGGTGGGAGACCGGTATTTGGACAAATATGAGTCTTTTTACTGGAATATGTATCAGGAAGTGGCGCAAAAGGCATTGTCCAAAGGATGCATTGCCACTTTGGAAGTGCTGACGGCGGAAAACGAAAAGAACCTTGTGGTGCCTACGCTCGTCCGGGAAAACAAGGTGGACGGAGTGATTGTGGTGGGTATGCTGGGCGATGAGTATTTGGAGATGCTCCACCGTACGGAGATGCCGGAGGTATATCTGGATTTTTATTCCAAGAAACACGAATGTGATTCGGTCATTACGGATAACTATTTCGGGATGTACAAGATGACCAGTTACCTGTTTGAAATGGGGCATACGGAGATTGCGTACGTAGGGAACCTGCTTGCGACGGAAAGCATCACGGACCGTTATTTCGGGTATGCGAAGGCATTGATGGAACACGGAAGGTATCCGAGGGAAGACTGGATTATCGACGACAGGGACCGCGTGACGGGACGGTCGGATGCGGGATTTACGTTGAAGCTGCCGGAGCAGATGCCTACCGCGTTTGTATGCAATTGCGATTTTGCCGCAGGGCAGGTCATCAAGAAGCTGGAAGAAATGGGCTACCGGATACCGGAGGACATTTCCGTGGTCGGTTTCGACAATTATATTTATCCGGGTTTGTGCGATGTGGAAATCACGACTTATGAGGTTGACATCAAGGAAATGGCGAGGGTGACTGTCAATAATATCGTGAAGAAGATTTCCGGGGAACAGTTGAAGCAGAAAAATTCCACGGTGGAAGGGCATATGGTATTAAAGCAGAGTGTGAAGGCGCGGTAAAGACATTGCCGTGCGGAAAACCCCTGCCGGAGCGTTTGGGAATACGCTTTGGCAGGGGTTTCTTATTTTTTCTTCACTTCCTCAATATAATGAATGCTTTCAATCTGTCCCAAATGGTAAATGATGTCGGAATGCAGGTATTTTCCTTTGAGGTTCAGGTCGAACTGGAGGGTTAAATCCCCTTCCGGCGTACTTTTATGCTTTTGGAGCTGCATGACTTCGTAGCCCCGTTCCGACAGTGCGTCAAGAATCTGCTGCATTCCCGCGTTCCGGTCCGCTTCCAGGTATATGGTGATGTAACGGTTATACCGTTCCAGGTGCTTGCTGATGTAATACAGGATGGTGGTGGTAAATAGCATGATGACAAAAGCAATCAGGCTGGGCAGCAGCATTCCTGCGCCGATGGCAATGCCGAGAATCGCCGTTGCCCACAGCGTGGCTGCGGTGGTGAGCCCGCGTACCTGGTTGCGGGAAGTGAGGATGATGCTTCCCATGCCGAGGAAGCCGATGCCGCTGATGACCTGGGCGGCAAGCCTTGCAGCATCCCCGCTGCCGTACAATTCTATGAGGTATTCGTTAATCATCATCGTGAAAGCGGACGCGGTACAGACGATGGAAAATGTGCGCAGTCCGGCGGTGCTCTTTTTCACTGCCCGTTCGTAACCGATGGCGGCGCCCATAAACATTGCCATGGCAAGCCGCAGGAAAATGGACAGGTAATAATGGTTTTGAATCAGCTCCTGTGTCAGATACTGTAATTTCATGGTGTCATGCTTCCTTTCCTGTTGTTCTGTTAATCTGCCGTCTTATCCGTAATTACCGGTTCCGCCGGAATGCCAACGGGGTCATTCCGGTATATTTCTTAAACAGGTAAATAAAGTGATTCGTATTTTCCACGCCTACCTGGCTGCCGATTTCGTGGACCCGGTAATCGGAGGAGAGCAGCAGTTCCTTGGCGGCATCCACCCGTTTCCCGTTCAGGTACTGCAGGGGAGACTGCCCGAAGAAACTGTGGAATTCCCTGCACAGCCGGTATTTGCTGACGGCAAAGCGCTCCTCCAGCATGTCCAGGGTGTAATCCTGCCGGTAATCCAAATCAAAAAGCGCCTTCATTTCCGACAGGTAGGACGGCATCTTTTTTCCCTGTGCATTCCCTTCCATATGTTCCAGCAATAGTTCCGTGAAAAGGTCGGTCAGGAGACGGTGGTCTGCCAGTTTATTCCGGATTGTCCCTCCGGTATCATTTTCCGCCAGTTTATATATGTCCCTGATGACCGGCGAATATTCCGGGAGGGAAAAAAGCGGGAACCTGCCGGCGGGCAGGCATCCGCTGTAAAAATCCAAAGGCGCACCGTCCAAAAAGAAAACAAAATAGTTCCAGGGGGAGACGGTGATTTCAACCCGGAAGGGTTCCGTACATGGAGAGAGCAGCAGGGTATGGGCTTCCAGGGCATGGGGCTTATCTCCCGCATACAGTTTACCGCATCCGCTTTCCGTGTAAAGCGCCATATGGCATCCGAGCGGGGCTAAGGAAAAATGATAAGGGAATTTTGCCTGTATATGTCCTGCGGAAAGAACGGATATTAGTTTGGCGTGGGTGTCTTCGTTTTGCGTATAGGGATGTCCGAAAAATGTTTCCGGTGTATGCCCTGCCGCAAGACGCGGCGGGGCGGTAAAATATCCGGTTGGGTTTTGGGGCTGGAATTTGGAGGGAGGCGGAGACTGGTTCATGGTTCGGATTCCTTTCTTGGCTTCATGGCGGTGTTTATGGATATATTGTAATCGCTGTCAAGGGAAAATGCAAATTTTTGTTGGACAGAGAGATTGCTTAAAATATAGCATTTTAAACAAAATGGCCGGATTGCATGTAACAGGAACGGAAAAGAAAAGCGGGGAACGCAAAGTATATGGGTATGGAAGGGGATTAAG
Source organism: uncultured Kineothrix sp. (assembly GCA_910587275.1). Taxonomy (GTDB): domain Bacteria; phylum Bacillota; class Clostridia; order Lachnospirales; family Lachnospiraceae; genus Kineothrix. The sequence goes on from CAJUMD010000004.1 coordinate 44,051, forward strand.
AAAAAGAAATAAGTTAAAGTATAAGTTAAAAATAGATTTAAAAAGAAGGAAAAGAGGAAAAATGTCAAAAATAATGGGAAAATTGATTGTGCAGATTATACAAAAACTAAACTTAATAATTGTATAAATAGAAGAAATGAATAAAATTTGCAAGAATTAACGATTAAAAGCAAGAATAAGTGATGATTAAAAAATAAAGTTAAATATAATCAAATTAAAGTTACATAAACGACAGGAAACAAAAGTTGACGGTCGGATAAATTACAAAATTTTTTAAATTTCAAAGGAGGTTTTATTATGAAACTGAAAAAAGTTTTAGGACTCAGTCTCGCGGCAGTTATGGCTTTCTCCGTAGTGGGATGCGGCGGTAATGCGGACGCTCCGGCACCTGCGGACACGGCAACAGAGACAACGGATACGGCGGACACGGCTCCGGCAGACAATGCGGCAGCAGATACTGCGCCGGCGGACACGGCACCGGCAGATACGGCACCGGCAGATACCGCTTCCACCGGTGAACTGAAATATACGGACATCGTTCTCGGCGAGAGCTATACGGATATTACCACAAGCATCAAATGGTTAAGCCACAGGACGGACTTAATCGAAAGCGGCGCAATCGCTGACTACATTGCGGCATTCAATGAAATGTATCCCAACATCACGGTTGAAGTGGAAGGTATTACGAACTATGCGGACGATGCACTGTTACGTCTTTCCGCAGGCGACTGGGGCGATATCATGATGATTCCTACGGTAGACAAGAACCTGCTTAGCGAATACTTCGTTCCCTTCGGTACTTTGGACGAAATGGATACGGTAGTAAGGTTTGCAAATAACTGGATGTATGACAACATCGTATACGGCGTGGCTTCCACGGGTAACGCACAGGGTATCGTATACAACAAGGCAGTATTTGAAGCGGCAGGGGTAACGGCAATTCCCAAGACTCCCGATGAATTTATCGCAGCTTTGCAGGCAATCAAGGACAATACGGATGCAATCCCGCTTTACACCAACTATGCGGCAGGATGGACCATGGGCGCATGGGATGCTTACATCGGCGGTTCCGCAACAGGCTCCGCGAAGTACATGAACCAGGAACTCCTTCACGCAAAAGATCCTTTTAAGGATTACGGTGACGGAACACATGCATATGCAGTATATAAGATTCTCTATGACGCAGTTGCAGGCGGTTTGACGGAAGACGATTACATGACGACCGACTGGGAAGGCTGCAAAGGCCAGATTAACAACGGCGAAATCGGATGCATGGTATTAGGCTCCTGGGCGTTCTCCCAGATGGTGGAAGCAGGCGACCACGGCGAAGATATCGGATATATGTCCTTCCCGATTACCGTAGGCGGCAAACAGTACGCATCCGCAGGCCCTGACTACAACTATGGTATTAACGTAAACGCTTCTGATGACAACAAAGCAGCAGCAATGGTATTCGTAAAATGGATGACGGAAAAATCCGGGTTCAGCTTTAATGAAGGCGGCGTTCCCATCGACGTAAACGGCGAATATCCTGACCTGTACTCCGCATTTGAAGGCATTGAGTTCGTGGCTGACGAACCGGCTTTGGCAGGGGAAGAAGATTTCCTGAACGAACTGAACGCGGAATCCGAAATCAACATCAATGCAGGCGGTGACAGCAAGATTCAGCAGATTATCGAACATGCATCCAACGGTGACATGACTTTCGACGACATCATGGCTGACTGGAACCAAAGATGGTCTGACGCACAGGAAGTAGTGGGCGTAGAAGTAAAATAACCGGAAGAACCGGATGAAGTGAATTAACATAAGGAATTGCATAGAGCCAAGGGGCATTCTCCTTGGCTCTGACATTCCATAAGCGGGGGCCCCGCATCGGATAGCGGAAGCGGGGGACTGGTGAAAAAAAGGAGGAAAGGGTATGGCGGCAACTACAAACCAAACAACACAGCCGAAACAAAAGGAACCGTTCAATCTGGTAAAGTGGGCGAAAAGCAGGAAAGGTCAGAGATCCATTATCATTGTGGCATTTATGTTCATTCCGCTTCTGCTGCTTTTCACGTTTACCTATTTACCGTTTGGCGAGATGTTCCGGTTCAGTTTTTACCGGATGAAATACATCGGACCTAAAAAATTTGTGGGGTTGGATAATTACATACAGGTTTTCAAAAGGGATGACTGCTTCGGTGCCTTGAAGCTCAGCCTTTACTACATAGGGGGCGCCCTGTTACAGCTTGTGATAGCCTTATATCTTGCGACCATGCTCAGTTTCAAGGTAAAGGGCGGCAATATTTTCAAGGGATTCATGTTTTTCCCTTACTTAATCAGCGGTATTGCCATCGGTTTTATTTTTAAGTTCTTCTATACAAGGGGATTTGTGCTTGATACGGTATTGCAGTGGTGCGGTTTTGAATTGGATAACCTTCCGTACTGGCTGAGGGACCAGCGGATTAACAATATATCTTTGGTGGCAACGAGTGTATGGCGTTATTTTGGACAGAATATGGTATTGTTCATCGGTGCGATTATGTCCGTGGATGCGGATTTGTATGAAGCGGCGGATTTGGACGGTGCGAATAAATTCCACCAGTTTATCTATATTATCCTGCCGAGTATCAAAACGATTGTTACCCTGAACGTGATTCTTTCCATTACCGGATCGCTCAGCGCATTCGAGCCTCCTTATGTTATTACAAACGGCGGCGCCGGAACGGGAACTTACTTCGTTATCATGAACGAAATCGCCCATGTAAGCCAGAAGGTAGGCTTGGCATCGGCAATGGCAATCGTACTGTTGGTAATTATTTTTGCGGCAACTATTTTACAGAAACTGTTCTTCAAGTATGTGTTTAAGGATGCGGAAGATGAAAACAAGAACGCAGGCGTTAGGCGTGAGAAACAGTTGGCAAAATACAGGGCAAGAAAGGGGTTGAAGTAATATGACAGCATTTGGTAAAATAAAAAGTGGGTTGTTGACATTCTTGAAATATTTTTCCCTGGTGTTTTTCTCCTTCATTGCCGTTTTGCCGGTGGTATCCTGCGTAATTACGGCGTTTAAGACGACGGAGGAGTACCAGAGTACCAATGTAATGACACTTCCGGGGAGCTGGCTGAATTTCTCTAACTTTGTGGAGGCGTTCCAAAGGGCGAACATGGGACGGGGATTTTTGAACTCAGGGATTGTGCTGGTTTGCGTGCTGGCGGGTTCCATACTGATTGGGACACAGCTCGCTTATATCCTGAACCGGTTCAAGTTTCCCGGTAACGGACTAATCCGCAACCTGTTCCTTTTTGCCACGCTGCTTCCGGGCGTTGCGATGCAGGTATCGGTATACTCCATTATGAATGCATTGGGATTTATTAACCATCTGTACGGGTATATTATATTGATGATGGGAACGGATGTCATATCCATTTACATCTTCATTCAGTTCTTTGAGAACATTCCGGTCTCTTTGGATGAATCCGCGATTGTGGACGGCGCTTCGTACTTTACGATTTACGGGAAGATACTTCTTCCGCTGTTAAAGCCGGCAATCGTAACGTCCATGATTTTAAAGGGTGTTGGAACTTATAACGAATATTACATGGCGCAGTTATATCTGCAGGATAAGACGAAGCTGGGAACCGTGGCGACTTCCCTGTTTACCTTTACGGGACCGCTGGGAAGCCAGTACAACCTGATCTGTGCGGGGGTTATCATTTCGCTTCTGCCGGCTCTGCTGATTTTCGTCCTCTGCCAGAAACAGATTTACAGCGGTCTTGCTGCAGGCGCCGTAAAAGGATAAAGTCAGGCCCGGGAAACCGGGATAGGAAGGGAGTTATTTATGTTAGCAGGAGAAATGCGGGAACATCTGAAAAACGTGATTATACCTTTTTGGGAGGGGCTTAAGGACAATGCCGAAGGCGGTTACTACGGCTGGGTCGGATATGACCTGAAAGTGGATGAAAAGGCGGTGAAGGGCTGTATCTTAAACAGCAGGATTCTGTGGTTTTTTTCCAACGCTTATAAGATTTTTAAGGATGAAAAGCTGTTGGAGGACGCAAGACACGCCTATGAGTTCATGAAGAAATACTGCATGGATAAGAAATACGGCGGGATATACTGGTCCATCCGTTACGACGGGGAACCGGAGGAGACGATTAAGCATACGTACAACCAGGCATTTGCCATTTACGCACTTTCTTCCTATTATGATGCGGGCGGGGATAAGGAAGCGCTGGATATGGCGTTTGAACTGTTCCGCATCATAGAGGAAAAATGTACGGACGAAGTAGGGTACCGGGAATGCTTCAGCTGCGCTTTTCTGGAAATCGAGAACGATAAACTTTCCGAAAACGGCGTGATTGCGGATAAGACGATGAACACGCTCCTGCATGTACTGGAAGCCTATACGGAGCTTTACCGTGTAAGCGGGGATGCCCGGGTGGGGGAGAAATTAAAGCGGATATTGGATACCTTTGCCGACAAGGTATACAATCCGCCCCTGCACCGGCAGGAAGTGTTCTTTGATGCACAGATGGACACGATTCTGGACCTGCATTCCTACGGACACGATATCGAGACGGCATGGCTGGTGGACAGGGCGCTGGAAGTCCTGGAGGATGAGGGATACACGCGGAAACTGCGTCCGATAACAAAGGACCTGACCGCACAGATTTACAAAACGGCGTTCGACGGCCATTCCCTTGCCAATGAGTGTGAAAAGGGAGTGGTGGACGAAACCCGTGTCTGGTGGGTACAGGCGGAGACCGTGGTGGGATTCTTAAACGGGTATGAAAAGGATTCTTCCAAAACGGAGTACCTGGACGCGGCGAAAAGCGTATGGGAGTTTATCAAAGAGTATGTAGTGGATCAACGAGACGGAAGCGAGTGGTACTGGAAAGTGGATAAGGAAGGGAAGCCCATCGGGGAAGAACCCATTGTGGAACCGTGGAAATGCCCGTACCATAATGGCAGAATGTGCTTTGAGGTGATAAGGAGGAGCGAGAATGTCCCAGAATTTGCATAAAAAATATTATGAGGAACTTGAGAAATACGAAGCGCTGGTAAACCGTAAAAATGAGGTGGACGGGGATTTTTATAACGGTGTTTATGACCGGTACAAATATCCCGTGCTGACGAGGAATCATATTCCGCTTACGTGGCAGTACGACTTAAACCCTGAGACGAATCCTTATTTCATGAAGCGGCTGGGCATCAATGCGGTGATGAATTCGGGAGCTATAGAATTAAACGGAAAATATTATTTGGTTGCCCGCATCGAGGGGGACGACAGGAAGTCTTTCTTCGGCGTGGCGGAGAGCGATAACGGCATCGACGGTTTCCGTTTTTGGGATTACCCGATTCTCCTGCCGGATACCTGCCCGGAAGAAACCAACGTATATGACATGCGTCTGACGAAGCATGAGGACGGTTATATTTACGGCGTGTTCTGCTCCGAAAGCAAGGATACTTCGGTGAACGACCTGTCCGCGGCTGTGGCGGCGGCTGGAATCGTCCGGACGAAGGATTTGAAGAATTGGGAAAGACTGGATAACCTGGTGACGTTAAAATCCCCTCAGCAGAGGAACGTGGTACTCCACCCGGAATTTGTGGACGGGAAATATGCGTTTTACACAAGGCCCATGGACGATTTCATCGAGACCGGATCGGGCGGCGGCATCGGCTTCGGGCTGTGTGAGGACATTACCCACGCGGTGGTGGATGAGGAGAAAATGACCAGCATCAGGAAATACCATACGATTACGGAAGCCAAGAACGGCGCCGGCGCGGTACCCATTAAGACGGAAAAGGGATGGATTCATATCGCCCATGGCGTGCGCAATACGGCAGCAGGGCTCAGGTATGTGATTTATGCTTTTGCCACCGACTTAAAAGATCCTTCCAAGGTCATTGCAGAGCCGTCGGGCATGTTAATCGGTCCCAGGGGATGGGAGCGCGTGGGCGATGTATCCAACGTGGTATTCACCAACGGGGCGGTTGCAAAAGACAACGGGGAAGTGCTGATTTACTATGCGTCCAGCGATACGAGGATGCATGTGGCGGCGACGACGGTGGAGAAGCTGCTGGATTATGTGTTCCATACGCCTGCGGACCCGCTGCGTTCCGTGGAGTGTGTGGCACAGAGATGTGATTTAATCCGTAAGAACCTGGAGTTTTTGGAAAAAAATTAACCGGAAACAAGAAAACCCCAAAAGCGGCAAATCAGGGAACGGGAACAAAAAAAGGGGAAAATGAGGGAACGGGGATAGAAGGAGTACGTGCGGAAAATAAGCGGTACGAAAATAGTGTAAAATAGATACGGGAAAGAATATAGGAAAAAATATAGGAAAAAGCAGATGGAAAGCCCGAAAACAAAACGGGAAGTCAGGAAAGGGAAAGGGTACAGAAAATGAGTAATGTAAAAATGATCAGCGCTCCGGTAAAAAACGTGCCTTGGCAGGAAAGGCCGGAAGGACTCAAAGACGCTCCGATATGGAGATACAGTGAGAACCCGATTATCGGAAGGAATCCGGTAAAAGGTGTGGCAAGGATATTCAACAGTGCGGTGATGCCTTACGGCGATGAATTTATCGGCGTGTTCCGCGGTGAGCAGGTGAACGGTATTCCCTATATCTACATGGGGAGAAGCAAGGATGCCATCCATTGGGAGTTTGACGAGGAGAAGATTCCTTTTGTGGACGAGGACGGCAAGCCCTTTATGCCGGTATATGCTTATGACCCCCGTCTGGTGAAGGTGGAAGATACCTATTACATTATCTGGTGCCAGGATTTTTACGGAGCGGCAATCGGAATGGCGAAGACTACGGATTTTAAAACGTTTGTCAGGCTGGAGAATCCGTTCCTTCCGTTCAACAGGAACGCGGTGCTGTTCCCCAGGAAGATTAACGGCAACTTCATGATGTTAAGCCGTCCCAGCGACAGCGGACATACGCCGTTTGGGGATGTGTTCGTAAGCGAAAGCCCGGATTTGGTATACTGGGGCAAGCACAGGCATGTAATGGGCAAGGGAAATGAGTGGTGGGAGTCCTTAAAAATCGGCGGCGGCGCAGCTCCCATTGAAACAACGGAAGGATGGCTTCTGTTTTACCATGGCGTGAGCGGGACCTGCAACGGTTATGTATATTCCATCGGCGGGGCAATCCTCGATATCGACAATCCTTCCATCGTAAAATACAGGTGCGAGAATTTCCTTCTGACCCCGGAAGAATGGTATGAGGAAAGGGGATTCGTTCCGAACGTATGCTTCCCCTGCGCTACCATCCATGATTCCGAGAGCGGAAAGATTGCGGTTTATTACGGCGCGGCGGACAGCTATGTGGGACTTGCTTTCACGCAGTTGGAGGACATTGTGGCATATATCAAAGAGCATAGCGTGGTGACGGCTTCGGATACGGAGATTGGCAGAAGATAGTTTCGTAAAAGGGATGGGGGCTGTGCAGTCGGGTTTTGGGAAGACGGCACAGCCCCTTGAAATATGCCGCTAAAGCGGCACATGGGGCGCATGGCGGACAGGGGGGATGTCCCCCCTGCCCGATACATGACCGGTGATTATGGAGGCGGATGTTATGGAGCATGTTTTGGATAAGTACGGGATTGACTATAAGGACGGGATTGTGAACAAGGGGAACCTGAGACGGTTAAAGAAATGCATGGAGAGGGCGCAGCAGGGGGAAAAACTGACGCTTGGATTTATCGGAGGTTCCATTACGCAGGGGTCGTTGTCTTCCGCACCGGAAACCTGTTATGCCTATTTGGTGTTCCGGTGGTGGACGGAGACTTTTCCGCAGGCGGAATTTACCTATGTAAATGCGGGCGTCGGGGGGACGACTTCGCAGTTCGGGGTTGCCAGGGTGCAGGAGGACCTGCTTAGGCATAAACCGGATTTCGTGATTGTGGAGTTCAGCGTAAACGATGAGGATGAGGAACACTTTGCGGAGACTTATGAGGGGCTGGTGAGGAAGATTTACGGAAGCGGTTTTGCGCCTGCTGTCTTGCTGGTGCATAATGTGCGGTACGATACCGGGGTAAATGCCGAGAACAGGCACAGGAAAATCGGTAAGGCATATCATCTGCCAAGTGTCAGCATGAAACCGACGATTTACCGGAAAGTGGAAGAAGGGAAGCTGCCGGCAAGGGAGATTACGCCGGACGACCTGCACCCCAATGATGAAGGCCACGCTTTGGTGGCAGGGGTTATCCGGGGCTTTCTTGGCGATGTATATGCGCAAAGGAAGGAGACGGAGGACGGCGGGGAATCTATGGGGAACGGGCTGCCGGAGGCAGTTACGCCCAACGCTTACGAGCATTCCGTGCGTTACCGGAATGACAATTGCGAGCCGGATTGCGCGGGGTTTGTAAAGGATACGGACGACTCTGCGGAAAACACCGAAAAAAATTTCCGAAAAGGTTGGACTGCAAGCAGTATAAATGATAGAATAGTATTCAAAGTAGAAGGTACGGAGATAGCGGTCCAGTATAGGAAGTCAGTCAGAAAGCCTGCGCCGGTTGCCCGTGTTACCGTGGACGGTGACGGGGAACATGCGCATGTTTTGGACGGAAATTTCGGGGAAGACTGGGGAGATTGCCTGTATATCGATACCGTTGCGGAACGTTTGGAAGACAGGGTACATGAGGTGGAGATTACCATCGTGGAAGGCAATGCTGCCACGGATGGGGAGACTGCCGGTAAGGGGGTTGCGGTTCCGTTTTATTTGGTATCGGTAATTGGCTCACGGTAGGAGGACAATTATGGGAACAGCAGGAAGCGTCGGAAAGGGTTTTTTTAAACAGCGCAAGGCGGCAGCGGAAGAAGGGACCATCCGAGGGAAACGGGCGAAACGTGCCGACGAGGTGAACACGGAGAAAGAAACGAGGGTGAAACCCAAAAAAGAACCCGGAATCAGGCGGGGGTTTAAGCCCAAAAACGAAGCGGCCGTGAAAACGGAAAAAGAGCAGGGTGCGAAAACGAAGCCAACCCTGAAAAAGGGGGCGTCCGTGGAAGTGCGGGCGGCATCCGGGGAAAAAAGCTCTGCCCTGTCCGGCAATTCGAGTATCATGGGGACGTTGATTAAGGCGTTTCTGGTTCCGATTGTGCTGATTATCATACTGGGAGCCGTTTCCTATATTACAGCGTCCAACACGATTAAGAAACAGGTGGAGGAGTCTTCGGTATCCACCCTTTCGGCAATGGGCATGTATTGTGAACTGATGACCGGGAACGTATCCAGCAAGGCGTTGGAACTGGTGGCAGGAGACAACCTGTCCGATTATTATGATTCCTATGCCAAGAGGGGCAACAGCGATGCCATGCAGTACTGGCGTGACGCGAAGAAGAATCTGCTGCAGGTAAAAGCAAGCGTGCAGTACATATACAGTTATAGTATTATTCCCGAATACGGAACATATCTTTCCTCCTTGTCGGGAAGCATGGGGGATGATGTGCTCCAGGGATTTTTGGAATCAGCGGAAGGACAGTATTTCCCGGAAGGCGATACACGCAAAACCGCATGGCTGGGATACCATTCTTTCCTGGATGAACGTTTTAAGATAGATTCGGAACGCTACGGTTTGGTTTTTTACCAGAAATTCTTAAAAACGGATACGTTTTTGGTTTTGGACATTACGATGGAAACCGTGGAAAAGATGCTGAATGAAATGGATTTTGGCGAAAACAGCATCAAAGGAATGGTTACGCCGGACGGAAGGGAAATCATCCGTATCCAAAGGGAAGGGGAGGGCGTGAAACCCGAAAGCACGGAACCGGTTTTTACCGATAAGGAATTTTTTACAAAGAGCATAGGAGCAGCGGAAGTGGGCAGCGAGTACGTGAAGTACAACGGAAGCACGTACCTGTACCTTTATACGCCCATAGGAAAGACAGGAATCATGATGTGCAGTCTGATTCCGCAGGATAATATTATAAAGGAAGTAAGTTTTATCCGTAATATCTGCGTGGCGATGATTATTCTTGCGTGCATTATCGCTTTTGTCATCGGCAGCAGGATAGCGTCCGGCATGAGCAAGTCCGTGAAAATTATGACAAATGGGCTGGATAAGGTAGCGGAAGGCGACCTGACCCAAAGTTTCCATATCAAACGCAAGGATGAATTCGGTCTGTTGGCAAAAGGGCTGAATGACATGCTGGCGAGTATGCGGACGCTGATGGCGGATATGAAGAAGTTCGGAAATCAGGTAAAGGAAATGGCGGACGGGGTAGCCGTAAAATCGGATACCATCAACACTTCCATTAAGGAAATATCCAATGCCGTGGACGATGTGGCATCGGGAACGCAGACGCAGGCGAAGGAAGCGGACTTAAGCAACAGCAAAATGGCAGGGTTTGCCGAAAAAGTGGACAGTGCCTGCGACGGTGCCGACGACATGGGCAATACGATAGACCGCGCCACGGCCGCGGTAGGACAGGGACGCATCATTGTGGGTGAGCTTAGTAAGAAGACCGAAACAACGGTGGAGATTACGAAAGTCCTTGTGGACAACATTAACGACGTGGGACAGCGGTCTTCGGAAATCGAAGGCTTTATCGATACGATTAACAGCATTGCAAGGCAGACCAACCTTCTGTCCTTAAACGCTTCCATTGAGGCGGCGAGGGCAGGGGAAAACGGCAGAGGATTCGCTGTGGTGGCAGAGGAAATCCGGCAGTTGGCGGACGAATCCATGCAGGCGGGAAAGAATATCAAGAAAATCGTGGAAAATATTGTGGAAACGACACAGAAAACCACGGATTCCGCTAAGGAAGCCGAGACGATTGTGTACGCACAGGCAGATGCACTCAAGGAGACCATACAGGTCTTTGGGGAAATCAACCAGTGCGTGGAAAGCCTTGTCAACGGTCTGAAAGAGATTGCAAACAGCATGAGGGAAATTAACGGGGAAAAGGATATGGTGCAGGAATCCATAAGGAGCATTTCCGTTGTTTCCGAGCAGGCTGCCGTTGCCACGGAGGAAGTGACCGCTGCTTTGGATGGACAGGTGAAAATTGTTTCCGACCTGACGGAAGAAGTGGAACTGTTAAAAGAAGAAGCGGATGCACTGGATCAATCGCTTAGCAGGTTTCTTGTGTAAATCCATGGCGTCCGCAGAAGAAAAGCGGAGGAATATCGAATGTTCAGGGATGATTTTGCATGGGGCGTTGCGAGCAGCGCCTATCAGATAGAAGGAAAAGATAAGGAAGACGGCTGCGGTAAAACGGTGTGGGACACCTTTGCCGCTGCCGGTAAGATAGCGGACGGGCAAAATGCGGAGATATCCTGTGACCATATACACAGGTATAAGGAGGATTTTGCCCTGATGCGTTTATTGGGGGTAAAACATTACCGTTTTTCGTTAAATTGGGCGAGGATTCTGCCTGAGGGAACCGGACGCGTGAATGAAAAAGGAATCCGGTTATACCGTGATATGATACAGGAAATGGTGAAAAACGGCATTACACCTTACATTACCATGTACCATTGGGAACTGCCGCAGGCGCTGCAGGACCAGGGAGGCTGGCAGAACGCGGAAATCATCCAATGGTTTGGGGAGTATGCGAAAGTGGTGGCGGAGAATTTCTCCGATTTGTGTGAATATTTTATTACGTTAAACGAGCCCCAGTGTTTTGTTGGACTGGGGCATTTATCGGGAGTACATGCGCCCGGAATGAAACTTTCCCCAAAGGAGGTATTCCAAATTGCCCATAACGCCCTGCGTGCCCACGGGCAGGCGGTTATCAACTTAAGGGAATATGCATGCCGTCCGGTGAAAATCGGTTATGCACCCACCTGTGGCATGGCGTATCCGGCATCGGAAAGTAAAGAGGATATCGAGGCAGCGAAAAAAGTGCTGTTCGGCTTTTACAATCCGGTGGAAAACTGGACCTGGAACGTGGCATGGTTTTCCGATTCCGTGTTTTTGGGGCATTACCCGGAAGAAGGGCTGAAGAAGTATGCGGAATACCTGCCGGAGATTACACAGGAAGATATGGAGCTGATTCACCAGCCTTTGGATTTCATGGGGCAGAATATATATAACGGTTACATGGTGCGCGCAGGAGCGGACGGGGAACCGGAATTTGTGGGAAGAAAGGCAGGGTATGCCAAAACCGCCGCGAACTGGCCGGTTACGCCGGATGCTTTCTACTGGGGCGTCAGGTTTTTATACGAGAGGTATCAACATCCGTTATACATTACGGAGAACGGAATGTCCTGCCATGACGTAGTGTCTTCGGACGGGCGGGTGCATGACCACAACCGCATCCATTTTCTTGACCGGTATTTGTCCGCCCTGCAGAAAGCCTGTGAAGACGGTGCGGATGTCAGGGGGTATTTTTTGTGGACGTTCCTCGATAATTTTGAATGGGATAAGGGATATAATGAACGTTTCGGCATTGTATACGTAGACTTTGAAACGCAGAAGCGCATTGCGAAGGATTCCGCTTTCTGGTACCGGAAAGTCATGGAAACGAATGGAAAGGAGCTTGGCATAAATAAAATGGAACATACAAAACAGATTTTATTTTTGGAGCCGGTATTTAAGAAAATGGTTTGGGGCGGGGAACGCATGGGGGAAGAATTCCATTATGAGCTGCCCTCCGGCAATATCGGGGAATGCTGGGGCATCAGCGCCCATCCCCACGGTGACTGCGAAATCAGGGAAGGCATGTACAAAGGAAAGAAACTTTCCGAGCTGTGGAAGGAGCAGCCGGAACTGTTCGGCCGTTTTGACGCGCCGGGCTTCCCCCTACTGATTAAAATTATAGATGCCAAGCAGGATTTGAGCATACAGGTACATCCCGACGATGCGTATGCCGGGGAGAAGGAAAACGGCAGTTTGGGCAAAACGGAGTGCTGGTACGTGGTGGATTGCGCGGAGGATTCCAGCCTGGTCATCGGCCATAATGCCGGAAGCAGGGAACAGATGCGGGAAATGATTGAACAGGGGGAATGGGACCGCTTCCTGCGGGAGATTCCGGTCCATAAGGGCGATTTTATACAGATTGACCCCGGAACGGTCCATGCCATCAAAGGCGGGCTGATGATACTGGAAACACAGCAGAGCAGCGATATTACCTACCGTTTATATGATTACGGACGCATGGTGGACGGCAAGCCCAGGGAACTGCATTTGGACAAGAGCATGGATGTCATTACCGTTCCGGCGAAGGATGTGGCAAACAGCGTGAAAAATACCGACAGTCTGCCTGCCAATACGATGAATGAGCTGGAATCCAACCAATATTACACGGTGTGGAAAATCGATGTGGATAAGGAATTTGATTTGGAGCAGGAATATCCGTTCATGAACATGAGTGTCATTGAAGGCGACGGGCTGGTGAACGGACAGATGGTGAAGAAAGGGGATCATTTTGTTCTTCCCGCAGGTTTCGGGAAAGTGGAATTGAGAGGCGGAATGAGACTCATCGCTTCGGCGGCAAAGTCATAGATGCCGAAGGCAGCGGGAATCAAAAACCCCGCTGCAAGCAACGGGGTATCAAACTTGCAGCGGGGTTTTTGACCCTCGCGGCAGTCGCCAAATGTCTGTAAGCAGCCACTTGGCTCGTTGCTCGCGGGAATAAAAAAGGTATACTTGGGAGAGTGGGACGATGGACCGGAATGTGATTGAACTGCGGAATGTGCGGAAGGAATTTGTGACTGCCAAGCATTATCCCGGATGGAGCGGGGCCGTGAAAGGGCTTTTTTCCAGGGAAAAGGAAAAGAAAATTGCGGTGGACGACATTTCGTTTGGAATCAAAGAAGGGGAAATCGTCGGGTATATCGGGAGTAACGGGGCGGGAAAGTCCACGACGATTAAGATGATGTCGGGGATTCTGACCCCTACATCCGGCTCCTGTATGGTAAACGGATTGGAACCGTACAGGAACCGGAAAAAGAATGCGAAGAATATCGGGGTGGTGTTCGGGCAGCGGACCCAGCTATGGTGGGATCTGCCCCTGAGCGAAACCTATACCGTGTTAAAAGAAATCTACGGGGTGTCTGACGGGGATTATGCCGAGCGGATGAATATTTTTGAAGATGTGCTGGGGTTGGGGGAATTTATGCACAGCACCGTCAGAACCTTATCTTTGGGGCAGCGAATGCAGGCGGATTTGGCGGCCGCACTGCTCCATAATCCCAAAGTACTGTTCCTGGATGAGCCGACCATCGGACTGGATGTGGTGGTAAAGGATAAAATCCGTCTGGCAATCCGGGAAATCAATAAAACATATCATACAACGGTGATTTTGACGACCCATGACCTGAATGACATTGA
>CAJUMD010000004.1:58335-74196 GCA_910587275.1 uncultured Kineothrix sp.
TGCCGCCGGGTTATCATCATAGATGCCGGTAAGAAAATCTATGATTCCACCTTAAGCCAACTGAAAAAAGATTACGGTTTCCGCTGCAGTATCTCTTTTGAGTGGAAGGAGATGCCGGATGAAACGCAGTCCCGGATGCTTCAGGAGATGGGCGGGAACATAGTGTTTCAGGAATTGGATAAGGGAGCCAAAGTATCTTTCAGCAAAAAAGAAGTCAGCGTAGCGCAGGTAATCGGCAAAGTAATGGGAATCGTGGAGGTAAAGGATATCCAAATCAAGGAAACGGAGCTTACGGACATCGTGAAGGATATCTACCAAAACAATGCGGGGATAGAAGTATGACGAGATTTTTCAGGATTTACTGGACATTTGCCTTAAACCAGATAAAATCGAATTTTGTTTACAGGGGAAGGTTTTACCTGTTTATCATCCGAAAATTCCTCGGTATGTTTATTTATTATTATCTTTGGATGGCGGTTTATGCGGGAGTTCCTTCCGGAACCATTGGCGGGTTTACCCGTGGGGAAATGGTTCTTTATGTTTTCCTGTCCTATACGGTTTCCGATATCGTTATGATAGGGATATCTTCGGAAATCGGCAAAGACGTGTTGGACGGCAGTGTGGCGGTGAACCTGATTAAACCGGTGAATTATAGGCTGTATCTGACTTTTAAGTCATTGGGGGTGATGATATACCGGGTGGTGGTGCCGTCTGTTTTTATTTGGACCGGGCTGGAAGTCTATAAAGTTACGGAACTTGGAATGCCGGTAATCCGTCCGCTTTCCCTGCTGTGCTTCCTCGTAAGCATGGTCTTTAGCTTTTTCGTTTATGTGTTTTTTGATTATTGCTTCGGAATGCTTGCTTTTGTCACCACTTATATTTTCGGAATGAATATTATGAAGAATGCGGCACTGAATTTATTGTCGGGGAGACTGATGCCGGTTTCTTTCTTCCCGGCTGTGATACAGGAAATCTTTTCCTTCCTTCCGTTTACGGCGATGACTTATGTGCCGGTGATGATTTACCTGGGAAAATATACGGGCGCCGAAGTGCTGGGGCAGCTTGGAAAACAGGTATTTTGGGTGGTGGCTCTATACCTGGCGGGAAGTCTTTTATGGAAGAAAATCGAGAAGCGGATTGTGGTTTTAGGGGGCTGACAGGGGGTGGCATGATGAAGAAACTGGCGGGATATGCAAGGCTGTACCGGATTTTTGTCCTGCAGTACATGAAGACGGTCATGCAGTCCAAAGTGGATTTTTTTGTCGGATTAAGCGGTTTTTTGGTTTCCCAGGCGGCAGGGCTGGCTTTCCTGGGCTTTGTTTTCATGAAGATACCGTCCATACAGGGCTGGACGTTGGAGCAGATGCTTTTCATATACGGATTTGCCCAAATACCGCGGGGGATTGACCATTTACTGACGGATAATTTATGGATGGTCGGATGGCAGATGGTAATCAGGGGAACTTTTGACAAATACATGCTGCGTCCGATGAACATCTTTTTCCAGATTGTATGCGAAAAAGTGCAGTTCGATGCGATGGGGGAACTTTTGGTAGGCGTGTTCTTTGTGGGAAGGGCTGTTACGCATGGAGTAGTCCGGGTCACGTTTTTAAACGTGTTCTGGTTTTTGGTTTCGGTGATTGCCGGGAGCGTGATATATACTTCCGTAAAGCTGATTTTGGCATCTTTGGCATTTTGGGTAAAGGACAGTTCCCCTTTGATGACGACGGCGTATGATGTGGCGGATTTTGCCAAATATCCGGTCGAAATTTACGCGAAGCCAATCCGGATTGTGCTGATGACCATACTGCCGTTTGCATTTGTGGCTTATATTCCGGCGACGTTTTTCCTGACCGATGCGAATATCTGGAAGACGATTGTGGCGGAATGCGGTGTTGCGGCGGTGTTTTGGGTGTTTGCGTACGGACTGTTCCGAAAGGGGCTGGAGATTTATGAGAGCGCGGGAAGTTGAGAGGGGCGGCGGACGCACGGGAGGGATTTTTTGGCGGGGCAGCGGCAGCGGGATTGCCTGTTCCGGATTTTCCGTGCTTCGTTTTCGGCGGCGGTTTCTTAGCAGAATGCAGACACCCAAGGGGAAATGGGCATGGATGCCCATTTCAGTCCGATGCGGCATGGATGCCGCTTGAGGACGACCGTAGCTTGTGATACACTTTCTCATTCTGCTTAGAAACCTCCAGCCGAAAAAAGTGCACGGAAAACCGGGACATGCCATCCCACTGCCGCTGCCCCGCAAAAAAACTCCCGTCCGTGCGTCTGTGCCCCAACACAACATTTCAGGCTGAACTGTTATTCTCCGGCTATTTTACAAAAAGAATATGGTTTTCTAATTGCCGGAAGTGTGTTAGAATATATTCGTTGGTTTTTGGAAAGTTGGAGGTGGCAAAATGATTGCAGCTAAGTATAAAGAAATGTTGGGTGCGAAGTCCGTAATCCGTGAGCTCTCGGAATATGCTACGGCAAGGGGCAAGGAAATCGGGTACGAAAATGTGTTTGATTACAGTTTGGGGAATCCTTCCGTGCCGGCGCCGGATGGTTTTAAAGATGCGATGGTGCGGCTGCTGACGGAGTATGACCCGATGGCGGTGCACGGATACAGTCCAAGCCTGGGGATTCCTTCGGTGAAGGAGAAAATTGCGCAGTCCTTAAACCGGAGGTTTGGGATGGCGTATACGGGGAACCATATATTTATGACATCGGGGGCAGCGGGGGCGATTGCCCATGCGGTGCGCTGTGTGACGGTTCCGGGGGATGAGGTGCTTACGTTTGCGCCGTTTTTCCCGGAATATCATCCGTATATCGATTTGACCGGTGCAAAGTTAAAAGTGGTTCCGGCGGATACGGAGCACTTTCAGGTGAATTTTGAACGTTTTGGGGAGATGCTGACGGAGAAGGTGATGGCAGTGTTAATCAATACGCCGAATAATCCGTCGGGGACGGTTTATACGAAAGAAACGCTGGAGAAACTGGCGCGGATGATGTCGGAAAAGGCGGAAAAATACGGTCATGAAATTTACCTGATTTCCGATGAACCGTACCGGGAGATTTTGTTCGGGGGCGTGGAGGAAGTGTATGTGTCGAAATTTTATGACAATACGTTAAGCTGTTATTCCTATTCCAAGTCGTTGTCCATTCCGGGGGAACGTATCGGGTATGTTGCCGTGAACCCGGCGTGCAGGGATGCGGAGACATTGGTGAATATGTGCGGGCAGATTTCCAGGGGAATCGGGCATAACTGTCCGACATCCATCATCCAGTTGGCGGTGGCGGAAGCGGTGGATGAGACTTCCGACCTTTCCGTTTATGAGACGAACATGAATATTCTTTACCGGGAGCTGACGGGGCTTGGGTTTGCCTGTGTGAAACCGGGAGGGACTTTCTATATTTTCCCGAAGGCGCTGGAGGAGGATGCAAAGGTGTTCTGCCAAAAGGCGAAGAATTATGATTTGATTTTAGTGCCGGGCGACAGTTTCGGCTGTCCCGGATTTTTCCGTATGGCATACTGCATCGATACGGAGAAGGTGGAGCGTTCGCTGCCTGCACTGCGGAAATTTGTGGAGACGGAGTACGGCTTGCAATAACAGACAGGACGGGAAATCGGTTAGGAGGATGACGATGTATCAGGCAGGGCTTGTGTTGGAAGGCGGTGCGATGAAAGGAATTTATACCGCCGGTGTTTTGGATTTTTTTATGGATAAGGAAATCAGTTTTTCTTCCTGTTACGGTGTGTCGGCTGGAGCCTGCCATTTGTGCAGTTTTCTGTCGGGGCAGAGGAAAAGGGCATACCGGGTAGCCATTAATTACCTGGATAATAAAAGGTATTGCGGGGCGTTCAGCCTGCTGACCACGGGGGATTTGTTCGGTACGGATATGTGTTATGATTTGATTCCGAACTATTTGGACCCTTATGACTATGAGGCGTTCGGACAATACGGCGGAAAGGCATATGCGGTGGTGACGAATATCGAAACGGGACTGCCGGAATACATGCCTTTGGAGGATATGCACAGGGATATCCTGGCAGTCCGCGCTTCCAGCTCCATGCCTTTGGTTTCACGGAACGTGAAGATTGGGGATGGGCTGTACCTGGACGGTGGGATTTCCGATTCGGTTCCCATTGCCAAATCCATTGCGGACGGCAACGGAAAAAATGTGGTGGTATTGACGAAGGAAACCGGGTTCCGCAGGGAAGCGGCTTCGGCATCCCAACTGGCGCTTCTGCGTGCGCGTTACGTGAAATACCCGAAAGTGTATGAACTGATGAAGGAACGCCATGTGAATTATAACAGGATGCTGGACGATTTGGAGGAGCAGGTGGAGGAAGGAAGCGCTTTTGTTATCCGTCCGAAGAAAAAGAGCGGGGTGAGCCGGGTGGAAAGGGACGAAAAGAAACTGGAAGCGCTGTATGAGGAAGGCTACCGCGATGCCGGGGAATGCTATTTGGAACTTTTGGAATACCTGTCCGGTTCTGTTATGGAATAAAAAGGAAAGAAAGCCATGGAAGAACAGGTATGGAATAAGAAAACCTGCGTATATATAGATAAGAAGCCATATGGCGTGGAAATGAGGTAAAACATGTTGGAAATCTTAAAAGCGGTTTTGTTCGGTATCGTACAGGGAATTACGGAATGGCTTCCCATCAGCAGTACCGGACATATGATTCTGCTCAATGAATTTGTTACATTGGATGTGTCGCCGGAATTTTTGGAGGCATTTTTGGTCGTGATACAGTTTGGCTCCATTCTTGCGGTCGTGGTCCTGTTTTGGAAGAAGATATTCCCGTTTGATTTTAAGGGAAAGCCGCTTATTAAAAAGGATATTTTCGTTCTTTGGTTTAAAATTGCAACAGCCTGTATCCCTGCGGTTCTGATTGGTATGCCCTTTGATGATTTTTTTGAAGCGCATTTTTATAATTATGTCTGCGTAGCCATAGCGCTGATTGTGTTCGGTGTCCTGTTCCTCGTGGTGGAGAACCGGAATAAGCGGTTTTTGCCGAAAGTGACGGAGCTTTCACAGATGACATACCGGATGGCATTTATCATCGGCATCTGGCAGTTGGCTGCCGCCGTTTTTCCGGGGACATCGCGCTCCGGGGCAACGATTGTGGGCGCGCTGCTGCTTGGGGTATCGAGGACTGCTGCTGCGGAATTTACGTTTTTCCTCGCCATTCCCGTCATGTTCGGTGCAAGTATCCTGAAGCTGGCAAAGTCCGGTTTTTCGTTTAGCGGGGGAGAATGGATGATTCTTGCCGTAGGCATGGCTGTTGCATTTGTGGTATCTGTGATGGTTATCCGGTTTCTGATGGGATATATTAAGAAGCACGATTTTAAGGTATTTGGATGGTACCGAATCGGGCTTGGCATTTTGGTTTTGGGATATTTTATGCTTTCCATGTAGAAAATAATCTGTTTTTTTGACACTTTTCCATTTTTCGTGCGTTAAAAAGTTGACAAGACAGCGAAAGTGGGATAAACTATCTATCGTAAACATATTTATTAACATATGGACGCGCCGCGTTCCATGTTTGCGGTATTGTTTGCAATCCGGAGGGCGGAAGCCGCGCCGGCAGAGGAGATAAAGAAAACTTATAATGAAAAGTAACCGGGAAAGGAATTTTGAAAGGAGAAATATCCATGGCAGAAAAAACAACAACGGTTAAGTCTGTGACAAAAGAAGAACCGGCAGTAAAGGCTGCTGCAGCGGAAACGAAAGCGCCTGAAGGAAAGGAAGAAGCAAAGAAGGAAGCAAAGAAGGAAGCAAAGGCTCCTGCAAAGAAAGAAACGGTAAAAAAAGAAACGGTAAAAAAAGAAACGGCAAAGAAAGCAGCGCCCAAAAAGACCACGGCAAGAAAGACCACCGCTAAGAAAGCTGTGGAAAAGACGGAAGAAAAACCGGAAGAAAAAACAGCCGGGAGGAAAGCGGCGAAGAAAGCGGTTACTCCCGTGGTACACCTTCAGTTTGGCGGCAGGGGTTATTCCATGGATGATATCCAGAAAATGGCTTTCGATGTATGGAAATTTGATTTGCAGCATGAGGAAGAATATACTTCCCTGGAGCTTTATGTAAAACCGGAAGAAAGCCGTGTATACTATGTCTTCAACGGTGATATTGCAGGCAGCTTTGGTATTTAAGGAAACGGTGCATCCGGTATTGTGAAGGAAAAATTGAGGGAAAATAGGAAAGGACTGTTGTGTGATTATGGAGATGATGCGGCGGTTCTTTTTCTTTATGCTTTTTTTATAATTATTTTTCGACGAATGTGTTGACATTCCTCATGCTAAGTGATATTTTATGGTAAGAAGATGTTAGCACTCTTAAACGGCGAGTGCTAATAAAGCAAAGGAGGATGATGGAGTGCAATTGCTGGACGATAGGAAAATGAAAATATTGCAGGCCATTATCCGTAACTACCTCGAAACCGGGGAGCCGGTGGGAAGCAGGACGATTTCCAAATATACGGATTTGAATTTGAGCTCCGCGACCATCCGTAATGAGATGGCGGATTTGGAAGAACTGGGATATATCCTGCAGCCCCATACTTCCGCAGGCAGGATTCCGTCAGACAAAGGGTACCGCCTGTACGTGGACCGTATGATGGAGGAAAAGGAACGGGAGGTAGAGGAGTTAAAAGAAATCCTTTTGGAAAAAGAGGATAAGATGGAACACCTGTTAAAACAGGTAGCAAAGGTGCTGGCGCAGAATACGAATTATGCGACGATGATTTCTGCCCCGCAGACGCAGCGCAATAAGCTGAAATTCATTCAATTGTCGAGGGTGGATGAGCATCAGCTCCTTGCCGTCATCGTGACGGAAGGCAACATCATCAAAAACAGCATCCTCCGCGTGGAGGAAAAACTGGACGATGAAACGTTGTTAAAGTTAAATATTCTGTTAAACACTCATTTAAACGGTTTATCCATCAGCGAGATTAACCTAGGGATGATTACCGCCATGAAGATGCAGGCGGGAATACACAGCTCCATAGTGGGGAATGTTATTGATGCGGTGGCAGAGTCCATCAAGGCCGAGGAGGATTTGGAAATTTACACCAGCGGCACCAACAATATTTTTAAGTACCCGGAACTTGCCGATAACCAGAAAGCAAGCGAGCTGATTAACATTTTTGAGGAAAAGCAGTTGTTGAACAGTTTGGTGGAAGAAACGCTGGCGGATGAAAACAACACGGGAATCCAGGTATACATCGGGGACGAAACCCCGGTACAGACCATGAAGGACTGCAGCGTCGTGACCGCAACCTATGAATTGGGGGAGGGTATGAAGGGAACCATAGGCATCATCGGTCCCAAACGAATGGATTATGATAAGGTGGTAGGTACGTTAAAGACATTGATGCATCAGTTGGACGATTTATATAATAAGAGGCAACGTGATCCGTAGTGTGCAAGCGGAAAGCGGAACCGAAAACAGGCTTGAAAGAAAGGAATGAGGAAGTTGGCAGGGCAGAACGGTAAGGACGGCAGGAAACAGGCATCCGGAAAACAGATATCCATGGATGGGCATACGTCAGGCCAGGCAGACGGGAGGGAGGAAACCATGGAAGAATACGGCAGGAAGGAAGATGCGAATATGGAAGTGAAAACGGAAGAAGCCCCGGGCGAAACGGAAGAAAAGGGAGAAACGGGAAAAAGAATGGGAGCAGTAGATGAATCCATGGAAACGGATGAAATAGAAGACGGAAAGACGGAAGAAACCGGGGCAGAAGAAGGGAAAGAATCCCAAAATGCCGGGGAACCGGACGGAGCGGAAAGCACGGAGGGCAAGTCGTTGTTCAAAAAGAAGGCGAAGGGCGACAAGAAGCAGGATGCGCTGAAACAGAAAGTGGAAGAACTCGAAGACAGGGTAAAGCGCCAAATGGCGGAATTTGACAATTTCAGGAAGCGTACCGACAAGGAAAAGACGGCGATGTTTGAAACCGGAGCCAAGAGCGTGATAGAGAAGATACTCCCGGTAGTGGATAATTTTGAACGCGGTCTTGCAACGGTTCCGGAGGGCGAGAAAGGAAGCGGCTTTGCGGACGGTATGCAGATGATTTATAAACAGTTGATGACGGAGCTGGATAATCTTGGGGTAAAGCCCATAGAGGCGGTCGGACGGGAATTTAATCCCGAATTCCACAATGCGGTGATGCAGGTGGAAAGTGAGGAGTACGAATCCGGCATCGTGGCACAGGAGCTTCAAAAAGGCTATATGTACCGCGACAGCGTGGTAAGGCACAGTATGGTGGCGGTAGTCAGTTAGCGGCGCCGGCAGGGGACGGTTTCCGGGCGGGTTTTGGCGGCGGAGACCGGACAGGAAATAAGGTTACTAATTAATAAACATAGATATTCGTAATATATTTTAGGAGGGCTTTATTATGAGCAAAATTATAGGTATCGATTTGGGAACCACGAATAGCTGCGTGGCAGTTATGGAAGGCGGTAAGCCCACGGTTATTGCCAATACAGAAGGTGCGAGGACGACACCGTCCGTTGTGGCTTTTACGAAAACCGGTGAAAGACTCGTGGGTGAACCTGCAAAGCGTCAGGCTGTTACCAATGCGGAGAAGACCATTGCCTCCATCAAGAGGGACATGGGTACGGACAGGGGACGCACCATCGATGACAAGAAGTATTCCCCGCAGCAGATTTCCGCAATGATTCTGCAGAAATTAAAGGCAGATGCGGAAAGTTATCTGGGCGAGAAAGTAACGGAAGCCGTAATTACCGTTCCTGCCTATTTTAACGACGCACAGCGTCAGGCGACAAAGGATGCGGGCAAAATTGCGGGACTTGACGTAAAGCGTATTATCAACGAGCCTACGGCGGCAGCCCTTGCTTACGGGCTGGATAATGAGAAAGAACAGAAGATCATGGTATATGACCTGGGCGGCGGTACGTTCGATGTTTCCATTATCGAAATCGGCGACGGCGTAATCGAAGTTCTTTCCACTAACGGCGACACCCGTTTGGGCGGTGATGATTTTGACCAGAAAATCATTAACTGGATGCTGGAGGAATTTAAGAAAAAAGAAGGCGTTGACTTATCCAACGATAAGATGGCGCTCCAAAGGTTAAAGGAAGCGGCAGAAAAAGCGAAGAAAGAACTGTCTTCTTCCACTACGACCAATATCAATCTGCCGTTCATTACGGCAACGGCGGAGGGACCGAAGCACTTTGACATGGATCTGTCGAGGGCGAAATTCGACGAGCTGACCCATGATTTGGTGGAAAAAACCGCGATTCCGGTACAGAACGCCATGAAGGATGCGGGACTTTCCAACTCCGATATCGGCAAGGTACTGCTGGTGGGCGGTTCCACCCGTATTCCTGCCGTTCAGGAAAAAGTAAAACAGTTGACCGGACACGAACCTTCCAAGAGCCTGAATCCTGATGAATGCGTGGCGCTGGGCGCTTCCATCCAGGGCGGTAAGCTGGCGGGGGATGCCGGTGCAGGTGAAATCCTTCTTTTGGACGTTACGCCGTTGTCCCTTTCCATCGAGACCATGGGCGGCGTTGCTACGAGGCTGATTGAAAGGAATACTACCATCCCGACGAAAAAGAGCCAGATTTTCTCCACGGCGGCGGATAACCAGACAGCCGTAGACATTAACGTGGTACAGGGGGAAAGACAGTTTGCCAAGGATAACAAGTCCCTCGGACAGTTCCGGTTGGACGGCATCCCTCCGGCAATGCGTGGTGTTCCGCAGATAGAAGTTACGTTCGACATCGATGCCAACGGTATCGTAAACGTATCCGCTAAGGATTTGGGAACGGGCAAGGAGCAGCACATCACGATTACGGCAGGTTCCAGCATGTCCGATGATGAAATCGATAAGGCGGTAAAGGAAGCGGCGGAATATGAAGCGCAGGACAAGAAACGGAAAGAAGCCATCGACACGAGGAACGAGGCGGATTCCTTCGTGTTCCAAACCGAAAAGGCATTGAACGAAGTGGGCGACAAAATCGATGCATCCGCAAAGAGTACGGTGGAGGAAGACCTTTCCGCATTGAAAGCCGTTTTGGAAAGAACGAAGGATCAGGAAATGTCCGACAGCGATATCGATGAAATGAAGGCCGCAAAAGAAAAACTGATGACCGACGCGCAGGCACTGTTTGCAAAGGTTTATGAGCAGGCACAGGGCGCAGGTGCGGCAGGTCCCGACATGGGTGCGGCAGGCGCCGGACCGGATATGGGTTCTACCGCAGGGGACGATGTGGTAGACGGGGATTACCGGGAAGTTTAAACACGGATTCCTTCCGTGACAAGAATGTTCAAAGCGTGTCTGGAAATTCCATGGGGATTTCCAGACACGTTTCGGGCTTTTGCAAAAGGTAAGCAGGAGAAGCAGGAATAGAAGGAGTCAGATATGGCAGAGCAGAAAAGAGACTATTACGAGGTGCTCGGAGTAGAAAAAAATGCAGATGAAGCAGCAATAAAAAAAGCATATCGGGTTCTCGCCAAGAAATACCATCCGGACATGAATCCGGGGGATAAGGAAGCGGAGAAAAAATTTAAAGAGGCTTCGGAAGCATATGCCGTACTTAGCGATCCGGAGAAAAAGCGCCAGTATGACCAGTTCGGCCATGCGGCATTTGATGGAGGCGCCGGAGGCTTCGGGGGATTTGATTTTAACGGTGCGGATTTCGGTGATATATTCGGCGATATATTCGGCGATTTCTTTGGCGGCGGACGCAGGGGAAGCAGGGGAAACAGCGGTCCCATGAAAGGCGCCAATATCAGGACCAGCGTGCGCATCACGTTTGAGGAAGCGGTGTCCGGCGTGGAAAAAGAGCTGGACCTGACCTTAAAGGACGAGTGTGCTTCCTGCCACGGCAGCGGCGCCAAACAGGGAACCAGTCCCGAAACCTGTCCGAAGTGCGGCGGCAAGGGTCAGGTTGTGTTTACCCAGCAGTCTTTCTTCGGAACGGTGCGGAACGTACAGACCTGTCCGGACTGTAACGGAACGGGTAAAGTAATCAAGGACAAATGTCCGGACTGCCACGGAACCGGTTACATTGCGAATAAGAAAAAGATTCAGGTATCCATTCCGGCGGGTATTGACAGCGGTCAAAGTGTGCGCATCAGGGAAAAAGGGGAGCCGGGAAGCAACGGCGGTCCCAGGGGCGATTTGCTGGTAGAGGTTATCGTCGGCAGGCATCCGGTGTTCCAGCGCCAGGATTACAATATTTATTCCACGGTACCGGTATCCTTTGCGGTAGCGGCCCTGGGCGGCGAGATTATCATCGATACAGTGGACGGCAAAGTGATTTATGAAGTGAAGGCGGGGACACAGACGGATACAAAAGTGCGTCTGAAAGGCAAGGGTGTGCCCACCCTGCGGAATAAGGAAGTGAGGGGCGACCATTATGTGACCCTGGTGGTAAAGGTACCCGATAAACTTTCCCATGAAGCCAAAGAACTGCTTAAAAAATTCGATGCGGAGACAGGGGATACCCTTAATGCCGCAAAGAACGGCAGGACGGACGGAAACGAAGGGAAAGACGGAAAAGACGGAAAAGACGGAAAAGACGGAAAAGATAAGAAAAAGAAATTTTTTGGGAAATAAAAAAACCGGGCAGGAAAAATGTCTTTCCTGCCCGCTTCTTTTCCCTGCTCCGACCCAATGCCGGTTCTCAGTCCGGGTATTATTTGTATTCCACAAATTCCCCATATTCCTCCCAAATATTGCAAATCCAAGTTTTTCCCTGATTAAAAATTATTTCTTCTCCGTTTTTAGCATAAAATTTCGCGGGAGTGGCATCGCCGTCATAGCGTTTCCAGGTGCCTTCGATAACTTTTCCGTTGGTAAATACCAAAGCGTCTCCTTCCCCGTGTACGCCAAATGCCAGATAGTCTTTTTTGTCCCGCACTTCGCCGTGGCAATATTGGAATACCACGTTGGAGACGGCAAGCTGGCTGTTGTCGTATTCATCAATCTGCTTTTTCCCGTCCTGGTAACGGTAATAGAGGCGGTCCTTTTCGTTATACTCGAAATAGGGATTGTAAACGCCATAACCGCCCCGATTGTCTGTCCGCCCGCCCGGATAAACCATTGTGGCATCTTTTTCGTCCCCATATTCCGCCCGGAATCCTTCGGCGGCGAAAGTAAACGGCGGGACATAAGCATCGTCATATTCCGTTTCATATTTTTGGCGTTTGATTGCTTTTTCCAAACCGTTCATAAACAGGTATCCCGTAAATTCGGTGGCATAGCCGGCGCGCGAAATCCTTCCGAACGCCTCGTCCGACGGGTTATGGATACCGCCCACCCCGGCGCTGATGTTTTGGACGGTATCGCGGCGGAGCAGATCTTCCACATAAGGTCTTGCCAGCCCCCAGTTACAGTAAATGGCTTCGTAACCCATGGCGACGTATACAAAATAGTCCCGGCTGCTTCTGACCGGTCCGATATGGTCTAATCCGTCATAATCCTCAAAAACCGCCATCAGGCGCGTAATTCTTCCCTCTACCGGCGCCTCATAAATAATGGCGGCTTTGGAAAGCCCGTACTGCGGCATGGCGGGAGCATTATTGGGAATCATAACGGCAATGGGGCGGCGTGTGGCAGCATCCGCGTCCAGCCATTCCCCGGTAAGGTAGCTCTGCATTTTCCCGTTCACGGTTTTCCGCTCCCCGATAACGGGAGGTTCTTCTTTGGTTTCATTTGTGTCTGCGTCTCCGGCGTCTTGCCCGTCCCCGTTTCCGCTTTCCGTTTCCTCCACGGTAGCGGGAAGTCCCTGGTCAGGCAGGTCCTCAGGCGCTTCGTTCACTTCTCCTAAAGGCAGTTCTCCCGCATCCCGGTCCCCGCAGCCGTTAAGCAGAAACGGGACGGAAAAAAATGCGGCACATAGCATGCCAACGGATAACGAATATTTTATTCCCGCGCGCAACGAGCCAAGGTGACTGCCGTGAGGGTCAATACCCCGCAGTCCGCAGCGCCGAAAGTTTGATGCCCCGTTGCTGGCAGCGGGGTTGTTGAATTTTATATGGTTTTTCTTCATTATCTTGTTTTTCCTCCGTAAATATTGGAATCAAAATCATATTTTGGCAGTAAACTGCAAAAAACGACAGTTTACTATAATTATTATAAATACGGAGAACATTTTTGTCCATGCAGTAATTTTCCCATTACAGTAAATTAGTTACATTTTTAAAAATCCATCCCAAAATGCAATGTTTGCTGGTTATCAAAAATAATAATGCCGTATCATAGCATTTCTTTTTACTCTACCCAGCACGGGCGGGAGTTTTTTGCGGGGCGGCGGCAGCGGGATTGGCTGTTCCGATTTTCCGTGCTTCGTTTTCGACGGGAGTTTCTTAGCAGAATGCGGATACCCAAGGGAAACCGGACAAGGAGGTCCGGTTTAGCCCGATTCGGCATGGATGCCGATAGAGGGCGACCGCAGCCGGTGATAACCTACGCCATTCTGCTTAGAAACTCCCAGCCGAAAAAAGTGCGCGGAAAATCGGAACAGGCAATCCCGCTGCCGCCGCCCCGCAAAAAACTCCCGCCCGTGCGTCCGCCCATGAAACCAACCCTTCATTCCGTTTGGTGCAATCTCCCCCAAAACTATTTACAAACCCCCCATTCTGTGATATAACAAACATGTTGCAAAGAAAACCATATTTTTACGGCAGAGTAGAAACCAGTGCGTTAAGTGCCATATGAACAGGGAGTTGTCATACGGACGAAAAGCGTACGCTTGCGGTACCGGTTTCGCATCCCGCTGCTGCATACGGGTCGTTCACGCCTCCTTTATGCGGTTAGGAAAACTGCTGGAAAGGAGGATTTTTTATGAAGAAAATGAAGGAAATTTACAGGGATTCCCTAAAGGAACTCCTGAACACAAGGAACATGGTGCTGTGCGGGCTGATGGCGGCACTGGCGGTGGTGTTAAGCCTGGTGGCATCCATTGACATCGGTCCGTATATCAGGGTTGGCTTTTCGGGCCTTCCCAACCGTGTGGTGGAATGTCTGTTCGGACCCGTCACGGGCTGCCTGTTCGGGGGGATGCTGGATGTGCTGAAATATATTTTGAAACCTTCCGGTCCGTTCTTTTTCGGGTTTACGTTTAACGTCATGGTGGCAGGGCTGATCTATGGCACACTGCTGTACCGGAATCCGGTGACCGTGAAAAGAATCGTGGCGGCGGAATTTCTGACAAAGCTGCTGGTAAACTGCCTGTTGAACACTCTTTGGATTTCCATGCTGTACGGAAAAGGCTTTTTTGCCATCCTGCCGCTCCGGGTGCTGAAAAATGCGATTATGCTGCCCATTGACAGTTGTATCCTTTATTTTACGCTGACATACATGAAGAAACTGGTATCCAAATTGGGGGATTTTTCCAGGAACCGGAAATATTCTGTTTAGAGCGATTTTAAAATACGTTCTAAGACATTTTCAAACACGGAATAGGGAATGGTAATAAAAAGCGCTGCAGAATAACCTTATTTGGTTATCCTGCGGCGCTTCTTTAAACCGGAAGACCGGAATGGAGTGAATCCGTTTCTTATTCGTTGAAATCCATAAGGATATCGTCGATTTCGTCCCAATCCTCTGTGGTGATGACACCGTCATCAATGTCGATATCATAGGTTTTGATAACCGGTTCACGGTAGGAGATGGAATCTATTTTCGAGGTAACGACAGCGAGCATACCTGCATTGTAATCTTCTTCCGTTTCTGCTGTGTCCGCAACTTGCTGTGCATCCTCAAGGATGATGTCAAGGAAATCCGTAGGATACATGGTAAGTTCCACTTCACCCCATGTATCGCCTGTCAGGTTGACAACCGGCGCATCCCATTTGAATTTTTTGAAAATCTGCTTGGTTGCTTCACGGAAGCCTTCCAAGGTTGCGTCGTCCGCGGTATCGTAATCGATATCAAGGTAATACATAAGTCCCTGCGTGTAATATTCCACTTCCGTTTCATACAGCATCAGGGCATTTTCTTCCGTGTCAAACTTGTTTTCCACATATCTTGCATAATCACAGTAGAAACTGGTCTTTAAAGCATCGTCAATGAACTGGCTGCATTCATCCGCATTTTTGATGGAACCCCAGTTATCTTCGGAAAGTGAATAAACCACCCGGTTAAGGGTATCGCCGAAAACCCTGAGTTCCACTATGACTTCCAAATCGTCTTTGCCGGTATAGGTGTAGTAAAGCAGCAGACCGTCTTCATCTTCTTCCACGGGAGTTCCGTAAGCTGCAATGATATCTTCTTTGGTACTGTTGTAGGTGATTCCACCCGGAAGCACCAGCTTGGGGTCGCGGTCATTCTGCGAAGTGGAGATTTTCAGCATGTCAATGGCGCTTTCCTCAATTTTTGCCGGTTCCGCGCCAAGATTGATGGCGCACATACCTACATATTCGTCTTTGTTTTCGTCATTGAACAATTCAAACTCGTTGGAAAAGACGCTGCTTTCCAGCAAAAAGCTGTCCTTGTTTTCATAATTGTTGGAAATGTGCCATCCGTTGTTTGTCCAGTCCGCAACGTCCGCGGGGAACGAATAAACAGTTCCGTCCACGACAAACTGTCCGCAGTCAAGCGTGGTTCCGATTTTTGCCTTGTCTTCTTCAATCCATGCGTTCTTGTCCGCGCCTACACTACATGCCGTAAGCTGCAGCCCCATAACGGCAAGGAAACATAATGCTGCAATTTTTTTCATAGTAATACCTCTCTGTCCCTCTTTTTTCCCTATTGTTATTGTTAATATGTAAACTAGATTATTATAATTATTGGAATGGTTTCTGTCAATATGTTTTGCATAAAATGCCTTGATTCACGTAACAGTTCAGCCTTCCGGCTGAACGGAATTAAAAAGTTGTTGTAAAAATGAC
>CAJUMD010000005.1 GCA_910587275.1 uncultured Kineothrix sp.
TGTTTAGAAAAACCCGCCGGAAAAAGTGCACGGAAAATCCGGGACAGGCAATCCCCCTGCCGCCGCCCCCAAAAAAACTCCCTCCCGTGCGTCCGCCCCGCAACACAACATTCAACCTGAACTGCTGCTAAAAAACTTATGTTTGCGGGAAGAAAATCTTTACAAGGAAGAAAATGTATGGTATGATAGCAAAGTGTGAAAATTCAGCCGATGCTCAGTCATGGGACAACTCCGGCCCTGTCTTAGTATTTGGCGTAAAGAAAACCAGGAGGAAAGACAATGATTTCTAAGGAAAAGAAAACGGCAATTATCAAGGAATACGCAAGGTCGGAAGGCGATACGGGTTCGCCGGAAGTACAGATTGCAGTGCTGACTGCAAGAATTCAGGAGCTTACCGAGCATTTGAAAGAGAATCCGAAGGACCATCATTCCAGAAGGGGACTTCTTAAGATGGTTGGACAGAGACGTGGTCTGCTGGGTTATCTGAAGAAAACGGATATTGAAAGATACCGTTCCTTAATTGAAAGACTTGGAATCAGGAAGTAACAGGCAAATGTTTAGGCGGATACCAATGGAAGATTGGGGTGTCCGCCTTTTCCTCATGTTTTGCGGGAAAGGAATGTGGGAAGTCAGGCGGACGGGAACTTCCGAGACCACTGATAAGGATGCGTTTTCCGTATTTTTATCAGTAGTTTCGGCGTCTCCTGCCTGAAAGACCATGGACATGCCGGCATGGACCGGGAACAGGGCGGAGCCGGGTGGATGGAATGGAAAGTGGATATGGGGACAGACAGAAAGGAAGGAGAACAGTAGAATGGAAAAAAATTACAAAATATTTACAATGGAGCTTGCAGGAAGAACGCTGCGCGTGGATATTGACCGTGTGGGAAAGCAGGCGAACGGCTGCGCATTTATGCAGTATGGGGAAACAACCGTACTTTGTACGGCAACGGCTTCCGATAAGCCGAGGGACGGTATTGATTTCTTCCCTTTGAGCGTGGAATATGAGGAAAAACTTTATTCCGTGGGCAAGATTCCCGGCGGATTCAATAAAAGGGAGGGAAAGGCTTCCGAAAATGCCATCCTCACCAGCCGTGTTATCGACCGCCCGATGCGTCCCCTGTTTCCCAAGGATTACAGAAATGACGTTACCTTAAACAATATGGTCATGAGCGTGGATCCTTCCTGCCGCCCGGAACTGGTTGCGATGATCGGCGCGGCGATTGCCACATCCATTTCGGACATTCCTTTTGACGGTCCCTGCGCCATGACGCAAATCGGGCTGGTGGACGGGGAATTTGTGGTCAATCCGTCACAGGAGCAGTGGAAGGTGGGTGATTTGAACCTGACCGTTGCATCCACCAGTGAGAAGGTTATTATGATCGAGGCGGGGGCAAACGAGGTTCCGGAGGCGAAGATGCTGGAAGCTATTTATATGGCGCATGACATTAACCAGACCATCATTGCTTTTATTAACCGGATTGTGGCGGAGGTGGGAAAACCGAAGCATGAATATACGAGCTGTGCGGTGCCTGCGGAAATGTTCGAGGCGATGAAAGGCATCGTGACACCGGAGGAAATGGAAACCGCAGTGTTCACCGACGAGAAGCAGGTGCGTGAGGAAAATATCCGTAAGATTACGGAGAAACTGGAAGAAGCCTTTGCGGAAAACGAGGAATGGCTGGCAATGCTGGGCGAAGCGGTATACCAATACCAGAAAAAAACAGTGCGTAAGATGATACTGAAAGACCATAAGCGTCCTGACGGCCGTGAAATTACGCAGATCAGACCTTTGGCAGCGGAGGTGGACCTGATTCCGAGGGTGCACGGTTCTGCCATGTTTACCCGTGGGCAGACGCAGATTTGTACGGTGACGACGCTGGCGCCGATGTCCGAGATGCAGAGAATTGACGGTTTGGATGAAAATGAAGTGAATAAGAGATATATGCATCACTACAATTTCCCGTCCTACTCGGTAGGCGAGACAAAGCCAAGCAGAGGACCGGGACGCCGCGAAATCGGGCATGGGGCATTGGCGGAAAGGGCATTGATTCCCGTACTGCCTTCGGAGGAAGAATTCCCTTATGCCATCCGTACGGTGTCCGAGACGTTTGAATCCAACGGTTCCACGTCCCAGGCATCCATCTGTGCGTCCACGATGTCGCTGATGGCGGCGGGTGTGCCGATTAAGAAACAGGTGGCGGGTATTTCCTGCGGTTTGGTTACGGGGGATACGGACGATGACTATATTGTCCTGACGGATATCCAGGGGTTGGAAGATTTCTTCGGGGACATGGATTTCAAGGTGGCAGGTACCCATGACGGTATCACGGCAATCCAGATGGATATTAAAATCCATGGTCTGACCAGACCCATTGTGGAGGAAGCCATTAAGCGGACGAAGGAAGCAAGGGAATATATCCTGAATGAGATTATGACTCCTGCCATCGCGGTTCCGAGGAAGGAAGTGGGTCCTTACGCGCCGAAGATTGTCTCCATCCAGATTGATCCCGAAAAAATCGGCGATGTGGTAGGACAGAGGGGTAAGACCATCAATGAGATTATCGCGCGCACGGGCGTGAAAATCGACATTACGGACGACGGAAAGGTATCCGTATGCGGCACCGATTCTGCCATGATGGACAAGGCGGTGGAGATGGTGAAAATCATCACTACGGATATTGAAGAAGGACAGGTCTTTAAAGGAACGGTGGTCAGCATTAAGGAATTTGGTGCGTTCATTGAGTTTGCACCGGGGAAAGAGGGCATGGTCCATATTTCCAAGATATCCAAAGAAAGGATTAACCGTGTGGAAGATGTGCTGACGCTGGGAGATAAGGTAACGGTGGTATGTCTCGGAAAGGATAAGATGGGCAGGATGAGCTTCTCCATGAAGGACGTGGCACAGCAGTAAGGGAATATTTTGAAAAAGGCGAAAAGGAAACAGACCGGTAAAAACCGGAAAGAAAAGGGGAGCAAAAAACAGCCGCACGGAGCGATTCGTGCGGCTGTTTTTTTGGAAATATGCCGCCAAAGCAGCGCTGCCGTGCGGCGGCAATACCTGGCAGGGGGCAGACTACACTGCCTCATGGAATGTCCTGCTGATGACATCTGCCTGCTGTTCCGGTGTCAGCTTGATGAAGTTTACGGCATATCCGCTGACACGGATTGTAAGCTGGGGATAGTTTTCCGGGTGTTTCTGCGCATCCAGGAGAGTGTCCCTGTTCAGTACGTTGACATTTAAGTGGTGGCCGCCTTTTTCTGCATATCCGTCCAATAAGTTCACCAAGTTATCTACCTGTGCCGTATTTGCTGCTGTCATAAAAAATACCTCCTTAAAATATAAAATAAATTAATAATAATAACGGTTACTGTTTTTATAAATATATATTACCACCCGTTATATAAATTGTCTATAAAAAAAGGAAATTTATGTGTATTTTTTTGAATACAAAATTCCTTCCCCAAACAGGCATAACTTGGACAACGGCACATATATTAGGATAAGGGATAAGGAAAGGATGTGACGGCAGATGGCGGTAAAGGAAGATATCCTGCGGATTTTTCCGGACTACATGAGGTACCTGTGGAAAGGGACGGCGCAGAACGCGGCAGAATTACAGGAAATCCGGCTCCGTACGGGGCGGGAAATCATGGTGATGATTCATGGGAAAGAATATTATCTGGACGGCGGCGGACAGGTTGTACAGGATAAAAACGGCGCCGTATGCGTGACGGAACAGGATATGGAGGCGGTGTTAAACCATATCTGCGACTATTCGGTCTATGCGTTCTGCGATGAGATACGGCAGGGATTCCTTACGCTTCCGGGCGGACACAGGGTCGGATTGGCAGGACAGGTTATCATGGAGGAAGGTGGGATGATCCGGAACATGAAGCATATCCGTTATATGAATATCCGTATTTCCCACGAAATCAAAGGGGCAGCGGACCCGGTCATGCCTTATCTGTATGAGGACAGGCAATTACTGAATACGCTGTTAATATCACCGCCGGGCTGTGGGAAAACGACGCTGCTTAGGGATATGATACGGCAGATTGCGGACGGCAACCGTTTTTCAGGGGGACTAAATGTGGCGGTGGTGGATGAGCGGTCGGAAATCGCCGGCTGTTACATGGGCAGTCCCCAAAACGATGTGGGGATGCGCACGGACGTGCTGGATGCATGTCCGAAGGCTGCGGGCATGATGATGCTGCTGCGCTCCATGGCACCGCAGGTGGTAGCGGTAGACGAGCTGGGAGACGAGGACGACATCCGTGCCTGCGGCCGGGTGATGCAGTGCGGGAGCCGGATTCTTGCCACGGTCCACGGGGATTCCCTGGAGGAAATTGCGGAGAAGGATTTTTTAAAAGATTTAATCCGCAGACAGGCATTCGGAAGGTATGTCATGCTGGGCAGGACGGACGGGACATGCAGGGTAAAAGCCATTTATGACAGGGGGCTGCGGTTATGTTACGGCTCTTAGGGCTCTGTTTCCTGTCGGCAGGCTGCATGGGACTTGGGTGGTCGTTAAAGGAGCGGTTAAAAAAATCCCTGGAAGAAATGTACCAAATACGGCAGATGATGCAGATGATGCAGAATGAAATCATATACAGCCGTGCGCCGCTGCCGGAAGCATGCCTGCGCATTGCCGGACGTACCGGGGAACCATACCGGAAGGCGTTTGCGGGAATACATAAAGAAATGTCCGAAAACCGCGGGACACCGTTCGGTGCAGTATGGAAATGCCGGATGGAAGAATGTGTCTGCGGGCTGGTTCTGCCCGTGGAGGAAAAAGCAAGGCTGGTGGAGCTGGGCGGCAGTGCGGGATTCATGGACGGTGGGATGCAGGCGCAGGTTTTGGAACAGTACATCCGGCGGCTGGATTTGTCCATCGGGAAACAGGAAAAGGAAATGGCGGACAAAAGCAGGGTTATAATGAGCTTAAGCGTGATGGGAGGACTGCTCATCGCCGTCATACTGGTTTAAAAACCGTGAAAAAGAAAAGGGCTGCGGGCAGCGGAAAAGAAAAAAGATGCGGAAGGCAGCGCGGAAATGGGGTTCGATATGGACGTTAGCCTGATATTTAAGATTGCGGCGGTTGGGATACTGATTACGATACTGAGCCAGGTCTTGAAACACAGTGGGAGAGAGGAACATGCATTTTTAATCAGTTTGGCGGGGCTGATTCTGGTGCTGACATGGATTGTCCCGTATATTTACGATTTGTTCACGATGATTCAAAACCTGTTTGAGCTTTAGAGTGTGTTTGGAAAGTCATACAACTTGCGGCGTGCATCTGACAGAAAGCGTTTTCAGGCATATGCCGGCGGATTGGGAGGAGTGGTATGGATATATGGAAGATAGGACTGCTTGGCATTGCGGGCGTCATGCTGGCGCTGCAGTTTAAATCGAACAAGCCGGAATACGGACTGTACATCGGTTTTGCCGTGAGTCTCCTTATTTTTTCCTTTGTGGTGTCCGGGCTGGACTCCCTGTTTGGAAATATGGGTATCCTGGGACAGTATATCGGCGGAAACGGGACTTATTTTTCCATTTTACTGAAGGTAATCGGGATTACTTATATATGCGAGTTTTGTGCCGGTATATGCAGGGATGCGGGGTATGGATCGGTTTCCGGGCAAATTGAGATTTTCGGCAAACTGTCCGTGCTTGCTGCGGGAATGCCGATTCTGTTGGCTATCATAGAAAGTATTCAGGAGATTGCGGGATGAGGAAAATATGGTTTCTGCCTGCCGCGGCATTTGTCCTGTTACTGACCGTATACATGCCGGTATATGCGGCAGGAGGCGGTATGGGGACGGAAGATACGGGAATACAGGGCGCGGAAACGGAAGGCATCGGAATGGAAAGCGTATGGGGACAATACGGTTTGGAAGATATCGCAGGAAGCCTGGGGGACATGCTGCCGGATTACCAATGGGACATGCAGGGGATGATGGACTGCATCCTGCGGGGGAACATTGGGGAGGCGGTAGGGCTTTTATGGGACGGTGCGAAAGGAAAGCTGGCGGCGGAAGTGTCGGGGTTAAAGCATATATTTGCCGCCATATTGGTTTTGGGTATTGTTTCCGCCCTGTTTTCCAATTTTTCGGATATTTTTCCAAACCACCAGATTGCGGATATCAGTTTTTATTTCCTGTACCTGCTGCTGATGGCGGTTTTGATGAAGGCTTTTTCGGCGGCGGCGGGAATTGCGGCACAGACAGTGGAAAATATCGTGTTGTTTGTTAAGATGTTTATTCCCACTTATTTCATGGCGGTAGGGGCGGCATCGGGGGCGGCATCGGCGGCGGTATACTACCAGTTTATGCTTATTCTGGCTTACGGGGTGGAAAAACTCCTCTCGTCCGTACTTCTGCCGTTAATTTACAGCTATGTGCTGCTTGCACTGATGAACGGTATATGGGCGGAGGAAAGGCTGGCGCTGCTGTTGGAATGCCTGAAAAAAGGAATCGGGATGGGGCTGAAAGTGGCATTGGGGGCAGTAACATCCTTAAGTCTGTTCCAGTCCATGATTACGCCGGTTTTGGATTCGCTGCAGGGAACGGCGGTGAAAAAGGCAATTTCGGTGATACCGGGAATTGGGAATCTGGCGGAGGGTGTGACGGAAATGGTACTGGGCTCGGCGGTATTGATTAAAAACAGCATCGGTCTGTTTCTTCTTCTGCTTCTGCTCGGTATCTGTCTTGCACCGCTTGCAAAGCTGCTTTTGATTGCCTGTATCATGAAGGGGAGCGCCGCACTGGCGGGAATTGTCAGCGATAAACGGATTACCGGATGTACCGACAGGGTGGGGGACGGAAGCCTGCTGTTGTTCCGTACGGCGTTTACGGCAGTCGCCCTGTTCTTAATCGTCATTGCCGTCGTGGCTTATACGACGGGGAAACTGTGAAGACCGATTTCCCCATTTGCACGGCAAAACCGGCACGGGAAACACCATGGGAAAATGATTTATGACGTTTCCCAAAATACGGGTGCGGCTGGAAAAAAGGAAGGGAGATGGCAGGTATGCCGGACGGGACTTTTTTGGATTATATGAAAAGTATGGGTATTTTCATTATCTGCGCCCAAAGTTTCATGTATTTTACGGCAGGAAAGACTTATGAGAAATATGTGAAGCTGTTAATCGGCGTGATGATACTGGCGCAGTTTATCGTACCGGTGAGGGCGGTATTCCTGGGCGGGGATAATGCCCCGGTTTGGGCGGACATTAGGAGATTCCAGCGGGAACTTGAAACTGCCATGCAGGAAGCAGGCACGGGTATTGGCGGCGGAATGGAAACCGGGAGTGGAAACGGTACCGGGGCAGGAGCAGAAACGGAAAAGAAGGCACTGGAAGCGGAAATCAAGGAGCGGCTTGCCAATGCCGCGGTATCCTACGGGATGTCGGTGGAGGAAGTGGAATTGGTGGAAGACGCATCGAAGATAGCGGTTGTGGTACGCCGAAAGGGAGACGGACGGCAGGAAAACGGAAAAACGGAAAACGCAAAAACGGAAGGCGGACAGATGGAAAGCGGTACCATTAAGGTGGAGAAAATAACCGTCGGACAAAAGGCCGGGCAGGATATCGAATGGGAAAAGGAGGACGGGGAGACGGGCGGCGCCGTGACGGAACATGCCGAAGATGTGCCGGAGGGTATGGCGGAGGCTTTTGCCAAAGTGCTTGGCATCGATGCCGGTTATATGGAAATCACGATAAGAAAACAGGAAAAATAAAATGCGCAGGATATGCAAAACGGAGGTGTGACATGGGGACGGAAAAGCGCCAGGGAATGCTGCAGAAAATCAGAGAAGGAAAAAAGCCGGGAAAAGACCAGTTTGTCATCTGTATCCTTACGGGAATTCTTCTGCTCGTCATTGCAATGCCGACTGCGGGAAAAAACGGGGGTAAGGCAGCAGAGTCCGGTATATGGGACAGCCAAACGGATACAATGGAAGAAAGCGGGGAAGCAGAACGGGCAGACAGCAATGGAAAAACGGAAAAAACAGAAAAAATTGGCAGTGCGGAGGAATATGAACGCTACATGGAGAATAAATTAGAACAGGCAATATCAGCCATGGAAGGTGCCGGCAAAGTAAAGGTCATGATTACAGTGAATACTTCCAAGGAACTGGTAGTGGCAAAGGATAAACCGGAGACACGGAGCGATACCACGGAGAACGATTCGGAGGGCGGCAGCAGGACCGTCAGCGGATTGGACAGTGAAGAAGAAACAGTATACAGAAAGGAAAGTGATGGAAGTTCCAGCCCCTATGTGGTAAAGACACTGCAGCCGGTCATTGAGGGTGTGGTTGTAATCACGCAGGGAGGAGACCGGCCGGAGGTGAGGAAAAATATTACGGAAGCGGTGGCGGCATTATTTGGTATAGAGCCGAATAAAATTAAAGTAGTAAAAATGAAATCCGAATAAGAAGAAGGGGAGAAAGAGGCATGAAGAATATGCTTAAAAAAAATCAGATTATGA
Organism: uncultured Kineothrix sp.; assembly: GCA_910587275.1. Lineage (GTDB taxonomy): Bacteria > Bacillota > Clostridia > Lachnospirales > Lachnospiraceae > Kineothrix. The sequence goes on from CAJUMD010000005.1 coordinate 8,491, forward strand.
TTACCGCACTGGCAATTATGATTGCAGTGGCGGGCTACCTGAATTTTGCGGGTACAAAGGTAACGGAAGAAGATATCATGAGTGTGGACAGCGATACGGTGGTCAGTGACGAAGCGGATACGGACGTGGCGGCGATGCTGGATATTTCCGACGAGGATATTTTACAGTCCACGGAATACGGGGATATCGAGAGCCTGGATACGGATGTCAGCGTATTATCCGACGATTACCTGGATGAAGGAATGGCGGAAAACGTGGAGGAAACGGCGCCCATGGACAGCGAAGTGCCGGGGGAAGCAGTTTTTACGTCCACATCCGGTATGAATTCCTTATCGGGGGCAAAACTGTTAAAGGAGCAGACAAGGGCAAAGAACAAGGAAATGCTGATGGAAATCATCAACAATGCCAATATCACGGAGAGCCAGAAGCAGGAAGCCGTGGATAACATGATTGCCCTGACGGATATTGCGGAGAAAGAGACGGCTGCAGAAATCCTGTTGGAATCCAAGGGATTTGCTGACGTGGTCGTAAGCATCAGCGACACGGGCGTGGATGTGGTAGTGGCTGCAGTGGAACTGTCGGAAGCCCAAAGGGCACAGATTGAGGATATCATTACAAGGAAGACGGGGGTATCGCCGGAAACCATCATTATCAGCACCACGGCGGCGGAATAGGAAATAGGAGTTTATTTGGGAGCGGATATGTGCTATAATACTAGGCGTTGATGCTTTTGGGCAGGAGATGCCCGGATTTAAAAAAACGGGATACGCAAGAAGGTAAGAGGTATACGGATGAAACATATATATTTCATGGTACTTAACGGTGTGGAAACCGGGGCGGAAGATGCGGGGGAGCATGGGGGGCAAAGAACGGCTTTCCCTGCTTCCCGGACATACGGCTCCGTTTTTCCATGTATTGTGGGTCCAACGTAGTGTCCGGAAATCAGACATACGGGAAGGAATGCAGCATATGCAGGAGAAAAAGGCATGGAGGAAAAATACATGGGCAATTATGCAGAGGAAATAAACAGGAGAAGGACATTCGCAATCATATCACATCCCGATGCAGGGAAGACGACGCTGACCGAGAAATTCCTCCTTTACGGGGGAGCCATTAACCTGGCAGGAAGCGTAAAGGGGAAAGCGACAGCGCGCCATGCGGTTTCCGACTGGATGGAAATTGAGAAGGAAAGGGGTATTTCCGTTACCAGCAGCGTATTGCAGTTTGCATATGACGGTTTCTGCATCAATATTCTGGATACGCCGGGACACCAGGACTTTTCCGAGGATACTTACCGCACGCTGATGGCGGCGGATTCTGCCGTCATGGTGATTGACGCATCCAAGGGAGTGGAGGCGCAGACGAGAAAACTGTTTAAAGTCTGTGTGATGCGTAAGATTCCGATTTTTACATTTATTAATAAGATGGACCGCGATGCGGGGGACATGTTTGAGCTTTTGGACGAAATTGAACGGGAACTGGGTATTGCCACCTGTCCCATGAACTGGCCCATCGGTTCCGGCAAGGGGTTTAAGGGTGTGTACGACAGGGGGGAGCAATGCGTATATACTTATTCCGATACCCAAAAGGGGACGAAAGAAGGGGAAACCACTGTGATTCCGGCGGCGGAAGAAGCGCGCCTTACGGAATATATCGGCGGGGAACTAAAGGATAAATTGTATGAGGATATTGAGCTTTTGGACGGCGCCAGCGCGGAGTATGATTTGGACGTAATACGGGCAGGGGAATTGACGCCGGTGTTTTTCGGTTCAGCGCTGACGAATTTCGGGGTGGAGATTTTTTTGCAGCACTTTTTAAAAATGACGACAACACCGCTTCCGCGGAGGGCGGATACCGGACTGGTTGATCCGGTGGAAAACCAGTTTTCCGCGTTTGTGTTTAAGATTCAGGCGAACATGAACAAAGCGCACCGGGACCGGATTGCATTTATGCGTATCTGTTCTGGGAAATATGAGGCGAGCATGGAAGTAAAACATGTGCAGGGAGGCAAGAACATGCGTCTCTCCCAGCCGCAGCAGATTATGGCCAGCGAGCGGAAGATTTTGGAAGAAGCGTATGCGGGAGATATCATAGGTGTATTCGACCCGGGGATTTTTGCCATCGGCGATACGCTCTGTATGCCTAAGGAGCAGTTCGTGTATGAAGGGATTCCCACTTTTGCTCCGGAACATTTTGCGAGGGTACGCCAAATCGATACGATGAAGCGCAAGCAGTTTGTCAAGGGAATTGAGCAGATTGCACAGGAAGGGGCCATACAGATTTTCCAGGAATTTAACACGGGTATGGAAGAAATCATCGTGGGTGTGGTAGGCGTGCTGCAGTTTGAAGTGCTCAAATACAGGCTGGAAAATGAATATAATGTGGAAATTAAGCTGGAACCGCTTCCTTATGAACATATCCGCTGGGTGGAAAACAAGGATATGGATATCATGAAGCTGACAGGTACTTCCGATATGAAGAAAGTGAAAGACATGAAGGGCAATCCGTTGCTTCTGTTCGTGAACCAGTGGAGTATCGGCATGACGCTGGACAGAAACGAAGGGTTAATATTATCCGAGTTTGGACGTGATTAATTGTTGGGAAAACAGATAGGGAAAAAGGGAATACTCGCCGGTCTTTTCCTGCTGCTCCTGTTTGGGACAGGCTGCAGCATAAGTCCGGGCGGGCGGCAGGAAAAGGCTCCCGCCGTAACCAGAGAGCAGGACGACGGGAACCGTAATGCGGATATGGCGGACGAACTCCCGGCGGGGGAGAAATCCGGGGCAGAAGGTGCGGCACCGGGGGAAAGTGCGGAAACCGGCACGGAAGAAACGGGGGAGGATACTGCCCGTGAGGCGGTAGGATTGTCGGAGGAGAAACTCCCGCTATTGCTTGCGGCACAGGAAGGTCACTATCATTTTGACCGTTTAAACGGGGACATGCAGTTGGTATATGTGGAAATCTATCAGATTCTCTGCGGCAGGGGAGAAGATGTAAGGATTTCCTGTATGGATACGGACCGGATTGAAAAGGCGTTTCAGTGCGTGCTAAATGACCATCCCGAAATCTTTTATGTGGACGGCTATACGTTTACCAAGTATACGCTGGGGGAAGAACTGAAAAAAATTACTTTTACCGGGACATACCATATGGAGCGGGAAGAAGTGGAAGCAAACCAAAAAAAGATTAAGCAATATGTGTCGTTGTGTCTTTCGGGTATTCCGGCAGAGGCGGATGAATATGAAAAGGTAAAATATGTCTATGAATATATCATCGACCATACGGAGTATAATGCGGACGCGGCGGATAACCAAAATATCTGTTCCGTTTTCCTCTATGGGCAGTCCGTGTGTCAGGGGTATGCCAAGGCAATGCAGTACCTGTTAAATGAGCTGGATATTTTTTCCACCCTTGTCATCGGGAGAGTGTCGGACGGGGAAGGACATGCCTGGAATCTGGTGCGGATTGACGGGCAATACTATTATGTGGATGCCACATGGGGGGATGCTTCCTACCGGATGGTGGAAGAAGCGGATTCCGGAGGGGAAGAAAACGGCGGACATGAGAACCTTCCGACCATTAACTATGACTACCTTTGCGTGACTACCGAGCAGCTGCGCAGGACCCACACCATAGAAAACGTCGTGGAACTGCCGGAATGTACGTCCATGGAGGCAAATTATTATGTGAGGGAAGGGGCGTATTTTACTTCGCTGGATGAGGAAAAACTGCGTGGGCTTTTTGAAAAAGAGTATGCCAAAGGCAGTACCTATGTGACCTTAAAATGCAGCGGGGAGACGGTTTACCAGCAGATGGGGGAATTTCTGATTGAAGAACAGGAGATTTTCCGCTATTTGGACAGCCCGGACGGGGTGGTTGCTTATGCGGATAATGCGGAGCAGATGAGTCTGAGCTTTTGGTTGTGAGACGGCGGTAAGGAACCGTTAATAAATGAAAAGATGGGTCTATGCAAATCCAGGAAATTTTGGTATCATGGTAAAAATGGGGTTGTGTTTACGGTTTGTGAGTAAAATGGAGGTTTTGGAATGGAAAAAGAATTAGATAAAAGTACGCAGGTATTAAAGGAAGATGAGGGAATCGGCTCGGTGAAGATTGCGGATGACGTGGTGGCGATGATTGCGGGAATCGCGGCGGCGGAAGTGGACGGTGTGGCGGCGATGGCTGGTAATGTACCGAATGAGTTCATGAGCAAGGTGGGCGTGAAGAACCTGAAAAAAGGCGTGAAGGTGGAAGTGTACAATAAAGTGGTAAAGGTGGATTTGGCGCTGATTATGGAATACGGTTACAATATTCCGGCAACCAGCCAGAAAGTACAGGAAAAGGTGAAGAACGCCATTGAGAACATGACCGGGCTGGAAGTATCGGATGTCAATATCCGTATTGCCGGAGTGAACATGTTAAAGGACAGATAGGACGAAAGCAAAGATGGGAAGACGAGAACTGAGAGAGCAAATCTTTAAGCTGTTGTTCCGTGTGGAATTTAATCCTTTGGAAGACATGCCGGAGCAGGAAAAGTTGTTTTTTGAAGAAGAAGAAAACGCAGCGGACGAGAAAGACGAGCAGTATATTCTTGGGAAATACGGGGATATTGTTTCCAAGCTGGATGTCATTGACGAGATGATTAATAAAGAAGCGAAAGGCTGGGAAACCGGGCGGATGGGGAAGGTGGACCTGACGTTAATCCGCCTTGCGGTTTATGAGATGAAGTATGACGATGACATACCGACCGGCGTGGCAATCAACGAGGCGGTAGAACTGGCGAAGAAATTCGGGCAGGACAATTCCCCGTCTTTTATCAACGGGGTACTTGCGAAATTTGCGTAAGGGACTGTCCGGCAGACGCTTTGCGGCCGGAGTGGGATTGGCGGCAGGGCAGACGGTTCCTGCGTACGTTCAGGGGGCATGGTTATAGGAATGAAGCAGAATGTGTATACCGTGGCACAAGTGAATGCATATATTAAGAATATGTTTACGCAGGATTTTATGCTGCAGTCGCTTTTCGTAAAAGGGGAAGTGAGTAACTGCAAATACCATTCCTCAGGACATATTTATTTTACGTTAAAGGATGAGAAAGGAACGATTTCCTGCGTGATGTTTGCGGGGAACCGTTCCGGTCTTGCTTTTCGGATGCAGGAGGGGCAGCAGGTCGTTGTCGGCGGGATGGTGGATGTCTATGAAAGGGACGGGAAATACCAGTTATATGCGAAGCAGATTGTGCTGGACGGGGCAGGGATTTTGTATGAGCGCTATGAGCGACTTAAGAAGGAACTGGAAGAACGGGGAATGTTCGATGCCTTCTATAAACAGCCGGTACCGAAATTCATCCGTACGCTGGGTGTAGTGACTGCCGCCACGGGTGCGGCGGTGAGGGATATTATCAACATTGCGTCCAGAAGGAACCCTTATGTACAGATTATTTTATATCCGGCCATTGTGCAGGGGGACGCGGCAGTTCCTTCCATCGTGAAAGGAATACGTTCGCTGGAGCGGTATGGCGTGGACGTTATGATTGTGGGACGCGGCGGCGGTTCCATCGAAGACTTATGGGCGTTTAATGAAGAAGCGGTGGCGCAGGCAATTTTTGACTGCCGGGTGCCGGTGATTTCTGCGGTAGGGCATGAAACGGATACGACGATTTCGGATTATGTGGCGGATTTGCGCGCCCCTACCCCTTCGGCAGCGGCGGAACTGGCAGTATATGAGTATGCCAAGCTGCAGGAGGAGATGGAGGATTGCCGTTATACGCTGGAACGGCTGTTTCGGAATAAGATGAGCTTGTACCGGGGCAGGCTGGAGAACTTTGGGACGAAGCTGCGGTACTTAAGTCCTGCCGGCAGAATCCGGGAAAAGCGGACTTATGCCATGAAACTGGAAGACCGGATGGAAAACGCCATGAAGGCAGTCCTTATGGAGAAAAGGCATAAACTGGAAGTATATATTGAACGGCTGAAAGGATTGTCACCTTTGGACAAGCTGAACCAGGGCTTTTCCTATGTGTCGGATGCGGAAGGAAAGACCGTGAACGATATCGGACAGGTGGAAGCCGGGAGCTTTTTGGATATCCATGTCAGGAACGGACGGATACGGGCAGAGGCAGTTGCCGTGGAGCACGTGGAATGGCAATAGGGTGTGTGCGGCAGCCGGGAATCATACAGACGGACGGAAAGAACGGGAAGGATGGTGGAAATGCAGATGGAAACAGGGGCGGAAATGCAGACGGGCCGGGAACTGACCCTGGAAGAATCTTTTGAAGTACTGGAAGAATTGATATCCAGGCTGGAAGCCGAGGACATCACGTTGGAGGAGTCTTTCCAGGTATACCGGGAAGGCATGGAAATACTGAAAGACTGCAACGGCAGGATTGACCGTGTGGAAAAGAAAGTGTTGAAAATGAATGAGGATGGACAGACGGATGAATTTTAAGGAAGAATTGGCGGCAAGGACGGCGCAGGTAGAGACCGTGATAAAAAAATACCTTCCGGAAGAAAAGGGATACCAGAAAACGGTAGTGGAAGCCATGAATTACAGTATACTGGCAGGGGGAAAGCGGCTGCGTCCGATGCTGATGCAGGAAACCTTCCGCCTGTTTGGCGGATTGGGGGAAGTAGTGGAGCCTTTTATGGCGGCGTTGGAAATGGTGCATACGTATTCGCTGGTGCATGACGATCTTCCCTGCATGGATAACGACGAATACCGGAGAGGCCAGAAGACCACCCATGTGGTATACGGAGAGGGCATGGCGGTGCTGGCGGGCGACGGTCTGTTAAATTACGCGTTTGAAACTGCCGTGAAAGCCTTCGGGACGGCCGGCGGTACGCAAGACCCTGTCAGGGTGGCAAAAGCCCTTGGCGTATTTGCCAAGAAAGCGGGTATCCATGGAATGATAGGCGGGCAGACGGCGGATATCGAAGCGGAAGACAGGGAGGCAAAAGGGGTGGAACAGCCGGTGACGGAAGATGCACTTCTTTTTATCCATGAGCATAAGACGGCAGCGTTAATCCAAAGCGCCATGATGACCGGCGCCATACTGGCGGGGGCGGACGGGGATGCGGTCATCCAGATGGAAAACTGTGCTTATAACATCGGTATCGCTTTCCAAATCCAGGATGATATCCTGGATGTCACCGGCAGTTTGGAAGTGCTGGGGAAAGCGGCAGGGAGCGATGCGAAGAACCATAAGACTACTTATGTTACGTTAAAGGGTATGGAGCAGGCAAAACAGGACGTGGAAAGGCTTTCCGGGGAAGCCGTTTCCATCCTGACCTCTTATTCCCCGCGGAATGAGTTTCTGGAGGAACTGGTCCGGCAGTTGGTGGGCAGGGAAAAATAAGGAAGCCGGAAAGATTCATCCGGGAGGATGTGCGGTAACGGAAAACAGGACAAAGAGGGTATGGATATGCTACTGGACAGTATTTCGCAGGTAAACGATATCAAAAATATCAGGGAAGAAGATTATGAGACGCTGGCAGAGGAAATCCGGCAGTTTTTAATTGAAAAAATCAGTGTAACGGGCGGGCATCTTGGTTCCAATTTGGGTGCGGTGGAGCTTACCATGGCGCTGCATTTGTCGCTGAACCTTCCGGAAGATAAAATCATATGGGATGTGGGACATCAGTCTTATACCCACAAGTTACTGACCGGAAGGAGGGACGGGTTTGAGACGCTGCGTAAATACGGTGGTATGAGCGGCTTTCCGAAACGCAAGGAAAGCAACTGCGATGCCTTTGACACCGGGCACAGTTCCACGTCCATATCGGCGGGGCTGGGACTGGTAAAAGCGCGGGATTTAAAGGGCGAAAGACATACGGTGGTATCGGTCATCGGCGACGGCTCCCTGACCGGGGGGATGGCATACGAAGCATTAAACAATGCTGCAAGGCTGGATACCAACTTTATCATTGTATTAAACGACAACAACATGTCTATCTCGGAAAACGTGGGCGGTGTGTCCAGGTACCTGAATAACATCCGGACGGCGGACCGTTACCTGGGACTGCGGGACGGGGTATACAATACGTTAAAGGATATGCCCAAATACGGCGACCAAATGGTAAAGTTCATCCGCCGTGCCAAGAACAGTTTTAAACAGTTGGTGATTCCGGGCATGATGTTTGAGGATATGGGCATCACATACCTGGGCCCGGTGGACGGGCATGACATTCCGCGCTTAATCCGTGTGCTGCAGGAAGCCAAAAGGGTGAAAAAAGCGGTGATTGTGCATGTGCTGACGCAAAAGGGAAAGGGCTATGTGCCGGCGGAGCGGCATCCGGCAAGATTCCACGGGGCGGAACCTTTTGAAATCGAAACGGGACTGCCTGCCCATCCGCGGACGAAGGCAAATTACACGGATATCTTTTCCACGGTCATGACGAAACTGGGGCAGCGGGATGAAAAAGTGGTGGCAATTACAGCGGCAATGCCGGACGGCACGGGATTAAAACGGTTCCATAACATGTATCCCGACCGTTTTTTCGATGTGGGGATTGCAGAGGAACATGCCGTGACGTTTGCGGCAGGACTGGCTTCAGGCGGTATGAAACCGATTGTGGCGGTATATTCCTCTTTCCTGCAAAGGGCCTATGACCAGATTCTGCACGATGTCTGTATCCAAAACCTTCCGGTGGTATTTGCCATTGACCGTGCAGGGCTGGTGGGAAGCGACGGGGAAACCCACCAGGGGATTTTTGACCTGTCTTATTTGTCGTCCATTCCAAACATGCATATCATGGCGCCCAAAAACAAATGGGAGCTTTCCGATATGATTAAGTATGCGGTGGATTTCGGCGCCCCCATTGCGGTGCGGTATCCCAGGGGGGAGGCTTACGACGGGTTAAAGGAATTCCGTCTCCCCATTGAATACGGGAAAAGCGAATGGATTTACGAGGAAGAAGACATCTGCCTGATGGCGGTGGGCAGCATGGTCAGGGTGGCGGAACAGGTGCGCAGGGAATTAAAGGAAAGGGGATACTCCTGTTCACTGGTCAATGCGCGGTTTGTTAAACCCATCGACGAGGAAGCGGTAATGGAAGCGCGGGCAGTACATAAACTGCTGGTAACGATGGAGGAAAACGTGGCAAGCGGCGGTTTCGGTGAAAAAGTAAGGGAATTTCTGGACCGTACGGGCGGCGGGAGGATGCTTTCCATTACGGTTCCGGACGAGTATGTGGAACATGGAAATGTGGAGCTTTTGAAGCAGGAAATCGGGATGGATGCGGACAGTGTGGTGAAGCGGGTAATTACGGAGTACTGTGCGTTGTAGGCGGTATCAGCCAGGCAGTCCTTTTCCGCCTCAAACAGGGAATGGATGCCTCATAAGCGGGCGAGGGGTAACGGTATGAAAGAACGTTTGGATGTGCTCCTGGTAAAGCAGGGATATGCCCCGTCAAGGGAAAAGGCGAAAGCGGTTATCATGGCGGGGAATGTGTTTGTGGACGGACAGCGGGAGGATAAAGCGGGGACGGCTTTTGACGGGACGAAAATCCGTTTGGAAGTCAAGGGCAGTCCTTTGAAATACGTAAGCAGGGGAGGACTGAAGCTGGAAAAGGCGGTCGGTTCCTTCGGGGTTGCCCTGAAGGATAAGGTATGTATGGATATCGGCGCCTCCACCGGGGGCTTTACGGACTGTATGCTGCAGAACGGGGCGGCGAAGGTGTATGCCGTGGATGTGGGATACGGGCAGTTGGACTGGAAGCTGCGGACGGATGAAAGAGTGGTCTGTATGGAAAAGACGAATTTCCGTTACATGCAGCCGGCAGACATTGCGGACCGGCCGGACTTCGCTTCCGTGGACGTTTCCTTTATTTCCCTGACCAAAATACTGATACCGGCAAGGAACCTGCTGGCTCCGGAAGGGGAGATGGTATGCCTGATTAAGCCGCAGTTTGAGGCAGGGAAAGAAAAGGTTGGGAAAAAAGGCGTGGTGCGGGAACCGGAAATCCACAGGGAGGTCATCGGCAAGGTGGCGGATTATGCGGACGGAATAGGATTTGACATATCCGGGCTGGATTTCTCCCCCATCCAGGGACCGGAAGGAAACATTGAATATTTGGTGTATTTGAAAAAACGCGGGGAAATCCCGGAAGAAATCCTGTCGCTTACGGAAGCGGAGGCGGAGAAGCGGTTGGGGGAAATACGGTTAAACGGCAGCGGCCGGTCGCAGGAGGACGGGATGCGGCTGCTCGCCATCCAAACGGTGGAGAAGGCACATGAAGCATTTTTATGTAATCACAAACGGGCATAAAGACCGTGATTTGGAGAAAACCAATTACATCAGGGAATATTTGGAAAAGCACAATAGAAAGTGCACGGTGCAGGGGATGGAGGAGGAACGGCATTATACGGATTCTGCCAAGATTCCCTGGGACGTGGACTGCATCCTGGTCCTTGGCGGGGACGGGACAATGCTGGAAGCGGCGCGGGATACCGTGAACAGAGATATTCCTTTGCTTGGAATCAACCTTGGGACGCTGGGATATATGGCGGAAGTGGAGGAAAACGGGCTGGATGCGGCACTGGACCGGCTGATGGAAGACCGGTATGAAGTGGAACCGCGGATGATGCTGACCGGGCGGGTGATGCGGGGCAGTTACCACCGCAGGCTGCATGAGGAAAGGGGAATCTGCCGGACGGAAATCGAGGAGTCCTATGCGTTAAATGACATTGCGGTGACAAGGAGCGGTTCCCTTCAGATTATCCGGTTCCAGATTTATGTCAACGGGCAGTTTTTGAACGAATACCATGCGGACGGGGTAATCGTGGCGACGCCCACCGGCTCCACCGGCTATAACCTTTCGGCGGGCGGACCCATTGTGGAGCCGAAGGCGGAACTGATTCTGATGACTCCCATTTGTCCCCATACGTTAAATACCAGAAGTATTATACTTTCCCCTAATGACCGGGTGGAACTGCAGATTGGGGAAGGACGGGAGGGCAGCATCCAGCAGGTGGAAGTGAATTTTGACGGAAGCAGGACGCTGACGCTGTATACCGGCGACAAGGTGGAAATTGAGAAAGCGGTTATGACGACGGGAATCGTAAAACTGAACCGGGTCAGCTTTTTGGAGGTCTTACATAAAAAAATGAGTGAAACTTAGGAACGGAGGCACGCAGGCCGGCAATGCGGGATGCGGGGGTATCGGTATGAAAAAAGGCAGGCATGGAAAGATTACAGAGCTGATAGAAAATTATGACATCGAAACACAGGACGAGCTGGCGGAGCGGCTGCGGGATGCGGGATTCCAGGTGACGCAGGCGACGGTGTCAAGGGATATCAGGGAATTGAAACTTTCAAAGATTCCTACCGGAAGCGGGAAACAGAAATATGTGGTCTTAAAACAGGATGACCGTCATTTGGGGGAAAAATATATCCGTGTGTTAAGGGACGGTTTTGTATCCATGGATATGGCGCAGAATATACTGGTGATTAAAACCGTGTCCGGGATGGCGATGGCGGTGGCGGCGGCGGTGGATGCCATGAAGATGAGGGAAATCGTCGGTTCCATCGCCGGGGACGATACGATTATGATGGCGGTACGGACCGTGGAAGATACGAAGACAGTCATGGATAAGATCCAAAAGATGCTGGAATTATGAAAAATTATAAATTAGGAAGAAATGGTTGTGTGTAAGGCTCCATGCCCGGAGAGACACATAAGGAGTAAAAGAAGATGCTGGAAAGTTTACACGTGAAAAATTTGGCGCTGATTGACGAGGAGGAAGTATGCTTTGGGGAAGGCTTAAATATTCTTTCAGGGGAAACGGGCGCCGGAAAGTCGGTCATCATAGGTTCCGTCAACCTTGCCCTGGGCGCAAAGGCGGACAAGGAATTAATCCGTACCGGGGCGGAATATGCCTTGGTTGAGCTGGTGTTCCGGCTGGACGGAAAACAGGGGGAAAAGTTAAAAGCGATGGACTTTTTCCCGGAAGAAGACGGGACATTTATAATCCAAAGGAAAATCATGCCGGCAAGGAGCGTCTGTAAGGTCTGTGGGGAGACCGTGGGGGCGAAGCAGTTACAGGACATTGCGGAAGTGCTGATTGCCATCCACGGGCAGCATGAACACCAGACGCTGATGCAGAAAAAAAGGCACAGGGAACTTTTGGACGAATTTGCGGGGAAAAAGGCAGCGGACGCGAAAAAAAAGGCGGCGGAGCTTTACCGGGAATATACGGGGCTGTTAAAGGAACTGGAAGGAAGCGGCAGCGACGGGGAAGCGAGGGAAAAGGAAGCGGCGCTGCTCCGGTTTGAAATAAAGGAAATTGAGGAAGCCGCGCCGGCGGAAGACGAGGATACGGAGTTGGAGAAGGAATACCGTAAAATGGTAAACAGCCGTAAAATCAAGGAATCCGTTTATGCGGCATACCGCCTGACCGGGTCGGAGGAAGGGGAAAGCGCAGGGGAAAATACCGCGCGCGCCCTGCGGGAAATCCGCAGTGTATCCGCTTATGACGATTCTTTGGCGGATTTGGAAGCCATGTTGGAGGATATCGATAACCTGTTAAATGATTTTAACCGTCAGATGGCGGAATATGTGGACAGCCTGGAATTTGACGAGGCACAGTTTGTCCAAACGGAAAACCGTCTCAACCTGTTAAACCATTTGAAGTCAAAATATGGAAGAACCATCGGGGAAGTGCTTGCATATAAGCAGCGCGGGGAAGAAAAACTAAATTTGTTGGAAAATTATGAAGTTTACCGGCAGCAGACGGAAGAAAAGCTGGAAAAAGCAAAACGGGAGTTGGAAGAAATATGCAAAAAACTGTCGGGAATCCGTGCGAAATATGCCAGGGAACTTGGAAACCGGTTAAAACAGGCGCTGCTGGAACTGAATTTTGAGGATGTTCGGTTTGAAATCCAAGTGCGTCCCCAGCCGGGGGATTTAACGGCGGAAGGATATGACGACGTGGAATTTATGATATCCACGAATAAAGGGGAAACGTTAAAACCGTTAAGCCATGTGGCGAGCGGCGGCGAGCTGTCGCGGATTATGCTGGCGTTTAAGACTGTTTTGGCGGATAAGGACGAGATATCTTCCCTGATTTTTGATGAAATCGATACGGGAATCAGCGGAAAGACGGCATGGAAAGTTTCTGAAAAGCTGGGAATTTTGGGAAAGAACCACCAGATTATCTGCATTACGCATTTACCGCAGATCGCGGCAATGTCGGATACCCATTTCCTGATTGAGAAGGGTACGAAAGGCGGGCGGACCACTACCACCATACGCAGGATAGCAGGGGAAGAAAGTTTAAAGGAACTGGCGCGGATGCTGGGAGGTGCCGGGATTACGGAGGCTGCGTTGGAAAACGCAAAAGAAATGAAGGAATTGGCAAGAAATACAAAACATAACTAAAGTAAAAAATGCAAGTTCTTCACATACTAAGGGAGATTGGTGAAAGGATGTGAGAACTTGCGAAGGAATAAATCAAAGATTGATCAATATAGAACCTGTCTTTATCTTGCCCTTGCGGGCAGCCTGACGGCTTTGCTTTGTGCCTGCTATTTTGCCCTTTGGAAGAAGGTTCCTTCCAATATAAAAATAAGGGCGGGGGTGGAACAGACGCTGGATTTGCAGGTACCGGCATCGGGGGAAATATATAAGGATGCGGTAGAGGTGAGCGGATTTACCAAATCCAATATTCCAAGGGACAGCGTCCATATCGATTTGGCAAAGCCGGTGACGATCAAGGCAAATACCATTGAGCAGTATGTGCTGGATTTAAAGCTGTTCGGCATCATTCCCTTAAAGACGGTGGATGTGCAGGTAATCCAGGACAAAACCTTAACTCCGGCGGGCATTCCCATCGGCATCTATGTGAAAACACAGGGGGTGCTTGTTATCGGGGTCGGTGCATTTACGGGGGAGGAAGGACAGAATATATGCCCCGCCGAGTATGTCCTGCGGTCGGGGGACTATATTACGGAAGTGAACGATGAAGAAGTAACGGGAAAAAGGGATTTCGTGGAAAAGGTGAAGCACAGCGAGGGGCAGGAACTGGTGCTTCAGGTGAAGCGGGGAGAAGAAAACCTGACGTTAAAAGTAAAACCGGAAACGAGCCAGTCGGGGGATTATAAAATCGGCATTTGGATTCGGGACAATGCCCAGGGAGTGGGAACCATGACGTATCTTGGTGACCATGCGGATTTCGGTGCGCTGGGACACGGCATTAACGATGTGGATACGAGTACGCTGATGGAACTGGAAAAAGGGACCCTATACCATACGGAAATCATCGGTATTACACGTGGCGGGAACGGTGCGCCCGGGGAACTGACCGGTTATATTGAATACGATGAAGCCAATATCATCGGGGAAATCAAGGAAAACACCGCTGAGGGTATCTTTGGGAACTGCAGCGAACAGATTTATGGTACCATTCCGTTTGAGCCGCTTCCCATCGGTTTAAAACAGGAGATTACCAAAGGGAAAGCACAGATTATCTGCAGCATTAACGGAAAGCCGGATTATTACGATATTGAAATCCTGGAGACCCATTTGGATAACGATAACGTGAACCGGGGAATCGTGCTGCGGATTACCGACCCGGAGCTTTTATCACTGACCGGGGGAATTGTCCAGGGGATGAGCGGTTCGCCGATTGTCCAAAACGGAAAAATCGTCGGCGCCGTTACCCATGTGCTGGTACAGGATTCCACGAAAGGGTATGGGATATTTATTGAAAATATGCTGGCGCATTAGAGAATAAGAAGAATCGCGCGATGCCTAACGCTTGAATCCTCAAATAATGTTCCTTTATAATAAACAATAGCAGTATTTGGAAATACCTGGCATTTGCCTTGGATTTTCAGATATCGGCGGAGAAAAAAGTCGGGGGCGGCAAATTTATGCTGACATGTGCAGGCGCATGGGTATGGACCTCGCAGGTTAGGAAAGGAGCATCAGGGATGGAACAGTTGAATCTAACATCGACAAAGGATAGCGAGGGAGTATATAAAATATTAGGCGATTTAATGAGCATGGATAAGGAATTCCAGATTATGATTACGGTACCGTCCAACCAAAAGGAGTCTTCCGCACCGGGGCAGGATGTAACGGTGAAAAATGTGTACGGGGCGAGGGATTTGGAAAAGGACGTGACGGACATCATCCATGAAATCGGCGTTCCGGCACATATCAAGGGCTACCAGTACCTGAGGGAGGCAATCATGATGTCCGTGGAGGACAATGAGATGCTCAATTCCATTACCAAGGTACTGTATCCGTCCATAGCCAAGAAGTACCAGACCACGCCGAGCAGAGTGGAGCGCGCCATCCGTCATGCCATTGAAGTAGCGTGGAGCAGGGGGAAGATGGAAACGCTGGACGCCATGTTCGGGTATACCATCAATACGGGAAAAGGAAAACCCACCAATTCGGAGTTTATCGCGCTGATTGCGGATAAAATAAGGCTGCAGTACAAAAATTAATAGGAAAATTTAGCAATTACTCCTTTTAAACCCTTCCGAGATGATGTATAATAGCCATAAGTATATGGAGGTACAGCTATGAAAAAAATATTATTTGTTGCATCGGAAGGCGTACCGTTTATCAAAACGGGGGGCTTGGCAGACGTAGTCGGTTCTCTGCCGAAATGTATTGATAAGGAATATTTTGACGTAAGGGTCATGATTCCGAAATATACCTGCATGACGCAGGAGATGAAGGATAAGATGACTTATAAGACCCACTTTTACATGGATTTTAACTGGAAGAACGAGTATGTGGGGATTATGGAAGCGCAGGTGGACGGGGTAACTTATTATTTCATTGACAATGAGATGATGTTTTCCGGGTTCCGCCCGTACAACGATAATGTATTGGATGAAATTACGAAGTTTTCGTTTTTCTCGAAAGCAAGTTTGTCGGCGCTTCCCCTGCTCGATTTCCGGCCGGATGTCATCCACTGCCATGACTGGCAGACCGGACTGGTTCCGGTATACTTAAAGGAGCGTTTCCAGGGGAATGAATTTTTCCGCGGCATTAAGACCGTCATGACGATTCATAACCTGAAATTCCAGGGGAAATGGGATGTGAAGACCGTGAAATCCATTACCGGGCTGCCGGATTATTTCTTTACGCCCGACAAACTGGAAGCCTATAAGGATGCGAACCTGTTAAAAGGCGGGTTGGTATATGCAGATGCCATTACCACGGTCAGCGATACGTATGCGGAGGAAATCAAGACAGAGTTCTTCGGCGAGGGGTTAAACGGTCTGCTCCAGGCGAGGAGCGGCGACCTGCGCGGTATCGTCAACGGTATCGACTATGATGATTTTAACCCGGAGACGGATAAGTATATTGAACATAAATACAATGCGGTAAACTTCCGTAAGGAGAAGGTGAAGAATAAACGCGCGCTGCAGGCAGAGCTGGGACTGGAACAGGACGACAAGAAGATGTTAATCGGTATCGTGTCGAGACTGACGGACCAGAAGGGTTTTGACCTGATTGACTATATGATGGACGAGATTTGCCAGGATGCGGTACAGGTGGTGGTACTTGGAACCGGTGAGGAACGTTATGAGAATATGTTCCGCCATTTTGCCTGGAAATATCATGATAAGGTTTCCGCCAATATTTTCTATTCCGAAGGGCTGTCCCATAAGATTTACGCGGCGAGCGACGTATTCTTAATGCCTTCCCTGTTTGAGCCCTGCGGATTGAGCCAGTTGATGGCGCTGCGCTATGGTACGGTGCCCATCGTGAGGGAGACAGGTGGATTAAAGGATACGGTACAGGCATACAATGAGTATGAGAATACGGGAACGGGCTTCAGCTTCAAGAATTACAATGCCCATGAGATGCTGGCATCCATCCGTTACGCAGAGCGCATCTATTATGACAAGAAGCGCGAGTGGAACAAGATTATTGACAGGGGAATGTCCGCAGACTTCTCATGGCACGTATCCGCAAAGAAATATCAGGAAATGTATGATTGGCTGATTGGCTGATTGGCTAAAAGGACGGAACGGTTTATGTCTGAAAAGAATCATGCGTCTCAGAAAAGCGGTAAAAGAGACGGTTTTATCATGCAGGCAGGCATTTTGGCGGCGGCATCGGTGATTTGCAGAATCATCGGTCTGCTGTACAAAAGCCCGCTGACCGGAATCATCGGGGATGAGGGAAACGGTTATTATAATACGGCGTATAATATTTATACCATTATCCTTTTGGTATCCTCATACAGCATTCCGTCGGCAATTGCAAAGGTGCTGGCACAGAGACTTGCGCTGAAAGAGTACCGTAACGCACAGCGGATTTTTAAATGCGCTTTGGTGTATGTTATGGTAGTCGGAGGAGTGGCAAGTCTTGTGTTGTTTCTATGGGCGCCTGTTTTTGTCATGGGAAATTCCGTTACGGTCCTGCGTTTTTTTGCCCCTACGATTTTCCTGTATGGGCTGCTGGGGGTGCTGCGCGGATATTTCCAGGCGCACCGGACGATGCTGCAGACTTCTTTTTCCCAGATTTTGGAGCAGATACTGAATGCGGCGGTGAGCCTTGGAGCGGCATACGGGCTCATGCGGATGGCGGCGGCACAGGAGTTTGACGGCAGCATACAGGCGATGTACGGAGCCATCGGGAGTGCCCTGGGAACCGGTTCGGGTGTGCTGATTGCGCTGCTTTTCATGGCGGGGGTTTATCTGTTAAACCGGAAGATGATTGCGCGGAGGATTGCAAACGACAGGTCGAAGACGGGAGAATCCTATGGGGATATTTTTAAGATGATGATGGCGGTGGTAACACCGTTTATTTTAAGTACCTGTATATACAATCTGACGACTTCCTTAAACCAAACCGTGTATTCCAAGATGATGGTACATATCAAGCAGATGGATGCGGTGACGGTAACGGTTACTTATGGGATTATGGCGGGAAAAGCGGTGACGATAGCCAATATTCCCATCGCTCTTGCCTCGGCGATGTCTTCTGCCATCGTGCCTGCCATCGCGTCCACGTATGCGCAGGGCGCGGTGAAGCAGACGAAGAAGAAGGTGGCTTCGGCAATCAAAGTGACGATGCTGATTTCCATTCCGGCGGCGGTAGGTATCGGAGTATTGGCAAAACCGGTGATGATGGCGCTTTTTCCGCAGAAGGATTCTTTGGAACTGGCTTCCGGGCTTTTGATGGTATTGGCGGCGACGGTGGTTTTTTATGGGCTTTCCACCCTGACCAATGCGGTGCTGCAGGGCATCGGAAGGGTGAACACGCCGGTCATCAATGCGGTGACTGCATTGGTGGTGCAGACGGCGCTGCTTGTGCCGCTGCTTTATTATACGGAAATGGGAATTTACGCGGTGGCGGTGGCGACGGTGGTATATTCGCTCCTCATGTGTATCCTGAACAATTTGTTCATGCGCAAATATTTGAAATACAAACAGGAAATCGATAAGACCTTTGCCCGTCCGATGTTTGCGGCGGCGCTGATGGGAGCGCTGGCATACGGGGTATACGTGATGGCATCCGATTTGCTGGAACTGGTTATTCCTTCGGAATATTTCGTAAACCTGGCTGCCCTTGGCGCGGCAGTGGTGATGGGAGGCTGCCTGTATTTCGTACTGGTGATTAAACTGCGGGCGGTGCGGGAAGCGGATTTAAAAGCGATGCCGAAAGGGCATGTTTTCCTTAAAATTGCGCGGAAGCTACGGTTGTTGTAGCGTATGCGCGTTTTGAAAATCGTTTCCGCCGGCTGCACGCCCTAACAGTTTAAATTCCTCCAGGAAAATGCAGTTTTTCAACGTACCTTCCAAAATTCCTTCCAGACAGGTCCGGTAATCCATCCAAATGACCGATTCGATTTCCGATTCCTGCAGGGTAAGGGCAGAGATATCCAAGGGTTTTTCATAAAGATAAACGGCGCTGTATTCGTTGTCGTGGAACGGTTTTCCCCCGAATTCCATGCGGACGTTGACCTGCCGGTAACCGAGGAAACGCAGGTCTTTGGGAGCGGCGGTGATGCCCAATTCTTCTTCCAGTTCGCGGAGGGCGGATTCCATATAGCCGCATCCGGCGGGGATATGGCCGGCGGAGAATATATCATGGCATCCGGGATAGCTTTCCTTTGTCCCGGCGCGTTTTTGGAGCAGGACATCGAAACTGCCGGCAGCGTTGGGGCGGGTAATCCATACATGGGCGGTACGGTGTCTGTTTCCGTAGCGGTGTACAAGGGAGCGTTCCCGGACTTTTCCGGTAGGGTTTCCTTTCCCGTCCACGAGGTCGAGGAGTTCCATGGGTTTGGCATTTAATACCGCTTCCTTTAAGATGTTTCCCTCGTATTTCAGTTTCAGGCAGAAAAAGGGAGCATTTTCTTTTATGAGCTCAAAGAAAATCAGGTCCCCTTCCCAAAGTTCCAAATCCGCCACGGCGTCCTTTTTTACCCATTCCAGCGTTCCCTCGCTACATTCTATTAACGTTCCGGTGAAACCGTCTGCCGTGTACAGGCACATGTGGTAGTCGGTGATTTCGTCGTACTGGAACGTGACGATACCGCGGAAGCGGAAAGAGGTCAGCGTCAGCCCCGTTTCTTCATAGGTCTCCCTTAACAGGCATTCGTCGGGGCTTTCCCCGCTTTCAAAATGTCCCCCGATGCCAATCCATTTATCTTTGTTTATGTCTTTTTCTTTTTTTATCCGGTGGAGCATCAGGTAAGAGTCTTCTTTTTCGATATAGCAGAGTGTAGTCAGTGTCATGCGCATATTCCTCTTTCCGTGTAAAATTATGGATTTCCGGTAATACATTGGTTTGCGGATTCCGTGGATGATTATACCATGACAATATATTTTGTGCAATTAGCGCCGGAAGCGAAAAGCAAAGGTAAAAATTACCTTAATAATTATTTCATCTCCGCTAATACTAACATCAAGATAAGTGATAAAGTTCCTGCTTAATCCGGATGCGGAAACGTGTTTGGGGTAAGCAATAAAAGAACGGAAATTGCTTATCTCAAATATAGATAGCGAAAGCTCGAAATTATAAATTGGAGGTGAAAGAAGATGGCAAACAGCAAATCTAATAGAGTAGAAGTTCCTGAAGCTAAGGCAGCCATGGACCGTTTTAAGACTGAGGTCGCTTCTGAATTAGGTGTTAACCTGAAAGAAGGTTACAACGGTGATTTAACATCTAAGGAAGCCGGCTCTATCGGTGGCGAGATGGTTCGTCGGATGATTAAGAAGCAGGAAGAAGAAATGAAATAAGAACCGGAATAAAAACCGGAAATAGGAAATAACCGGCAACGGTTAAAAGGAGGATGTCCGACCAAGGGCATCCTCCTTTGTGCGTTGTACGGAAGACAGACCAAAAAGCCTGTATAACGCACAGACCGCATAAAACTATTTTAAAAGTTCCAGCATTAGTTTGCGGGCATCATGGAAGCCCATCTGATAAGCGGCAGCGCCATATTCGGAACCGGTGGCATTGGCGGCGGAAACTGCTTTGTCAACGGCTTTTTTCTGCTCGGCGCTTAAACCGCACTGATCCAGTTGGTTCATTTCCGCCTGATATTCCTTCCGGGCGTTTTGGTACTCCTCATTTTGGTTAAGCGCTTCTTCCAGCGAACTGAATTTGCGTTCCTCAAAAATCTGTTTCAGGATGCTGCTTTCTTCCGGCGCATCCCCGGTCTTGTTTTCCGCGGGGGTTGTGAGGGAGGCTATGTAGTTTTTCAAAACTTTTTCGATTCCTGCCGATTTCGGGCTGTAGTAGCCTTGGTCGAGGATTTTATATAACTGGAACCCTATCAGTACGCCCATCTGCAGGTAAACGTCGCTGTGGGTTACAACTAATTTGGATATGGCATCCTGCAAATCTTCACTATTACGGTCTGCCGAAGGGAAAAGTTCTTCCAACCGGTCAAAAATTTCATGGTAAGATTTGTTAATCCTTTGCTCGAAAGAATCCGTGATTTCGGACATGGGTTCGGAACCGTATAAGAAATAGGCGGCTATGCGGCTTAAATCGATTCGTTCGAGAACCTCTGTGAATTCAGTCATTTGTGTTACCTTCCTTTCTTTTGTGTGGTTTTCGTATTTTTATGTGTCCCTCTTTTGTCTCCTTTTTTTTGTTTGTTTGTAAATGGTTTTCTGTAAATCAGACTTAAGCTATACTAATATGCAATTCCGATAATATAATACACATATTTATGATGTCTGTAAAAATTATAACACAAGATAGAGGGGTTTGGTAGGGGGAATTTGAAAAAAATGTAAATATGAAGTTTTTGTGAAGGCATTGCGAACTTTTTAAATTCGTGATAGTTTATATAAAAAGAAAAAACATGGGAACAGGAGAATGGTATGAGATTGCCGGAAGAAAACGAGTACAGTAATTCTGGTCTGTTTATGAAATATATGGCGGTGGGAGTCGGTCTTTGTCTGCTGCTGATTGTGGGGACGGTTATTTGGACCAACAAAGCCGGGGAAGCGAAGAAACGCAAAGAAGCGCAGGAAAGCCAGGTGCTGGTGCTGGAACACGGGGAAGATACGGCAGGCAGCGGACAGACCGGGAACAGCCAAAACGAAAATGCAGGTACCAAAACCGCTGCGGGCGGGAATTCCGGGAACGGACAGGGCGGAACCGCACAGACGGGAAATACGGCGGCAAACGTTCCGGGGACGGATGCTTCCGTGAAACCTTCTGCCAACGGTCCGGTGATGAATTTTAACGGGACGAAACCGCTGGAGGAGGTGGAACGCCTTTATGCGGAAAATAAACTGGTAGCATCGGATTTGGATTTTTGGGATATGTATCCGAAAAATACGCCGTCCGGTATGGGCGGCGCGGCTGCAGGGACGGCAGGGAATGCGGCAGGCAGCCAAAACGGGGGAGAAAACGGCAGTTCGGACGGGGAACCTTATGCACGGTATGACGAGGAAGCGGAGCGGGAAGCGCGCAAAGAGGAGGAGAAGGAGGAACAGGACCCTTCCAGGGACGGCAAGCATACGAAGGTGACGCTTGCAAACGGCGAGGAGGAATGGGTGCTGATCAATCCTTATTTGGAGAAAAATACTTATGACTATACCAAACTAAAGATGAAAAATGATTTGGCGTCTTATGCGGACGGCAATACTTTTTCCTATGTGGGTGCGGACCTGTCCAAATACAACGGGGAAGTGGATTTCGTAACGCTAAAGCAGTCGGGGGTTTCCTTTGTGATGCTCCGGCTTGGAATGCGCGGGTATGGAAGCGGAGAGATAATGCTGGATGAGAAGTTTACGGATTATATCACGAAAGCGTCCGAAGCGGGGCTGGACATCGGCATATATTTCTATTCCCAGGCATTGACGGAGGAGGAAGCCGCAGAGGAAGCGAATTTCGTCATTCAGAACCTTGCCAATTACCAGGTTACCATTACCTATCCGGTGGCATTTGACATGGAATACGTTCCCAACGACACGGCGCGGGTGGAGGCGTTAAACCGGGAGGAGAAAACGAAGGTGGCAAAGGTTTTCCTCGATACGGTTAAAAATGCGGGCTACAAGCCCATGGTGTACGGCACGAAGGAATGGCTGCTTAAGCAGGTGGATTTAACAAAGCTGACGGATTATGACATATGGCTCTCCCAGCAGGAGGAAGCGCCGGATTACCCGTACAAGTTCCAAATATGGCAGTACACGCGGGAAGGAAGCCTGGCGGGGGCGGATGGGGATGTACATCTGAACATCAGCTTTGTGGACTATTCGGAAAAATAGCATAAATCTTAGGCGACAGCTTAAGGCGTGAATAAATATCGGCATATGCCGCAGGCGAAAGCCCTTCGATGTAATTGAGGGGAAAATTGCGGTTTATGCCGTTTTTTTTCAGTACGTCCACCGCCTTATTGTAGGCGATGGCGGCTTCTTCTTCGGTGTCGTAAGTTCCCACCACATAATTGCTGCAGACATGAATCCGGACTTTATAACAAAATTCCTGGCTGCCGGTTCCGGCAGAGCGCGGGATGCGGGTGATGCCATGGAACCGGTTTAGGATTTCAATGTTTTCATAACGGAAATCCGTAGAATCACCATTGATGAAACGGTAATCTTTTTCCTGTACCGCATAATTTTTCACCCCGTACCGGTTCAGGATGCTAAACTGCATTCCGTAATCGTTTACAAAAAGATGTCCTCCCCGGCGCATGATTTTTTTCGTGGAATAATAGAACAGGTCATCAATATCAAATTTTAATGCCTGCGCAGGCTCCATATAATAAAGGAAAAACTTTTTTTTCAGGTAAATCGGGGTCGGGAAATAAATTCCGTTATCCCGGAAATTCAACAGACTGACCCATTTTCCAAAAGAGAGCGGTGAGGAAGGCGGATAATCCCCGATGGTCAAATCCGCGTTTTCCGCCGCCATCCGTGCGTCCTCATAAGCACGGTGCGCTGTCTGCGCATCCCCAAAACTTCCCAGGCTGATATGTTTTTTCTTAAACGTGATGGAAGCCCGGTAGTAAACGGAATGATCCTTTTTCTTTGCAACATAAACTCCTGTCAGCCGATGATTCATAGCCACATCCTTTCTTACGGTTCTTTTTTCCGCCGTTTTCCGCATCCGTGTCGGAATGACACGCAAAAACGCAGGCTGCGTCGTAATTTTACCATGATTATACCATTTCGCCAAAAAGAATACAAATTTAGAAATATTTTAGATATAATTTTGGGACTTCCTGTATAAAATATTAAAGAAGTATTACATTTGTGTGACATTGAGACAGGAAATTGGCGTCGGAATGTTGGAATCCGGCAGCCAAAATCGGAAATGGGAAAAGGATGGTAACATGTACACGTATAAAAAGAATATAATGATACTGCTTCTCTGCAACATGATTTTGCTGGTGTCGTGGTTAAACGTAAAGGAACTTCAGGTAAACCGCGTGGCATCCACGCAGGCATTCCAAATGCAGTTTTTGGAAGACTGTGCCGAGTTGGACGAGTCCAGTTTTATCGGGATGGTTGCCGAAGCGTCTTCGGGGCAAAGGGTCGTAGACTACAATGTACTGGAGCGGGAAGCAAAGTATAACCTGTCGGAAGAAGATTACCAGGTGCTTTTGCAGATTGTGGAAGCCGAGGCGGGATGTGAGGACATCAAAGGCAAGATGCTGGTGGCAGGGGTCGTTATGAACCGTGTGGAAAGCAGCCAGTTCCCCGATACCGTCAAGGAAGTCGTCTATCAGAAGGAACACGGCGTGGCGCAGTTTTCGCCGGTGGCAAACGGAAGGCTGGGGCGGACGGACATAAGCGACGAAACAAAGGAAGCCGTAAAAAGAGTGCTTTACGGGGAAGATATTACAGAAGGGGCACTGTATTTTGCTTCGCGCAAATACGCGGACCCGGAGCTGATGAAATGGTTTGATAACAGCCTTACTTTGCTGTTTTCTTATGGAGGGCATGAATTTTTCCTGTGATTGGATTGGGGAGCCGGACAAAGAAATCGAATTGACTTATAAAAATATCTGTTATATACTTCAAAGTGACAGGATTTTGCTTGAATCATCTTTTGCCGGCAGGCGGAACGGAGGAAAATATGAAGAAACTGGAACAGCTCTATGAAGGAAAAGCAAAGAGGGTATTTGCAACGGATGACGCGGATGTGGTAATCGTGGATTACAAGGACGATGCTACCGCATTTAACGGGGAGAAGAAGGGAACCATCGTCGGAAAGGGCGTTATAAATAACAAAATGACCAACCATGTGTTCCGGCTGTTGGAAAAGGAAGGGGTTCCTACCCATTTGATAGAGGAACTGAGCGACAGGGAAACGGCGGTAAAGAAGGTGGAAATCGTTCCGCTTGAAGTCATCATCCGTAATGTGGCGGCAGGCAGCTTTTCCAAACGTCTGGGCGTTCCGGAAGGCACCCCGTTCCAGGAGCCGACCATCGAATTCAGTTATAAAAACGACGAACTCGGCGATCCGCTTATCAACAGTTATTTCGCGGTAGCGCTGGGGCTGGCGACATGGGAGGAAATTGAGACCATTAAGAAATATGCGTTTCAGGTAAACGAGGTGTTGAAGGCATATTTCTTACAGGCTGATATCAAACTCATCGATTTTAAAATTGAATTTGGACGTTTCCATGGGGAGATTCTCCTTGCGGACGAAACATCGCCGGATACTTGCAGGCTTTGGGACGTACATACCAATGAAAAATTGGACAAAGACCGTTTCCGCCGGGATCTCGGCAACGTGGAGGAAGCCTACAACGAAGTGTTCAAACGGCTGGGGTTATAACGCATATGGAATATACGGAGCGGATGGAAACGAACGGGACGGACAGGCTGAGGGAAGAATGCGGTGTTTTCGGCATGTATGATTTTTCCGGCGGGGACGTGGCATCTACCATTTATTATGGGTTGTTTGCGCTCCAGCACAGGGGACAGGAGAGCTGCGGCATCGCGGTCAGCGATACGAACGGACCGAAAGGGAAAGTGGTAAGCGCCAAGGATATGGGGCTTTTGAACGAAGTCTTTACGCCGGAGCTTTTGGATACGTTAAAGGGTGACATCGGCGTTGGGCATGTGCGTTATTCCACGGCGGGAAGCAGCACGAGGGAAAATGCCCAGCCCTTGGTATTAAACTATGTGAAAGGGACTTTGGGGCTTGCCCATAACGGCAACCTGATTAACGCGCCAGAGCTGCGGCACGAACTGGAATATACGGGGGCGATTTTCCAGACCACCATTGATTCGGAGGTCATTGCCTACCATATTGCCAGGGAACGTCTGAATTCCGCCACCGTGGAGGAAGCGGTGGGACGTGCCATGCGGAAGATCAAGGGCGCTTATTCACTGATTGTGATGTCGCCGAGAAAACTGATTGGGGCGAGGGACCCTTTTGGCTTTAAACCGCTCTGCATCGGGAAAAGGGACAATGCCTATTTTTTGGCTTCGGAGACCTGCGCTTTGGATACAGTGGGCGCGCAGTACGTCAGGGACGTACTGCCGGGGGAAATCGTGACGATTTCGCCGGAAAAGGGGATAGAGTCCGACCGCTCCCTTTGTATCCCGGAAGAAAAACATGCCAGGTGCATTTTTGAATATATTTATTTTGCAAGGCCGGACAGTTACATTGACGGTGTCAGCGTATATAATGCGCGGATTTTAGCGGGCAGGTTTCTTGCCATGGATTCGCCTGTGGAGGCGGATTTGGTGGTGGGCGTGCCGGAATCGGGCAACTGTGCGGCACTCGGGTATTCGCTGCAGTCGGGCATCCCTTACGGGCAGGCATTTGTGAAGAATACATACGTGGGGCGCACGTTCATAAAACCCAAACAGAAAAGCAGGGAGAGCAGTGTGCGCGTGAAACTGAATGTGCTGCGGGAAGCCGTGGAAGGAAAGCGGATTGTCATGATTGACGATTCCATCGTGCGGGGGACGACTTCCGGCCGTATCGTGCATATGCTGCGGGAAGCGGGGGCGGAAGAAGTGCATATGCGGATTAGCTCCCCGCCTTTTTTGTGGCCCTGTTATTTCGGTACGGATGTACCGGCAAAGGAGCAGCTCATTGCCCACGGGCGTACCGTGGAGGAAATCTGCGGCATGATAGGAGCCGACTCTTTGGCTTATCTGAAAGAAGAACGGCTGGGGGAAATGGCGGGCGGTCTTGGCATCTGCAGGGGATGTTTTAACGGCAGGTATCCCATGGAACCGCCGGCAGGGGATATCCGAGGGGATTATGAGCGGTAAGGAACGGCGGAACTATTCATGAAAATTTATGAAAAATGCATGAAAACCGTAAAAAACCGTGAAATCAGAGAGGAGAGGTTTATGAGTACAGACAGATATCAGAGTCCGCTTTCGGAACGATATGCCAGCAGGGAAATGCAGTATATCTTTTCGCCGGACATGAAGTTCCGTACATGGAGGAAATTGTGGATTGCCCTGGCGGAGACGGAAAAGGAACTGGGGCTTCCTATTACGCAGGAGCAGATTGACGAGTTAAAAGCAAATGCGGAGGATATTAATTACGATGTGGCAAAGGCGAGGGAGAAGGAAGTCCGCCATGATGTCATGAGTCATGTGTATGCATACGGGGTACAGTGTCCGAAAGCGAAAGGTATCATCCATTTGGGTGCCACATCCTGCTATGTGGGTGACAACACGGATATCATCGTAATGACGGAAGCGCTTAAGCTGGTGAAAAAGAAACTGGTGAATGTGATGAAGGAACTTGCCGATTTTGCGGAGGAATACAAGGCGCAGCCAACGCTTGCTTTTACCCATTTCCAACCGGCGCAGCCAACTACTGTGGGAAAGAGGGCGACGCTTTGGCTGCAGGAGTTCTTCCTTGATTTGGAGGATTTGGAGCATGTGCTTTCCCATATGAAACTTTTGGGCTCTAAGGGAACCACGGGAACGCAGGCTTCTTTTTTGGAGCTTTTTGACGGGAATCAGGAAACCATCGATAAGATAGACCCGATGATTGCGGAAAAAATGGGCTTTGCGGAATGTTATCCGGTGTCGGGCCAGACGTATTCCCGCAAGGTGGATACGAGGGTCGTAAACGTACTGGCAGGCATTGCGGCAAGCGCCCATAAGATGTCCAATGATATCCGGCTGCTCCAGCATTTGAAGGAAGTGGAGGAACCGTTTGAAAAGAGCCAGATCGGGTCTTCCGCCATGGCGTATAAGCGCAATCCCATGCGGAGCGAAAGGATTGCTTCCCTTTCCCGTTATGTGATGGCGGATGCGCTAAATCCCGCCATTACTTCGGCAACCCAGTGGTTTGAGCGGACGTTGGATGATTCGGCGAACAAAAGGCTCTCCATACCGGAAGGCTTCCTTGCCGTGGACGGCATCCTGGATTTGTGCCTGAACGTGGTGGACGGTTTGGTGGTTTACCCGAAAGTCATCGAGAAACGGCTGATGAGTGAGCTGCCGTTTATGGCAACGGAGAATATCATGATGGATGCGGTAAAGGCAGGGGGGGACAGGCAGGAACTGCATGAGAAAATCCGCACACTTTCCATGGAAGCTGGAAGGAATGTGAAAGTGGAAGGAAAGGACAATAATTTACTGGAATTGATTGCGGCAGACCCTGCGTTTAACATGACCCTGGAGGACCTGCAAAAGACCATGGACCCGTCTAAATACGTAGGGCGTTCCAAGGAGCAGGTGGAGGCATTTCTTTCCGGTATCATCCGTCCCCTGTTGGAGAAGCATAAGGAACTGCTTGGCGTGAAAGCGGAGATTAACGTATAGGAAATATATGTACCGTAAAAAGGAAGCCGAACGGCTGAGGTACATTTAGGAATGAGGATAATTTATGGGTGGATTTTTTGGAGTGGCATCAAAGAAGGATTGCTTGTTTGATTTGTTTTTCGGGACGGATTACCATTCCCATTTGGGTACGAGGCGGGCGGGACTGGCGGTATACGGGGAAAAGGGGTTTGACCGCGCTATCCACAATATCGAGAATGCGCCGTTCCGTACCAAGTTCGATAAAGACTTAAACGAAATGAAAGGCTATTTGGGAATTGGCTGCATCTCTGATTATGAGCCGCAGCCGTTAATCGTTCGGTCCCACCACGGTACCTATGCCATAGAAACGGTAGGGAAGATTAACAATACGGATAAAATCGTGGAGCAGGTATTCCGGTCGGGGCATTCTCACTTTTTGGAAATGAGCGGCGGGGATATCAATGCCACGGAACTGGTGGCGGCAATTATTAACCAAAAGGAAAACCTTGTGGATGGCATCCGGTATGCGCAGGAAATCATAGACGGTTCCATGACCATACTGTTAATGACCGCAAAAGGCATCTATGCGGCAAGGGACCGGATGGGAAGGACACCCGTGGCGCTGGGAAAAAAGGAGGATGCATACTGTATTTCCTTTGAGAGCTTTGCTTATTTGAACCTTGGGTATACCGGGGAGAGAGAGCTTGGACCGGGGGAAGTGGTTATCGTGACGCCGGAGGGAGTCCATACGCTTGCCGCACCGGGGAAAGACATGAAGATATGTACGTTTTTGTGGGTTTATTACGGCTACCCGTCTTCTTCCTATGAGGGAATCAGCGTGGAAAAGATGCGGTATAACTGCGGCTCGCTGCTTGCCAAAAGAGATGACGCGCAGCCCGATATTGTGGCAGGAGTGCCGGATTCCGGGACGCCCCATGCCATCGGTTATTCCAATGAGTCGGGGATTCCTTTTTCCCGTCCGTTCATTAAGTATACGCCCACATGGCCCCGTTCTTTTATGCCGACGATACAGAGCCAAAGGAACCTGATTGCGAAGATGAAACTGATTCCCGTCCATGATTTGATTCAGGACAAGAGCCTTCTTTTAATCGACGATTCCATTGTCAGGGGAACCCA
Source organism: uncultured Kineothrix sp. (assembly GCA_910587275.1). Classification (GTDB taxonomy): domain Bacteria; phylum Bacillota; class Clostridia; order Lachnospirales; family Lachnospiraceae; genus Kineothrix. The sequence continues at coordinate 37,796 of CAJUMD010000005.1, forward strand.
GCTTAGGGAGACTACGGAGTTCCTATACCAAAGCGGCGCGAAGGAAGTGCATATCCGCCCGGCGTGCCCGCCGTTGCTTTACGGCTGTAAATACTTGAATTTCTCCCGTTCCACTTCGGAAATGGATCTGATTACCCGCAGGGTATTAAAAGATTTGGAGCGGGAAGGCAGGTTTACCCGTTTAGAGGCTTATTCGGACCCGGAAACGGAGGAATACGGGGAAATGCTGGAGCGCATCAGGAAGCAGCTTAATTTTACTTCCCTGCGTTACCACCGGCTGGACGATATGATGGAGTCGGTGGGGATTGAGCGGTGTAAACTGTGCACGTATTGTTGGGATGGGAAGGAATAGGTCTGTTTTTGACGGAGGGGGATGCACGTAAGCGTAAACGGAACACCCTGCCCGGTCTGCGGATGTCACTCCGCCGTCCGGGCAGGGTGTTTTGCTTACGCTTACGTGCCGGCAAGGGCGGTTATGGTGGAGGGGGGTCCATTACAGGGAATTGGCTGTGCGGAAAAGCATAAAAATTATGTAATTTGTATAGATAAAATGCATAAAAACGAAAGATATAATTTTGCTAATAGTGACAAAGATACAAAAAAAGCAAAAAAAGACTTGCAATTTTTAGTGAGGAATGATATTCTCAAGATGTAATCGGAAACGTTACCGAAAACGATACCGAAACCGTTACCAAATAGGAATTGGCGGGTAAGTTGACGGAAACGGGAAACAGTATTTCAGCAGAAAAGGAGAGATAAGTATTATGAAAAAGAAATTAATCAGTGCATTACTTTGTGCAGCAATGGTTTCTTCCATGTTAGTCGGCTGCGGCGGCACTTCCGAAGCGCCGGCGGAATCGGCACCGGCAGACAGCGCGGCACCGGCGGAGACGGCACCGGCAGAAACGGCACCGGCAGAAACGGCACCGGCAGAAAATGCGGAACCGGCAGGCGACAGCGCAGCGGCAGGTGAGGGTTCCGTATATTACCTGAACTTCAAACCGGAAGTTGACGCACAGTGGCAGGAAATCGCGGCAGCTTACACGCAGGAAACAGGAGTTCCCGTAAAAGTGGTAACTGCGGCAAGCGGCACTTATGAAGAAGTATTGAAATCGGAAATCGCAGGCTCCGATGCACCGACCCTGTTCCAGATTAACGGACCGGTAGGTTACAGCAGTTGGAAAGATTACTGCCTTGATTTATCGGGTTCCGACCTTTACAATAACCTTTCCGACAAAGGCCTTGCGGTAACGGGCGATGACGGCGGCGTATACGGTGTTCCTTATACCGTGGAAGCATACGGAATCATTTATAACGATGCCATCATGCAGGCATATTTCGCAACCGAAGGCGCGAAAGCGGCAAACGTGGATGAAATCAACAGCTTTGCAAAATTAAAGGAAGTTGTGGAAGACATGACCGCAAAGAAAGATGCGCTTGGCATCCAGGGTGTATTCGCTTCCACTTCCCTGCTTCCCGGTGAAGACTGGAGATGGCAGACCCACCTTGCAAACCTTCCGGTATACTATGAATACAAAGACAACGGCGTAAACGATATGGCTGAGATTACCTTTAAATATTCCGATAATTTCAAAAATATCTTCGACCTGTACATCAACAACTCCACCTGCGCACCGGGACTTCTCGGAAGCAAGGCAGTGACCGACTCCATGGCTGAATTTGCACTCGGACAGTGTGCGATGGTACAGAACGGTAACTGGGCATGGGGACAGGTTGCAGACGTAGACGGCAATACCGTAAAAGAAGAAGACATTAAGTTCATGCCGATTTACACGGGTGTATCCGGCGAGGAAAGCCAGGGTCTTTGCACCGGTACGGAAAACTTTTGGTGTGTAAACAAACAGGCATCCGAAGCGGACCAGAAAGCAACGCTTGATTTTGTGAACTGGATGATTTCTTCCGAAGCAGGAAAGAACTACATGTTGAACTCTTTAGGCAACGCGGCTCCGTTCTCTACCTTCGGTGACAGCGAAAAGCCTTCCGATCCTTTGGCAAAAGAAATGTACCGCTTCATGGAAAACGGCAAGAACAGTGTAACCTGGAACTTCACCACATTCCCCAGCCAGGCATTCAAGGATGATTTCGGCGCAGCTTTGCTGGAATACTGCAACGGCAACATGAGCTGGGATGACGTAAAGAACCTGGTGGTAACAAGATGGGCTGAGGAGAAATCCGCAACGGCACAGTAAATATATGATACAATAAAACAAGGCACAAAATAAATAAGAACCGGATTTAACAGAAATCAGATTTAATAAGAATCAGATGTGCAAGCCTTGCAGGGAACGCCCCACAGCCTCGGCTGTGGGGCGTTTTGTAAGGAAATTGGTCCAAACAGGGGCGGTTGAGAAGGAGGATGGACAATGGAAAAAACATTAAAAAGGTATTTTATGATTTTTACCCTGCCTACCGTAATTGCGTTTGCATTCGCATTTATCATTCCGTTTGCACAAGGTGTGTATTTATCCTTTTGCAAATTTACCACGGTAGACAATGCTACGTTTGTGGGGCTGGCAAATTACAAAACGGCTTTTGAAAGCGGTCAGGGATTTACCAGCGCGTTGGGATTTACGGCAGCATTTACGATTATCAGTGTACTTACCATTAACCTGCTTGCGTTTACGATTGCATTGCTGCTGACAAGGAAAGTGGCAGGGACGAACGTTTTCAGGACGATATTTTTCATGCCGAACTTAATCGGCGGTATTGTACTCGGCTACACATGGCAGCAGATGATTAACGCTATTTTATATAGATATGAAACAACGATTGTATCCAATGCCAAATTCGGTTTTTGGGGTTTGGTAATACTGATGAACTGGCAGATGATCGGTTACATGATGATTATTTACATCGCGGGACTGCAGAACGTGCCGATGGAACTGATTGAGGCGGCAAAAATCGACGGCGCAACGCCCTGGCAGACTTTGATAAAAGTGAAAGTACCCATGGTTATGTCTTCGATTACGATTTGTATGTTTTTAACATTGTCCAACAGCTTCAAACTGTTCGACCAGAACAAGGCGCTGACGGACGGCGCACCGATGAAGCGGACACAGATGCTTGCTCTGAACATCTACGAGACCTTCTATGGAAGGACCGGGTACGAAGGTGTGGGTCAGGCAAAGGCAGTTTTGTTTTTTGTAATCGTGGTGGTCATCGCATTGGCACAGTTGTCCTTTACAAGGAGTAAGGAGGTAGAGCAATAATGATGTCAGCAAAAACCAAGGCTTCCAATAAAGTGATTTTTGTGGTATTATGTATCGTAGCGGTAGCAATCCTGTACCCTTTGTTGTTTATCCTGAATAACTCTTTTAAAGGGAAATTTTACATAAGTTCCGACCCGTTCTCGCTTCCCACGGGGGAAACGTTTGCAGGGATGACGAATTATGTGAACGGTCTGATTAAGACGGGGCTTTTGAATGCCATCGGCTGGTCATTTTTCATCACGATTATTTCCGTGGTACTGTTGATTCTTTTTACGTCCATGACGGCATATTACATCACAAGGGTAAAATCCGTATATGCCACGGTGCTTTATTACATGTTCGTATTTTCCATGATTGTGCCGTTTCAGATGGTAATGTTTACGATGACGAGCCTGGCGGATAAATTCCATTTGCGGAGCCCTTTGGGTATGTGCGTACTGTACCTTGGGTTTGGCGCAGGGCTGTCGGTATTCATGTTTTCGGGATTTATTAAATCCATCCCCCTTGAGATTGAAGAAGCGGCAATGATTGACGGATGCAATCCGCTCCAAACCTTTTTTGGCGTGGTGTTCCCGATTTTAAAGCCTACGGCGATTACGGTGGCGATTTTGAATGCAATGTGGATTTGGAACGACTTCCTGCTTCCATATCTGGTAATCGGTATCAGCACAAAGTACAAAACCATTCCGGTCGTGGTACAGATGCTGGTGGGGTCCAACGGTAATAAGGATATGGGCGCCCTGATGGCGATGCTCGTCCTTTCCATCATCCCGATTATTATTTTCTATCTGACATGTCAGAAATATATTATTGAAGGTGTGGTTGCCGGAGCAGTGAAAGGTTAAGCTACCGGCAGCTTAACCCGAAAGGAGCAAAGCAGCAATGAGAAAAGGCGGTATTTTATTACCTGTATCGAGCATTCCGTCTAAGTACGGAATCGGTACATTCTCAAAACAGGCATATGAATTTGTGGATTTTTTGGAGAAGGCAGGGCAGAAGTACTGGCAGATACTTCCGCTTGGTCCCACCGGATACGGTGATTCGCCTTACCAGTCTTTTTCCACCTTTGCGGGAAATCCGTATTATATTGATTTGGAGGAGCTGATTGGGAAGGGCTGGCTGACCAGGGAAGAATGTGAAGCCTGCGATTTCGGTGCGGACAACGGATATGTGGATTATGAGAAAGTGTATCTGTCCCGTTTCAAAGTACTGAAAAAGGCATATGAAAGAAGTAATATCGGCACGGACGGGGACTTCTTAAAATTCAGGGAGGAGAACGCGTTTTGGCTGGACGATTACGCCCTGTATATGGCGGTGAAGAATTCCTTTGACAGCGTAAGCTGGATTGAATGGGATGAGGATATCAGGCTCCGGAAGGAAGGGGCGATGGCGGCTTACAAGGAAAAATATGCCGCGGAAGTGGAATTTTACGGGTTTCAGCAGTATCTGTTCGCTTCCCAGTGGTTTGCCCTGAAAGCATATGCCAATGAAAAGGGAATCGAGATTATCGGTGACATTCCGATTTACGTGGCTTTTGACAGCGCGGATACGTGGGCGAACCCGGAACTGTTCCAGTTGGATGAAAACTGTATCCCGGTAGGGGTTGCGGGCTGTCCGCCGGATTCCTTTTCCGCTACCGGACAGCTTTGGGGAAATCCGCTGTACCGCTGGGAATACCATAAGGAAACGGGCTATGAGTGGTGGATGAGACGGATTGCTTACTGCTATAAGCTGTATGATGTGGTACGGATTGATCATTTTCGGGGATTTGACGAATACTATTTCATTCCTTACGGGGATACTACGGCAGAATTCGGACATTGGGAAAAAGGCCCCGGGTATGACATTTTTAAGGTGATGAAGGAAAAACTCGGTAAGAAGGCGGTCATTGCGGAAGATTTGGGCTTTTTAACGCCCAGCGTGTTAAAGCTGGTAAAGAAAACGGGTTATCCGGGCATGAAAATCCTCCAGTTTGCATTTGATTCCAGGGAGGAGAGCGATTACCTTCCCCATAATTACACCTGTAATTCCGTGGTATATACGGGAACCCATGACAATGACACAACCATGGGGTGGTTTGATGCGCTGAACCGGAAGGATAAGTCCTTTGCAAAGCGTTACCTGAACATAACATCCAGAAAGGATGTCCATTGGGAGTTTATAAGGGCGGCGCTTGCCAGCGTATCGGATACGGCGATTATCCCGATGCAGGATTATCTTGGTTTGGGAGCGGAGGCACGGATTAATATCCCCTCCACGCTGGGAAATAACTGGAAATGGCGTATGCTGGACGGGCAGTTGACGGATGAACTGGCAGAAAAAATCCGTACCATGACAAAACTTTACGGACGAGGATAGTGCCATGCCGGAAATAACGATTAAGGATATCGCAAAGCAGTGCGGGGTCGGGGTCAGCACGGTTTCGCGGGCGATTAACAACCACCCGGACATCAATCCGGAGACGAAACAGATGATCATGGAGGTTATCCGTGAAACGGGTTTCGTACCCAATAACAGCGCGCGGAATTTAAAGAGGACGGATGCCAGGTGCATCGCCGTGCTCGTAAAGGGTATCGCGAACCCGCTGTTCAGCGATATGATAAAGGTAATAGAAAACGAAACACAGAGGAAGAAGTATTCGCTGGTGCTCCAGCACGTGGAATATTATGAGGATGAGGTGGACGTGGCGCTGGAACTGGTTAAGGAAAAAAGACTGCGGGGGATTATTTTCCTCGGCGGTTATTTCCTTCATTCAGAGGAAAAAATTGCAAACCTGACAGTCCCTTATATTTTCAGCACCATCGGTACATTGGTGCCGGAGAAATTAAACCGGGCAGGTTATTCCAGCGTGGCGGTGGATGACCGGAAGGAGAGCTGCGCCATGACTTCTTACCTGATTGGACTGGGGCATAAGGATATTGCCATTATTTCTGCAGAATCGGAAGTGGACAGTATCGGGCGGCTGCGGCTGGAAGGGTACCGGGACGCTTTTGCGGAGAACGGGCTTCCCTGCAGGGAGGAACTGGTGCGGTGCGTGGAGGAGGAGATTGACCATTTCTCCATGGAAAATGGCTACCGGACTACGAAAAAGCTGATTGAGTCGGGAGAAAAGTTTACCGCCGTATTCGCTACGGCGGATATCCTCGCCATAGGCGCCTGCCGTGCTTTGCTGGAGGCGGGACTGCGGATTCCGGAAGATGTATCGGTGGCAGGATTTGACGGGATAGAACTTGGGAAGTATTACAATCCTGCCATTACCACTATGAAGCAGCCGGTGGGGGAGATGGCGGAGACGACGGTGCGGTTGTTGTTTGATATTATTGCGGGAAGAAAAGAGTATGAACATATTGTGTTTCCGGCGGTGTTGGAAGTGAGAGAGTCCTGTGGGGAGAAGCGTTAGCTTATCCCACGGGACTTTTTTATGCACAGCCCCATGCAGAGGAGGTGTGCCGCCAAAGCGGCGCATGGGGCGCGGTGAGACATGCGGATTATTCGGAAGCGAGCGAGAATTGGTCCACCAGTTCCTTCAGGCAGGCAGCCGCAGCGGAAAGCTGTTCACTTGCTGCCGCACCTTCCTCGGCGGTGGAACTGTTGCTTTGCACAACGACCGAAATCTGATTGATTCCCTCGGAAACCTGCTCAACCGATTCGGACTGCTCATTGGATATGATTGCAATATGGTCAATGGCATCGACCACGGACTGGATGCTGTTTACGACGCCGAGCAGGACGTCTGCCGTATTTTGGGCAATTTCGGTACCGGTATGTACTGCCTCCGTAGAATTTGCAATAAGCTCAGAGGTATTTTGGGCGGCCTGTGCGGACTTGCCGGCCAAATTGCGGACTTCTTCCGCAACAACGGCAAATCCCTTTCCGGCGCTGCCGGCCCTGGCGGCTTCCACTGCTGCATTCAGGGCGAGTATATTTGTCTGGAACGCAATATCATCGATGGTCTTAAGAATCTTTTCAATCTCCTCGGAGCTGGTTCGGATTTTTTCCATGGCTCCTACCAGATTCTGCATCTTTTGGTTGCAAAGGAGCACTGCTTCGCCGGTCTGATGCGTCTGGCTTCTGACATCCAACGCCCCGCTCGCCGTGTTTTTTACCTCATCGGAAATCAGGCTGACCTGTGCTGCAAGCTGCTGTACTGCGCTTGCCTGTTCGGTCGTACCCTGACTGAGCGTCTGTGCGCTTGAGGACAGTTGGTTGCTGGCATTTGCCACTTCCTCTGCAGACTGGTTGACCTGGCGCATGGCGCCGTTTAATTCAATTCTCATATTGCGCATGGAATGCAGAATATCCTGAAAACTGCCAACATAGACTTCCTCATGTTCCGTATGGATATCCAGGTTTTGGTTTGCCATTTCATTGAGCAAATAACTGATGTCGCTGATAACGGTACGCAGACCAACAACCAAAGCCTCGGTTGACCTGACAAGGACACCGGTTTCATCCTTATTGGTAATCTTAGGCATCGGTGTCTCCAAATCGCCCTCCACAAGCAGTTTCATCCGCCTGACACAGGCTTTCATGGGTTTACCGATATTGATGGCAAGAACCAGGGCGACGATAACGGAAAGTAATATGGAAACTGCAATCACCGCAATATTGATTACCATGGCATCCCGCGTGGATGCCAGGTAATTAATCTGCGGTGCGGTTACTGCAATACTCCAGCCGTCCGTATCCGGTACGGGAGCATAGGCCGCAAACATTTTGTTTTCTCCGTCCGTATAGCTTCCAAATCCGTTTTCCCCCTGCCGCATCCCTGCATGGATGGCAGCCAGTTCCTGCAGCGAGGCATCGCCCTGTGCCTCCGCTTCTATGTTTTGGACCGTGATTGTATCGAGCGTGATGTCGGCAATTGTGCTGCCGGATTTATTAATCATGTAAGCCCTGCTGTTTTCGCCGATTTGGATGGCGGATACAATATCGTTCAAAAAGGTTTCACGCGGAACGAAATATACGACGCCGGCAATGGGGCTTTCGGGGTCTCCCCCGGAATACAGGGGCGCTGCCACCATTATGGACAGTTCTCCCGTGATTTTGCTGACCAACGGCTCCGATACAAAAACATTTCCCTGCATTGCCTGGCGCACATATTCACGGTCCGAGTAATCGTTTCCGTCAAAAATACTGATTCCGTCCGCGCCGACAATGTTTCCCCTGCGGAAATCATGCATGGAAACACGTTCGTCGATAATTGCCTGTTTTTCCTCTATGGGTACTTCCGGATCAGACAACTGCGGAATACACCCGACTTCCATGACGACGTTCTTATATGCCGCCAGTTCCTGCTGTGCCCGTCCTGCCGCCAGGACTGCCGTTTGGCTCATCATTTGTTCTACGGTGGACATAGTATTGTGGTAGTTTAGCGAGATGCCTAAAGATCCGGATGCGACCAGTCCGATGAGGACAGTCAGGATAAGAGATAAAGTAATTTTGGTTCGTATGCTTTTCATGTCAATGTACCCCCTGCTCACGTGGTTGGAATATGGAAAATTCCGCTCCTCATATGCAACCGTCCTTATTTTAATATTTTGACCGTTATATTATGTCGTAACTATTATAAAAGTTACGATTCCTGCTTGTCAACTACTATCTGCTGTTATTATGCAACCGGGATTTTGCCTTGTTACTGGTCACGGAGTGAACGGTAACTCCGCCTTCCGCTTAATAAAATCACGCTTTTTGCCGATATAGGATAAAAGGATATGTGTTTCATGGTATATGATATGACAGCCGGCAAACGGATTTGCCGGCAGGGAAATGTCAGACGGATCAGGGAGGATGAAGGTATGGGTATGAGGATAGGCGGAAGCAGTTCCGGCAGGCAGCTAATCAGTGTGAAAGATGCGGACGGGTCGGTGAAGGCGACGATATCGGTTTCCAAACCGGGTATAAAACGCAAGAAGCCCTTGCGGTACAATTTTAAGGAAATTTCCATGCAGATTATGATGGCGAAAACATCCGGCAATGCCAGAAGCGTGGCGGCGAAGGCGCGCAGGAAGACGGGGATGCTCCAAAGAAAGCGGAAGAACGAGGATTATGACGAACGGGAGCTGGAACTGGCGATTGCCCATGCGAAGAAGCTGGAGCGGATTGCGAAAAAGCGGATGAAGCATTTGGAAGCGGAGGAAAAGGCGCAGCAGACCGGCTCCTGTCTTGTGGAAACGGAGGATTATGAAGGGCTTACCGCGCAGGAACAGGGAGAAACGGAAGAAACGGAAGAAGCGCAGCGCAAGGAACTGGAGCGGCTGATGCGGGAATACCGGGCGATGATGGAAGAAAGCATGGAAGAACTGGGCGAGTCCGTGGAAGAAGCGGGGATGGACGGGCTTAAGGAGATGGCGGACGAACTGCTTGGAGGGGTGCAGGAGGATATGGACCCTGAAGATTTGGAGCGGCTTAAGAAAAAGCACCGGTCGGAGGAACTGCGGGAACTGATGGAAGCGGACATGAAATACTTAAGGGATTTGTTCGGCAAACTGGCGAGGGAGAAACAGGAAAATTCCGGCGGTTCGGGCGGCGTGTCCCTGCAGCTTGGCGGAACGGAGATGCCGGTACCGGCGCCGGAGGAAGTGGCGGCTCCGGCGGGCGGCAGCGTGGATGTAATGGTGTGACCCATGGTATTACAGCGTGTTTTAAAATTCTAATCTGCTTAAGTTGGAATTGTGGTATTCCGGGTCATAGGTCACGTCCTGCCCGAACCATTCCGGCGGCAGGAAGGCGCCGGCGGCATGTTCGGTGGGAAACTCCACTTCCGCGATGAGTAAAGGGGCGAAGGGTGCGTCGAATACATCCAGTTCAATGGTAAGCGGCGCATTTTGTTCTTCGGCGGAAAGACCGGCGTTTTGCGCATAAGAGGGCTGCGTGAGCGGAATGAAGTATCTTTTTTTGGTAATGATGGTACCGTCCGCTTTTTTTCGCAGGTGCTCATAGGATTCCTTGTTTAAGGGAAGGTTGTATTCTTCCCTTGCGAGGAGTCCTTTTCCTTTGTAAGTGAGGTAATATTCATCGTCCTGCCTGCGGATGCGCACGACGGGGTCGGTGTTTAAGTATGCCTGCTCAATCAGGCAGGATTGGTAGGTATCCAGATTTTCGGGCAGTGTTTTTACGGTGAATTTGCGTTCGATTTCCATGGCGTAATCCTTTCCTGCTGTATTTTCCCGGTTCGGGTGAAAGATGCGGATGTTCGGCATCCGTATATAAGTGGATTATACATGGTGCGGACGGGAAAGGCAATGTGTTTCCACGCAAACTTCGCATTGCGTCCTGCCTGATTTTATGCTATACTTGATGCGTTTCAAATGATGGTAAGGAACGGTTTATAAAAATATACATAAACAGGTGAGGTAGGACATATGGAGGTTTTCTATAACAGTACAAGAAACAGCGGTATCCGGGTGAAGGCTTCGGAGGCAATCTTAAAAGGGCTTTCCGATGACGGCGGCCTGTTCGTGCCGGAGAGGATTCCGGCATTGGACCGGGAACTTAAGGAACTGGCAGGGATGACTTACCGGGAAGTGGCTTATGAAGTGATGAAGCTGTATCTGACCGATTTCACGGAGGAGGAATTAAAAGGCTGCATCGCGCGGGCATATGACGGGAAATTTGATACGGAAGTGATAGCCCCCCTTGTCAGCGCGGACGGGGCATATTATTTGGAATTGTTTCATGGCGCGACCATCGCGTTTAAGGATATGGCGCTTTCCATCCTGCCCCATCTGATGATTGCGGCGGCGAAGAAGAACCACGTGGAAAATGAAATCGTTATCCTGACCGCGACTTCCGGGGATACGGGGAAAGCGGCGCTGGCAGGGTTTGCGGGCGTGGAAGGCACGAAAATCATTGTATTTTATCCAAAGGACGGCGTCAGCCCCATACAGGAAAAGCAGATGGTGACGCAAAAAGGGGACAATACTTACGTGGTGGGTATCCACGGCAATTTTGACGATGCGCAGACAGGCGTAAAAAAAATCTTCGCGGATAAAGAGCTGGCGGGAAGGATGGATGCACAGGGCTTTCAGTTCTCCTCGGCGAATTCCATTAACATCGGACGGCTTGTGCCGCAGATTGTTTATTATGTGTATGCGTATGCAAGGCTTTTGGCGGAAGGAAAGATGGAGGAAGGCGGCAGGATGAACGTGGTGGTGCCTACCGGGAATTTCGGCAATATCCTTGCGGCGTTTTATGCCAAGAACATGGGTCTGCCCATCGGGAAGTTAATCTGTGCCTCCAATGAAAACAAAGTGCTGTACGACTTTTTCCGCACGGGTATTTATGATAAGAACAGGGAATTTGTGCTGACCAGTTCCCCTTCCATGGATATCCTGATTTCCAGCAACCTGGAACGTTTGGTTTACCGGCTTGCGGGGAATGATGCCGGGAAGAATGCGGAGCTCATGAAGGCGTTATCCGGGGACGGAAAATACGTGATAACGGAAGAAATGAGGGCAGGTCTTGGCGATTTTTACGGAAATTATGCTTCCGGGGAAGAAACGGCGGAGACGATAAAGGCTCTTTATGAAAAGACCGGTTATGTGCTGGATACCCATACCGCAGTGGCATCCTGCGTTTACCGCAAATACGTGGAGGAAACGGGGGATAAAACGCCCGCGGTCATCGCTTCCACGGCAAGTCCTTTTAAGTTTACCCGCAGCGTCATGAATGCCATTGACGGCAAATACGATAAGATGACCGATTTTGAACTGGTGGACGAATTGTCTTCGCTGGCGAACGTGAAAGTGCCACGCGCCATCGAGGAAATCCGTACGGCTCCCGTTGTGCATGACCATATATGCGAAAAGGACGGGATGAAGAAAACCGTGGAAGATTTCCTTGGGCTTGCATAGGTGGCGCCATGGACAATATGAGTATTTTTGATATCCTGATTACGGCCTGCGGACTGTATTTAGTCTATACGGCGGCGGTGATGAAGACGCGGGGGAAGATTGTCAAAGGGGTTCTCGTCAGCAAGGACGTGGATGTGGAACAAATAAAGGATAAGGAAGGATTTATCCGTTATATGTCGGGTAAGGCGCTTTTGGTTGGCGTACTGGCGGCAGCGGTTGGTATCATCAATTTGGTGAATTCCTATTTGAAAGGACCCGGATGGATTTCCATTGCGGTCATTGCCGGGTATTTTGTGGTGTTAATGGTGTTTGCGTACAGTTCCGTGAAGGCAAGGAAGACCTATATCGAGTGAGAGCAGGGCAGTGTTCCGCTCAGATTACGGCGGCTGCCGGAACGGAAAGCGGCAGAAAAAAGAAAAAAGGAAGTTTGGCACAATGGAAACAATGGAAATCGAAATCATACAGGACAGGCTTAAGGCTCTGCGTAAGGAAATGGAAACGGAAGGGATGGATTATTATATCATTCCGACTTCGGATTTCCACGGTTCCGAGTACGTGGACGGATATTTTAAGGCAAGGGAATACTTTTCCGGGTTCACCGGTTCGAGCGGGACTTTGGTAGTGGGAAAGCGCACGGCAGGACTTTGGACCGACGGCAGATATTTCATACAGGCGGAAAAAGAGCTTAAGGGGACGGGAATTACGCTGTTTAAGATGCAGGAGGAAGGGGTTCCCGATATCCCGGATTTCCTGTACCGGGAAATGGAACCGGGGTGGACGCTTGGCTTTGACGGCAGGGTCATGGACTGCGGGGAAGGCCGCAGGCTGGAAAAAAAGCTGGCGGAAAAAGCGAAGGAAGCCGGGAACGGAAAGGACATCGCAATCCGCTATGACTTGGATCTGGCAGGACGGGTTTGGAAAGACCGTCCCACGCTTCCCAGCCATCCGGTATGGCTGCTGCCAAAGGAAATAAGCGGCAAGTCCACGGCGGAAAAATTAAGGGAAGTACGGGAAACGATGAAGGAAGCGGGGGCGGAATACCTGCTGCTTGCGCGGCTGGACGACCTGATGTGGCTGTTAAACATCCGCGGCAATGACGTGGCGTGCAATCCGGTTGCGCTTTCTTACGGCTTTGTTACGCCTGAAAAGATGTATTTTTTCGTCCAGCCTTCCGAGGTGACGCCGGAATTTTCGGAATATGCCGGACTGAACGGGATTGTGTTAAAAGATTACGGGGAAATTACGGATTTTTTGGAAACCTTTGATTACACATCCTGCGGCGGACCGGGAAAGGTGCTGTTGGACGAAGAAAACATCAGTTATGCCCTGTATAAGACGCTGGAAGGACGGACGGGGTATGTGCGGGGCAAAAACCCGACGGAACGGTTAAAGGCAGTGAAAAACGAAACGGAACTGGCGCGGATGGAGGAAGTATACCTGAGGGACAGCGTAGCGCTGGTGAAATTTATTTACTGGCTGAAACACCAGGTGGGACGGCAGGAGATTACGGAGATTACGGCAGCGGCATACCTGGACGGCCTCCGGCGGGAAATTGACGGTTTCGTGGATCTTTCGTTCCCCACCATCAGCGCTTATAAAGAAAATGCGGCGATGATGCATTACGAGGCGGAAGAAGGAAGCTGCAAGAGCCTTGCTCCCGAAGGACTGTACCTGGTGGATTCCGGCGGGCAGTATCTGGGCGGGACCACGGATGTGACAAGGACGGTGGCGTTAGGGGAAACCGACAGTGAGATGAAGAAGCATTTTACCCTGACGGCGGTAGGGATGCTGCAGCTTAGCGATGCGAAATTCCTGCAGGGCTGTACCGGAAGAAACCTGGATATTTTGGCGAGACAGCCCCTTTGGAAGGAAGGGATTGATTATAAATGCGGTACCGGGCACGGCATCGGTTATATCCTGAACGTGCATGAGGGTCCCCAAAACATCCGCTGGCGGCTTCCTGCCGGCGGCATTGAGCGGAAAGAAGCGGTATTGGAGCCGGGAATGGTGGTTTCCAACGAGCCTGGGGTCTACCGGGAGGGCAGCCATGGCATCCGCACGGAAAATATTATGGTGGTGGAGAATGCGGAGAAGAACGGGGACGGACAGTTCCTGCAGTTTAGGACCCTCACGTACGTTCCCATTGACAGGGATGCCATCGATACTGCGTATATGCAGCCCGTGGACATCGAACGGTGGAACCGTTACCATGCGGCGGTGTATGAAAAGACAGCGGGATATTTGACGGAAGACGAGAGACAATGGCTGGCTGGGGCGACGGCGCCGCTGTAAAGAACGGCGCCGTTTTTTAGGAGTCTGAGACTTTGACTTTCAAATGGGTATGGCAGGATAGGCAGATTTAACAAAAAAGTGGAAAAAGTCCGCGCATAACCTTGACTTTTACGGGTTGTTCTGACATAATTACATAAGGTGCATGAATGAATGTACATGCTGTATGAAACCGCCTTTTACATAAGTATGGCGTAAGAAGCTGCCATGGAAAAAGCGCGGTGAAAATAAATAGTATAAGGAGGACATCACATGTCAACAAAAGCGTATTACCCGATTAACGAAATCGGAGCTGGAAAGGTTGGTTTTTCCAAGACAAGATCCATCATCGAAGCTGCTTTTTACGGAAATAACGTAGTTAAGGTGAATACCTTAAAGGAAGCCTATGAACTGGCTAAGAATTCACCCGGTACGGTTGTAACGGATATGAAGATTAAAGATGGTGAGACGTTTGGTCTTGAGAAAGATTCCAGGGTTTTGCTGTTCAACGACGGTGCGGTAACGGGACGTTATGCAGCGGCACGCCGTATCAAAGGCGAGCCTGGCGTGGATGAGACGAAGCTCGACAAGGTAGTGATGGATGCAATCTATGAGACACGCTGGAAGACGATGTACCATGCGGAATGCTTCATCGGGCTTGATCCGGAGTTCATGGCAAAAGCACACCTTCTGATTCCCGAAGGAGAAGAAAATATCCTTTACAACTGGATGCTGAACTTCCAGTATATGTCTGATGAATATGTGAAAATGTACAAAAACTCCAAACCGATTGCGGACGGGAATGAGCCTGATATTTATATCTTCTCTGATCCCCAGTGGGTACCCGGAAACAGACCGGACGTGGATTACAGTTGCTTAAGCGATCCGCTTACGCTGTGCTATTTCGATACCAACCAAAACTGTGCGGCAATCCTCGGCATGAGGTATTTCGGCGAACACAAGAAAGGTACGCTGACCATGGCTTGGGCATTGGCAAACAGGAACGGCTATGCTTCCTGCCACGGCGGACAGAAAGAATATTTACTTCCCGACGGAAAGAAATATGTTGCTTCCGTATATGGTCTGTCAGGCTCCGGTAAGTCCACCCTGACCCATGCAAAACATGGCGGAAAATACGAAATCAAGGTTCTCCATGACGATGCGTTCATCATCAACACGGATACCTGTGCATCCATCGCATTGGAGCCTACCTACTTTGACAAGACGGCGGATTACCCGACCGGATGCGCGGACAATGAATACCTGTTATCCGCACAGAACTGCTCCTGCACGCTTGACAGCGAAGGCAAGCTCCAGTTGGTAACGGAAGATATCAGGAACGGTAACGGACGTGCCATCAAATCCAAACTGTGGTCCCCGAACCGCGTGGATAAGATTGACGCTCCCGTAAATGCAATTTTCTGGATTATGAAAGACCCTACCATTCCTCCGGTAGTAAAACTGAAAGGTGCAGCTTTGGCTTCCGTTATGGGCGCTACGCTGGCTACCAAGACTTCCACGGCAGAACGTGTGGCGGCAGGAACGGATTTGAACGCACTGCGTATCGTTCCTTATGCAAACCCGTTCAGGACCTATCCGTTAGTGAACGACTATGAGAAGTTCAAGAAACTGGTGGAGGAGAAGAACGTAGACTGCTACATCGTTAATACCGGCGACTTCATGGGAACAAAGGTTAAACCTGCCGATACGCTTGGCATTCTTGAGACCATCGTTGAAGGAAAAGCCAAATTCGAGAAATGGGGCAACTTCGAAGATATCGAGATTATGAACGAGTGGGAAGGCAAGACAGCAGATTTCACTCCTGATTTGGGCAACGCGGAATATGTGGCTGCGCTTAAGAACGCAATGCAGAACCGTGTAGACGCAGTGGAAGGCTTTGCGGAGAAGAAGGAAGGTTATGACAAACTTCCTGATGAAGCACTTGCAGCAGTTCAGAAACTGGTGGATGCCCTGAACTAAAGGTTACGGACCGAAGGGTATAGATAAATTTAAGACGAAGATACCATTTGCAGCCGGAAGGGGCAGTACCGGAAGGCTGCGGATGGTATTTTTTTCCTTACGGAAAACCGCATGGTATGGAAAACAGGTAAAATGGAAGTAAAGTGGAATAAAAACGGAGTGGAAATGGAAGAAAAGAAGGAACGCCTAAATAAATATCTCGCCGCCTGCGGTATTTGTTCCAGAAGGGATGCGGACAGACTAATCGGAGAAGGACGTGTTACCGTGAACGGGATACCTGCAGCTATGGGGACGAAAGTAAGCGGCAGGGAGGAAATCGCCGTCAACGGGAAAGCGGTGGGGGGAAAAAATGAAAAAGTGGTGCTTGCCTATTACAAACCGCCGGGCGTGGTCTGTACGGAAAGGGACAGGTATGCGGAGCGGAAAATCAGCGACGAATTGAAGTACCCTGTCCGGCTGACCTATGCGGGGCGGCTGGATAAGGATTCGGAAGGTCTCCTGATGATGACGAACGACGGGGCATTGATTGATTCCATGATGCGCGGGGCAAACCGTCACGAGAAGGAATATGTGGTAAAAGTGGATAAGGAAGTGACGGAGGACTTTATCCGGGGGATGGCGGACGGTGTTTATTTAAAGGAATTGGATATTACCACAAGGAAATGTGAAGTAAAGAAAAACGGGAAATTCACCTTCCGCATTATTTTAACCCAGGGGGTCAACCGGCAGATACGCCGGATGGTGGAACATTTCGGGTACCGTGTCAGGGCATTAAAAAGGGTGCGTGTGATGAACATCAATTTGGTGAATTTAAAACCGGGGGAATACCGGATGGTGGAAGGGGAAGAATTAAGGCAGTTATACCGTCAGTCTGGAATGGGCAGTTTGGAAGGCGGAAGCGGGCAAGGCAGGACGGTTCAAAATAGGAAATAAAGGAAGCGGGAAAACGGGAAATGGGAAATAAAAACAGTCAGGACGGGAAGATAGAGCGCATTAAGGAATTAACGGAACTGTTAAACCGTGCATCCAAGGCATATTATGCCGAGGACAGGGAAATCATGGGTAATTTCGAATACGATAAACTATATGAAGAACTGGAAGCGCTGGAGAAAGCAACCGGGATGGTGCTGTCGGACAGCCCTACCGTAAAAGTAGGGTACGAGGCGGTGGAGGAACTGCCAAAGGAACGGCATGAGAGGGCAATGCTGTCCCTGGGAAAAACAAAGAGCAGAGAGGAATTGCAGGATTGGCTGCAGGACGAACCGGCACTTTTAAGCTGGAAACTGGACGGATTAACCATTGTCCTGACTTATTTTGAAGGAAAACTTGCAAAAGCGGTGACGAGGGGAAACGGGGAAGTAGGGGAAGTGGTGACAAACAATGCGAAAACGTTCCGCAACATTCCTCTTTCCATTCCCTATCAGGGGGAATTGGTTTTACGCGGGGAGGCGGTCATCACATATTCCGATTTTGGGAAAATCAATGCCGGAATCGAAGATGTGGAGACGCGTTATAAAAACCCAAGGAATCTTTGCAGCGGTTCGGTCCGGCAGTTGAACAACGCAATCACTGCAAACAGGAATGTAAAATTCTATGCTTTTTCGCTGGTAAAGGCGGAGGGTGTGGATTTCCACGATAAGAGGGAAGAACAGTTCCGTTTCCTGCAGGAGCAGGGATTTGAAACGGTGGAATACCGGAAGGTGGATAAGGATACGGTTATCGGCGCCGTAGAAGATTTTGAGCGCAGGGTGGAGCAGTATGACATTCCTTCCGACGGGCTGGTGCTTGTCTTTGACCGTATCTCCTATGGCCAGTCTTTGGGGGCAACGGCAAAGTTTCCAAGGGATTCCATCGCCTTTAAATGGGCGGACGAGGTACGGGAAACCGTGTTAAAGGAAATCGAGTGGAGTCCCAGCCGTACAGGACTCATTAACCCGGTGGCAATTTTTGAACCGGTGGAGTTGGAGGGGACCACGGTCAGCCGTGCATCCGTGCATAACATCAGCATCCTAAAGGGGTTAAAGCTGGGAATCGGCGACCGGATTACGGTGTATAAGGCGAACATGATTATTCCCCAGATTGCGGAGAACCTGACGGAAAGCGGCAGCGTGGAAATCCCGGATACCTGTCCGGTATGCGGGGGCGCGACGGAGGTTCGCCAAGTGAATGAGGTACAGTCCCTGTACTGTACCAATCCCGCCTGTGAAGCAAAAAAAATTAAATCCTTTACGCTTTTTGTCAGCCGGGATGCCATGAATATCGACGGGCTGTCGGAAGCGACGCTGGAAAAATTTATTGCCAAAGGTTACATCCGCGAGTATGCGGATATGTTCCATTTGGAGCGTTACAAGGATGAAATTACACAGATGGAGGGTTTCGGCGAAAAATCCTATACGAATCTGGTAAACAGTATTGAAGCGGCGCGGTCCACTACCCTCCCGCGGTTGGTTTACGGTCTTGGCATTGAAAACATCGGGCTTGCCAACGCGAAAATGATATGCCGGCATTTCCGCAATGATTTGCCGGCGATGATGGCGGCGGACGTGGAGGAACTGGGGCTGATTGATGGTGTGGGGGAAGTGATTGCCACCGGGTTTTGCGAGTATTTTAAGGACGGGGGGAACCGCGAACGGCTGCAGAATCTTCTGGCGGAGGTTACGGTGGAACAGGAAGACTTTGCGGAAGCCGGCGGAAGTCTGTCGGGTATGTCGTTTGTGGTGACGGGAAGCCTGAACCATTTTGCCAGCCGGAAAGAATTGAAGGATGCTATTGAAAGAAAAGGCGGAAAGGTGACAGGCAGCGTGACTTCCAAAACAGTCTGTCTGATTAACAACGACAGCGCATCTGCTTCCTCAAAGAATAAAAAAGCGAAGGAACTGGAGGTTCCGATTCTGACCGAGGAACAGTTTATGGAACAGTACTTAGGAGGAGAAAACGATGCCGATTAAAACACAGAACGATTTACCTGCGAAAAGTATACTGGAAAATGAAAATATATTCGTCATGGATGAAAACCGTGCACTCCACCAGGATATCCGCCCTCTGCAGATATGCATCCTGAACCTGATGCCCGTGAAGCAGGATACGGAGCTGCAGCTTCTGCGGGCGATGTCCAACACGCCGCTGCAGGTGGACGTGACGTTCATGAAGATGAACAGCCACCGTTCCCTGAATACATCCATGAACCATTTGAATAAATTTTACAATACGTTTGACGAGTTAAAGGGCAGGAAGTATGACGGACTGATGATTACCGGCGCGCCGGTGGAGCAGATTCCTTTTGAGGAAGTGGATTATTGGGAGGAACTTTGTGAAATCATGAAATGGTCCAAACAGAACGTAACGTCCACCCTTCACATCTGCTGGGGGGCGCAGGCGGGACTGTATTACCATTTCGGACTGGATAAAGTACTTTTACCGAAGAAAGTTTTTGGCGTGTACGAGCATCGGGTGATGAACCGGAAGATACCGTTGGTCAGGGGATTCGACGATGATTTTCTGATTCCCCACAGCCGTCATACTGCCGTTTTGCCGCATGACATCCACGGATGCAAGGAACTTACGGTATTGGCGGAGTCCGAGGAGGCAGGCGTGCTGTTATGCATGGCGGGAGAGGGCAGGCAGATTTTTGTCATGGGGCATCCCGAATATGACCGGATGACGCTGCACAACGAGTATGTGCGGGATAAGGAAAAGGGACTGGATATTGAGGTGCCGAAAAACTATTATCCTGGCGATGACCCGACCCGGCGCCCGAAGCTCCAGTGGCGTTCCCATAGCAATAACCTGTATACGAACTGGCTGAATTACTATGTGTACCAGACGACGGACTATGAGCTCGGGTAAAAGAAAGGAATCCGTGTAAACAGGTGTTTACACGGATTCCCGTAAATGTTTCCCGTATGATGCCGAAAGGAAGCCGCAATCGTCATTGCTCACTGCTTCATCTTACACAACACATATCCCACCTTTATCCACCGTTTCATTTCCTGCGGGTTACTGTTGTTGACGAAGAAGGGCTGTCCGAAACCGTTAATCGGTTCCAGCACGCAGGGTTCCGCCTGGTGGAATTTGCGGATATAGGCGCATCCGTCGTCCTTGTTGATGAAAATTCCCGTATCCCCGTCGCGGATGGGGTTTTGCGAAACCAGGATGATATCCCCTTTGTTGTATGCCGGATGCAGGTGGCTGGAAGTAATCTTGATGCCGAAATGCAGGTCGCTGCCGAACCTTTTGCGGTAAACTGCGGCGTTGACTTTGATGATATTGGCGGAATCGTAAATCATTCCGTCCTGCATATTCCCCGTAGGGACGACAACGGAAATATAATCATCGGGGGTATCCTGCTGTACCAGGAATTCGTATTCAATGTCAATGACGGCAGAAACAAAACGGAGCTGACTTTCGGTCAGGTATTTCATTTTGAAGACCGTTTCCGCCGCCTGTACGGGATGTTCAATAAGTTCAAAAAGCCATTTTCCGCAAAGCTGGTACATGAGGAGGACGGTATAGGAATCAATTCTGGTGGTTTCGCCCGAAATCATTTTTTTGTATCCGGAAAGGGACATTTCCAGTTTTTTGGCCATTTCTGCCTGTGTAAAGCCGAGACGCATCCTTTCGCGTTCCACGTTTAAAGAAAAATTTTTTGCTAATTCCTGTTTTGTCAATCTGACCACCTCACTTGTTGGCTACTTTCAGGTACTTTTCCATTCCCCCTTTTTTTTATCCCATGTAGTATCTGTACCGCAAAGTGTGAATCAGATATTGTATAATAAATTTGAGGGTTAGAAGAAGTACTTGGAAGAAAGCATGGTATAAATACTTAAGGTTAAGAATATTATAGAATAAATCACGGAATTTTACAATAATTTTGTGAAGGATGAAGGAACAGAGTTTGCCGTACGTTCTTGTTCACGCCCAAGCCGGCTTCGAGGTGTTTTCATTCCGGAAGATGCAGCGTGTGCATCGCGAAGCGTGTTACGGGATACGGCAGCGAACGAATCAAAGAATATGTAGTATGCCGCAGGACAATTATCCATGGTATGTGCACCGGTTGGCACATCTGAGGGGATGTATTTAATAATAACAGGAAAGTTTTTGAACATAAGCATGCGGCCGGGGCTGCCGTGGGATAGATGTGTTGCGTCATTACATAACATATTATGCTAAAACATATTGTCAAATTCAGAGGAAAGTGTGTAATCTGCATTAGGGGTAATGCGGAGGGCATGCTTTTTTCTTGTTTCATACATACGTCTGCCGGAAGGAAAAAGGACGGCGTAAAATATTTTTAATTCATTGAAGATTATTTTTGAAGATTTTTCTTGAAGATTATTCTTGAAGATTTTTCTTTACGGCACTCGTTATAATAAGTGTAGGAAGAAAAAGAAAGGGGTGAGGGTGTTTATCATATGAGTGCGGTACAGGATGGGAGCAGGACAAAAGAAGAACGGTTGTCAGCGATGATTGACACCTATCAGGGCCTTATCTTTTCGGTATGCTACAAAGTGGTGGGCGATTATTTTGCCGCGGAAGACCTGACACAGGAAACTTTTTTATCCGCTTTTAAAAATCTGGATACCTTCGAAGGAACGAATGAAAAAGCATGGCTGTGTCGGATTGCCACCAATAAGGGCATCGATTACCTGCGCGGCTCCGGCAGGCGGGCGGTACCCACGGAGGATGTGTTTTTTGAGCAGCAGACGGAAAAACGCGGTTCACCGGAGGAAATCTGTCTGGAGGAGGAAGTAAGGGAGCGGCTGTTAAGCTACTGCGGCAGACTGCGGCCGCCTTATAATGAGATTGCAAAAGCCGTTTACTATGAGGAGAAGAAAGCGGATGAAATTGCAAGGGAGCGCGGGGAAAACGTTAAAACCGTGCAGACACAGATTTACAGGGCAAGGGACATGCTGAGGAAGCTGTATGGAAAGGAGAGGAGCGCATGAGGGAAGAAGGACGCGGGAACGGAACATACCGTTACCTGACGGATGACGAACTGGAAGCGTTGATTGCGGAAGTGGAAGACCATGGAATGCTTGCTCCACCGGCGTATTTGAAGGACCTGATTATGGAAGAAGCGGCAAAGCCCGTAAAGTCCGCAGCACCTGCAGGAAATATAAGGAAAAAGAAAATTGACCAAAAGGCGGCAAAGATACAGCTTGCAGTTTACAGCCTGAAAATTGTGGGCGCGGCGGCAGCCGCAATATACTGCCTGACCATGGTTCCCATGGACGTGGGAAGGAATACGGGGGATGCGGGAAACCGGAAAATGGAAAAGGAAATAGAGGAAGACGTGGCACGTTACAGGGAAGAAAGCGAACGGATTCTTAAGGAACCGGTGGTGCAGGAGGACAGCATCGGCAGCTTTTTCGGGAATGTGTTTGGCATGTTCGGGAACGGAAGGGAGGAAGATGCGTCTTCTTTATGGACTGGTATTACGGAATGGTTTGGAAACGGAGGAGTGGAAGAATGAATAGGATGACAAGGAAAAAGAAAAGTGGTTTTTTAACGTTTTGCTTCTCGTTCCTGCCCGGTGCGGGAGAGATGTATTTGGGATTCATGAAGATGGGAGCCAGTCTGATGGGAATGTTTTTTGCCCTGATTGGCGTGGCGTATGCCCTGAATCTGCCTGTTTTGTTTTTTGGCATAATCGTGGAATGGTTTTACAGCTTTTTCCACGTGCACAATCTGGCGGGATTGACGGACGAGGAATTTCTTTCCATAGAAGACGGGTTTCTGTTCCGCCTGGATGCTTTTTTCGGTACGGACGGGAAAGCGGTGGAAAAATACCGGAAAACCATTGCCGTCGTTTTGGTGGTGGTCGGTGTCCTGCTTTTATGGAACGGTGTAAAGGATGCCTTTTATATTTACCTGCCGGAAGCGGTATGGCGCTTTATTCTCCGCATGGAACGCACCGTTCCGAAAATCGTGACGGGAATCGTAATCATTGCCGGAGGCTGTTACATGATCCGGGGAAAACGTGAGGAATTGAAAGAGGTCATCGTGGACGTGGAAAGTACGGTACAGGATGTGCCATCGGAAAGGAGCGGTTATGGAGCAGGGGAAAATCATTAGGGTCCACAGGGTTGGGACGGTGACGTTCGGGTGTATTTTAATATTGTTCGGCATATTGTTCCTTGCACATATTTTCGTGCCGTGGCTGCATTATGAATACGTTTTGCGGCTTTGGCCGCTGGTATTCATCTTCCTCGGCGTGGAGGTACTGGTGGGAAACCACCGGGTATCAAAAATGAAAGCGGACGCGGCACAATGGAAAGCGGAAGGGGCCGACGGGGAAGGAGGAGGCGGAATCCGGTTTGTTTATGACAAAACGGCAATTTTCCTGACCATGTGCCTGCTGTTTTTTGCCATGGTGATGGCGGCGGTGGACTTGTGCGTGCGGTGCGAAGGGGGATATTTTTGGTTTTAGAGCGTGTTTGAAAATTGTTTGGGAGCATATGGCGGGGAAGGATGCGGGGGACAGGCACATCTTTTCCGTCCAACCGTATAATAAACCATCATTATGGATGGAGGTATTATGAAAAATATGCGGAAAAACAATACTTACCGGATGTCCAAAAGAGTCCTCGCTTTTGGACTGTGCCTGCTCTTTCTTTGCGCCTGCCTGACCGGCTGCAAAACATCCGGAGACAAAGCGGCAAAAAATTCCGGCGGAAAAACGGAAGTCACCCTGAATGAAGTGGCGCATTCCATTTTTTACGCGCCCATGTATGTTGCCATCGAAGAAGGCTATTTTGAGGAAGAAGGCATTGACCTGACCCTGGTTACCGGCTTTGGGGCGGACAAAACCATGACGGCAGTCCTTACCGGTGAGGCGGATATCGGTTTCATGGGAAGTGAAAGCACGATTTATACCTACGTAGGCGGTACGCAGGATTATGCGGTGAATTTCGCCCAACTGACCCAGCGCGCCGGTAATTTCCTCGTGGCAAGGGAACCGTTGGATGATTTTTCCTGGGATATGTTAAAGGGGAAAGAGGTGCTGGGAGGGCGCGCCGGCGGCATGCCGGAAATGGTGTTTGAATTTATTTTAAAGAAAAACAACATTGACCCAAAAACCGACCTTACCATCGACCAAAGCATTGATTTCGGCTCCACCGCTGCGGCATTTTCCGGCGGACAGGGGGATTTTACCGTGGAATTTGAACCCCATGCCACTTCGCTGGAAGCCAAAGGGGACGGGTATGTGGTGGCTTCCCTGGGGGAAGATTCCGGTTATGTGCCTTATACCGCATTCAGCGCGAAGAAAAGTTTTATCGATGCGAACCCGGAACTCATCCAGTCTTTCACCAATGCGCTGCAAAAAGGTATGGACTATGTGCAGGACCATACGCCCGAAGAAATCGCCAAGGCCATAGCGCCGCAGTTTGAGGAAACGGATTTGGAAACCATTACCGCTATTGTAACGCGTTACCATGCACAGGATACCTGGAAAGATAATCTGGTTTTTGGGGAAGATGCCTTCACCCTTTTACAGAATATTTTGGAAGAATCCGGTGAGCTTTCCGAACGGGTTCCCTATGAAACCCTTGTCACTACAAAATTTGCGGAAAATGCAGCGAAATAATTATTTTGCCCGTCACCGGGAAATACGGATAAACGAAAACAGGGATTCCGCCAGGATAATATGCCGGCGCAGTCCCTGTTTCTACTGGACAAGAAATGACAAAATAGTTATAATGTGTAAGGATATACATAAACATAAAAAGAAGCAGAAAACGCACAGTGCCGTGAACGCGCGGTGCGGACGGAGGGCGGCGGAACATGGGACTGGTTAAGGCGATTAGGGGAGCAGCAGGAACGGTACTGGCGGACCAGTGGAGGGAGTATTTTTACTGTGATGCACTGGGAAATGACGTTTTGGCGGTAAAGGGAAGAAAGCGCGTAAGCGGGAAGGGAAGCAACACGAAAGGTGTGGACAATATCATCACCAACGGTTCTGTCGTGGCGGTGAATAAGGGACAGTGCATGATGATTGTGGACCAGGGCCGGGTGGTGGAATTCTGTGCGGAAGCAGGAGAATTTATCTATGACAGCTCGTCGGAACCGAGTCTGTTTTACGGGGATTTTGGGGAAAGCGTGGGCATGACGTTTGCCACGGTGGGCAGGCGTTTTACCTTTGGAGGGGATGCGGCGAAGGACCAGCGGATTTATTTCTTTAATACAAAGGAGATTATGGGGAATAAGTACGGGACGGCGAGTCCGGTGCCGTTCCGCGTGGTGGATGCCAACATCGGTTTGGACATGGACATTTCGCTGCGCTGCAATGGGGAATATTCTTATAAAATTACCGACCCGATGCTTTTTTATGCCAATGTGTGCGGCAACTTTACGGAGGATTATACGAGGGACAACATAGACAGCCAGTTGAAGACGGAGCTTTTAACGGCGCTGCAGCCTGCTTTTGCAAGGATTTCCGAAATGGGTGTCCGTTACAGTTCCATTCCGAAGCATACGGCGGAACTGGCGGATATACTGAATGAAGAACTGTCGGCGAAATGGTCACGGTTACGGGGAATTTCCATTGTATCCTTTGGGGTGAATGCAGTGAAAGCGTCTGCGGAAGACGAGGAGATGATTAAGAACCTCCAGCGGACGGCGGTATACCGGAATACGGACATGGCGGCTGCCGCACTGGTGGATGCGCAGGCGGATGCCATGCGGTCGGCGGCTTCCAACCAGGGTGCGGGTCCCGTAATGGGGTTTGCGGCGATGAATATGGCGAATATGGCGGGCGGAATGAATGCCAATGCCCTGTTCCAGATGGGACAGCAGGAAAATCGGGTGCAGGCAGCGGGACGGCAGGGGAATGCCGGACAGCCGGGAACGTTTTCCGGGACGGGGCGGATGCCGGACGGAGGCGGGGAGACACAGACAGGGTGGACATGTGGCTGCGGGGCAGCAGGCAATACCGGGAAATTCTGTGTGGAATGCGGCGCACCGAAACCGGCGGCAGGGTGGACCTGTGCGTGCGGGGCGGTAAATAAGGGGAAGTTCTGCAGCGAATGCGGGAAAAAGAAACCGGAGGGAGAACCGCTGTACCGTTGTGATAAATGCGGCTGGGAACCGGAGGATTCGAAAAACCCTCCCAAGTTCTGCCCGGAGTGCGGGGACCCTTTTAACGAAGGGGATATCCGGTAAAGGTGATGCGGAAGGAAAAGAACAGATGAGCATATACGATACATTAAACGAACAGCAGAAACAGGGAGTTTTCACCACGGACGGACCGGTCCTGCTGCTGGCGGGGGCGGGAAGCGGCAAGACAAGGGTGCTGACCCACCGGATTGCCTACCTGATTGAAGGGATGGGCGTACAGCCCTACCATATCATGGCGATTACCTTTACGAATAAGGCAGCAGGAGAGATGCGGGAGCGCGTGAATGCCATCATCGGGCATGGCGCGGAGCAGGTATGGGTGTCCACTTTCCACTCCACCTGCGTGCGGATACTAAGACGGTATATTGACCGGATTGGCTTTGACAATCATTTTACCATTTATGATACGGATGACCAGAAGACGGTGATGAAGGATGTGTGCAAGCGTCTGCAGATTGACACGAAGACGCTAAAGGAACGGACGATTATGGGCGCCATTTCCTCGGCAAAGGACGAACTGGTTTCGCCGGAGGAATACCGCAGGCAGGCGGAAGGGGACTACCATAAGACGAAAATCGCACAGGCATATGCGGAATACCAGTCGGCGCTGCGCAAAAGCAATGCGCTGGATTTTGACGATTTAATCGTAAAGACGGTGGAGCTGTTTAAGCTCTGCCCCGAAGTGCTTGCCGGGTATCAGGACCGGTTCCGGTATATCATGGTGGACGAGTACCAGGATACGAATACGGCGCAGTTTGAGCTGATACGGCTTTTGGCATCGCAGTACAGGAACCTGTGCGTGGTCGGGGACGACGACCAGTCCATTTACAAGTTCAGGGGGGCGAACATACGCAACATCCTGGACTTTGAACAGGTATACCCGGAGGCGGCGGTCATTAAGCTGGAGCAGAACTACCGTTCCACGCAGCATGTGCTGGATGCCGCCAATGCGGTAATCCGCAACAACGCAGGCAGGAAGGACAAGGCGCTTTGGACGCAGAACGGCGAAGGAAGCATGGTGCATTTCCGGCAGTTTGATACGGCATATGACGAAGCGGAATTTGTGGCGGACGACGTGATGCGCAAAGTCCGGGACGGCAGGACATCTTACGGGAACTGCGCGGTACTCTATCGTACCAACGCGCAGGCGCGTATGCTGGAAGAACGGTTTGTGGTAGAGGGTATTCCTTATGACGTGGTGGGCGGTACGAACTTTTATGCCCGCAGGGAAATCAAGGACATGCTTGCCTACCTGAAAACGGTTGATAACGGCAGTGACGACGTGGCGGTAAAGCGCATCATTAATGTGCCGAAACGGGGCATTGGCGCCACCACCATTGCGCGGGTGCAGGAATACGCGGACGGGAGGGGCATCAGTTTCTACGATGCCCTGCGGGAAGCGGACCAAATCATGACCATCGGGAAAAGCGCGGTGAAACTGGAGCCTTTTGTCACCATGATCCAAACGTTCCGCAGCAAATTGGAATATTACGGACTGGAAGGGCTGATTAAGGACATTATTGAAACCACGGGGTATGTGGAGGAATTGGAGCAGTCGGAGGAAGATGATGCGGAAGACCGGATTGCCAACATCGATGAGCTGATCAGTAAAATCGTGGCTTATGAGGGAAGCCATGAAGAAGGAAACCTGAGCGAATTTTTGGAAGAAGTGGCTTTGGTGGCGGATATCGACCGCATTGACGACAACGGTAACCGCGTGCTCCTCATGACGCTGCACAGCGCGAAAGGACTGGAATTTTCCCATGTTTACCTGGCAGGTATGGAGGACGGCGTATTTCCGGGTTATATGGCAATTACCTCGGACAATATGGAAGACGTGGAAGAAGAACGACGCCTTGCCTATGTGGGGATTACGCGGGCAAAGGAAGATCTGACGCTTACCTGTGCCAGACAGCGGATGCTGCGGGGGGAAACCCAGTACAATCCCGTGAGCCGCTTCGTAAAGGAAATCCCCGGAGAACTGTTAGACCGGAAAGTCCCTTCCGTAAAGCGGTGGGACGAGACGGAATACGGGGAGGATTCCCGCGAAAGGAGTCTGTTTAAGGCGAAGCCCTTTGGCGGCGGGGAAGGAAACACTGCGGCTTACCAGCCGGTATTCGGGAATACGCCGGCCGTTTCCGCCAAACCCAAACCGAAGGCCGTGGCAGTGCCAAAGCGGACGCCTGTGGAGAACCGTCCGTTTATCAGCGGGGGCGGTGTGGGAGCCTTAAAAGGGATAAACGGGCTGACCAAAGGCGTACAGGGGGCAGGGGAGCCGGATTATGCCGTCGGCGACCGGGTAAAGCATGTAAAATACGGGGAAGGCACGGTAACGGGACTGGAAAAAGGACCGCGGGATTATCAGGTAACGGTGGTTTTTGACGGTGCCGGACAGAAAATTATGTATGCTGCCTTTGCAAAATTGAAAAAATTATAATTTTATCAAAAATTTATAGTAAATTTTTGGAATTAGTGTTATATTATATTTAATATACGGTCGGAAGCACGGAACCGGTTACTGGTCTGTCTGCAGCGTGGGCAGTAACAGGTATGAAAGCGCCGGCAACGGGTAACAATAAACCGAATAAAGATGGAGAGAGGTATGGATTATGAATAAGCTGAACAAACTGGAAGAATATATTGATATGGCAAGGATCAATGAGCTTTTGGGGAAGAAGGAAGAAGAAAAGAAAAAATGCAACAGCGTACTTTGGATTTTTGCCGTAATCGGCGCTATCGCGGCAGTGGCAGGTATTGCATATGCCGTATACCGCTATCTGAAACCGGATTACCTGGAAGATTTTGAGGACGACTTTGACGACGATTTTGACGATGACTTCTTTGAGGATGAAGATGACGATGATGCCTTAGAGGGGGAAAACGGACAGTAAAACCATACCGGCGGTGTCCATGCTGCTTTTGCTGCGGATGTCGGAACTTACGGATAGGGCTGTCCAGGACGTTGTCCATGGAAATAAGGCGGAATGTACTTATTTGTACATTCCGTTTTTGGGTTCCCATCCCATGGGGAACCGGAGGAAAACCGAAAAGGAGCTTATGAAGGAGTGATGAAAAAAGGTGAGGTGTTGGAAGGCATCGTGGAACGGGTGGACTTCCCCAACAAAGGAATCGTGGTATGTGAAGGCGGCGCCTGTGTGGTAAAAAATGCCATAACGGGGCAGAAGGTATCCTTCCGGATTCATAAAGCAAGAAAGGGCAAAGCGGAAGGAAGGCTTTTGGAAGTGCTGGAAAAATCCCCTTTGGAATCGGAAACGGAAAGTTCCTGTCCCCATTTCGGGAGCTGCGGCGGGTGTGTGTATATGTCCCTGCCTTACGGGGAGCAGTTGAAGCTGAAGGAAGGACAGGTAAGAAGGCTTTTGGAACCCGTGCTGGGGAAGCAGGAAACCCCTTATGTCTACGATGGGATGAAAGCAAGTCCAAAGCCTTACGGATACCGGAACAAGATGGAATTTTCCTTTGGGGACGAAGTAAAGGACGGACCGCTGGCGCTTGGGATGCACAAACGGGGCAGTTTTTACGATATCGTGACTGTGGACGGGTGCCGGATTGTGGATGGGGATTTCCGCCGGATATTAACCTGTGCAAAGGAATATTTTACGGTGGCGGGAACCAGCCATTACCACCGGCTGCGGCATGAAGGCTATTTAAGGCACCTGCTGGTGCGCAAGGCGGCAAAAACAGGGGAGATACTGGTGGCGCTTGTAACGGCTGCGCAGGAAGAACATGATTTAACGCCTTTTATGGATGCCCTTTTGGGGCTTGAGCTGGAAGGCAGCATCGTAGGCATTCTGCATACCTTGAACGATTCCGTGGCGGATGTGGTGCAGAGTGACAAAACCGAGGTGCTGTACGGACAGGATTATTTTTATGAGGAGCTTTTGGGGTTAAAGTTCCGCATATCCCAGTTTTCTTTTTTCCAGACGAATACCCATGGGGCGGAAGTGCTTTATTCCATGGTGCGGGATTATATCGGCTCCTTGTCCGGGAAAGGGAATCCGGTGGTTTATGACCTGTACAGCGGGACGGGAACCATTGCGCAGGTGGTGGCAGGTATGGCGGGAAAGGTTATCGGCGTGGAAATCATCGGCGAAGCGG
>CAJUMD010000006.1 GCA_910587275.1 uncultured Kineothrix sp.
TCTTACCAAAAAGGAGTTGCTTTTTACCAAAGACACAAACTTTTTTACACTACCTAATAAATGATTGTAATTGAAGTAAAAACGGGTGTGTATTTGCATGAATATTAATCAAATATAGTTAGGAACAACAAAGAACACGCGGAGTAGGGGAAATCTTTCCCCTACTCCGCGCGCCACATGCGCCGCTTTAGCGGCACAACTCCTCTGCATGGGGCTGTGCATAAAAAGATTTGGCACCATATACAGTGCCAAATCTTCTCCGTTCCCTATTTCTTCAACACCGCCGACACCATCGACGACGCCTTCCCTTCGCTCTGTTTGGGCGGTAAAACCACCTTGTCCAAATGCCAGATATCGTCCACATATTCCTGGATGGTTCTGTCCGAAGAAAATTTCCCGGAACATGCGATATTCAAAATAGCGCTCCTTGCCCAGTTCTTTTCATCCCTGTAAGCCGCTTCCACCTTCCTCTGTGCTTCCGCATAAGCCTCAAAATCCTTTAAGATGAAGTAAGTGTCCGCCTTCGCCGTAGACTGGGTATTTAACAGCGAATTATAAAGCGGGCGGAACAAATCCGGGTCGTTCCTGGAATAAGTGCCGTTGATTAACTGCATCAATACCTTGCGGATATTTGCATCGATGTTAAACACTTCCATCGGGTCATAACCGCCGAAATTCTCGAAACGTATGACTTCATCCGAACTCAGTCCGAAAATGAACGCGTGGTCTTTACCCACTTCCTCCACGATTTCCACGTTTGCACCGTCCATGGTGCCAAGCGTCAGTGCGCCGTTTAACATGAATTTCATGTTACCGGTTCCCGATGCTTCCTTGCTGGCAGTGGAAATCTGCTCGGACACATCCGCTGCGGCAAAAATCATTTCCGCATTGGATACCCTGTAATCCTCAATAAACACCACTTTAATCCTGCCGCCGATGGACGGGTCGTTATTAATCACATCCCCCACCGCATTGATTAATTTAATGGTCAGCTTCGCATTCCGGTAACCTGCCGCCGCTTTTGCACCGAAAATAAACGTTCTCGGATAGAACTTCATGTCCGGGTGCTCTTTCAGCTCATTGTACAGGTGCATAATATGGAGAATATTCAGAAGCTGTCTCTTATACTCATGAAGTCTCTTTACCTGTACGTCAAAAATGGACCTTGGATCTACCTCAATACCGTTGTGTTCGGCAATATAGTCCGCCAAACGTATTTTATTCTTGTATTTAATGTTCATGAACTCCTGCTGCGCTTTTTCATCATCCGCATAAATCTTTAACTTATTGATTTTCGGAAGATCGGTAATCCAGTCTTTGCCCACATAAGAGGTCACCCAGTCAGCAAGTAACGGATTGCCATGCAGGAGAAAACGCCTCTGCGTAATGCCGTTCGTCTTATTGTTAAATTTCTCCGGCATCATCTCGTAAAAATCTTTCAGTTCCTGCTTCTTTAAGATTTCCGTGTGCAGCCTTGCCACACCGTTAACGGAATAACCGGCCGCGATGGCAAGGTGCGCCATCTTCACCTGTCCGTCATAAATAATCGCCATTTTACGCACCTTTTCATGGTTGCCCGGATAGGTCTGCTCGATTTTCATGACAAACCGGCGGTTGATTTCCTCTATAATCTGGTAAATTCTCGGAAGCAGCCTAGAGAACAGCTCAATGGGCCATTTTTCCAATGCCTCCGCCATAATCGTATGGTTGGTATACGCACAGGTCTTCGTCGTCACCGTCCACGCCTCGTCCCAGGTCAGGTAATGCTCATCCATCAGAATGCGCATCAGCTCCGCAATGGCGACGGTAGGATGGGTATCGTTCAACTGGAACGTTACTTTTTCATAAAATTTACGGATATCCTTGTGTTTACGCATGTATTTTGCCACCGCTTCCTGTACGGATGCGGAAATGAAGAAATACTGCTGTTTCAGACGGAGTTCCTTACCCGCATAATGGTTATCGTTGGGATAAAGCACTTCCACGATATTGCGCGCCAGGTTTTCCTGTTCCACCGCCTTTTGGTAATCACCCTTGTCAAAGGAATCCAGCTTAAAGCATTCCACCGGCTGTGCGTCCCAAATACGCAGCGTATTCACGATGCCGTTGCCGTATCCCACGACGGGAAGGTCGTAAGGAATGGCATTAACACTTTGATAACCTTCCTGACGGAAATTGCTCCTTCCGTTTTCATCCACATATACGTTGACATATCCGCCGAATTTCACTTCCTTTGCATATTCCGGCCTGCGCAGTTCAAACGGATTGCCGTTTTCCAGCCAGTTATCCGGCACTTCCATCTGGTAACCGTCGCGGATCTGCTGTTTAAACATACCGTAACGGTAACGGATGCCGCAGCCGTATGCGGAATATCCAAGCGTTGCAAGGGAATCGAGGAAACATGCCGCAAGCCTCCCCAAACCGCCGTTGCCAAGCGCCGCATCAGGCTCCTGGTCTTCCACCAGGTTCAAATCCACACCCAGCTCATCCAATGCGTCCTTCACCGGCTTGGAAGCCATCAGGTTAATAATATTGTTGCCGAGCGCACGTCCCATCAGGAATTCCATGGACAGATAGTACACCATCTTCGGGTCCTGTTTTTCATATTCTTCCTGCGTGGTCATCCAGTGGTCCACGATGGCATCCTTAATGGCATAAGATACTGCCTGGAAAATCTGCTGGGGAGTCGCCTCCTCCATGCTTTTTCTATATAATGTTTTTACGTTGTATACAACGCTTCTCTTGAATAAGTCTTTGTCAAAAGACACTCCTGTTATAGCAGCCATATTCTCCTCCTGTCAGTCTCATAAAAATAAAGAATCTCCTATGCATGATTATACATTATTCACCAAAAATTGCAAGGAAATATTGGTAAGGAAAGGGGGAAACAAGCCGTAAAAGCCTGTTTTACCCTTCCGTTTTCCGAATACCAATCGTAACTTTTTCCCCGTTCACGTTCCATTCCTTACTGCTCCAGCCGCCGGGTTCCTCCATGCTCCCGCCGGTGCGCATCTCATCCGCCAGAACCTTGCCGGCAATCACCGACTCATTTTCCCGTACCACGGCTGCAATCTTCCCGCTGCCTTCCACCGTTACCAGGATATGGTCCATGACCTCATAGTCCGCTTCCTTTCGCATGGTCTGTATCTTACTGATGATTTCATAAACAAAGCCTTCTTCCACCAGTTCTTCGGTCAGGTTGGTATCCAGCACCACCGTCACGGTATTGTCCGCCTCGGAAACATAGCCCTCCTTTTGGCTCATTTCGATTAACAAATCATCTTTGCCAAGTTCCACTTTTACGCCGCCAATGTCAAAAACCAGCATTCCCTTTCCGTTTAATTCATCCATTGCCGCATTGCCGTCCAGCGATGCCAGTTCTTTCTGTATGCCGCCCAACTGCCTGCCGTATTTGGGACCCACGGTGCGGAGCTGGGGTTTAAACGTATAACTGGTGAAATCACGCACATCATCCGTGAAGTTTACCGCTTTCACGTTCAGTTCCTCTTTGATGATATCCTGGTAAAAGCCGTCCAGTACATGGGGCGCCTTCACAAACATATTGCCGACGGGCTGGCGGTTTTTGATATTTGCCGTGTTCCTTGCCGCACGCCCCATGACTACGATTTTAAGGACTTCTTCCATATCGTCTTCCAGCTTCTTATCGATATAAGATTCCTCTGCCACAGGGAAATCGCACAAATGGATGCTCTCCGGCGCCGCCGCATCGATACTGCAAACCAGATTGCGGTAGATATCCTCCGTCATGAACGGAATCATAGGCGCCGCACATTTGCACACCGTTACCAGCGCGGTATAAAGGGTCATGTAGGCATTCACCTTATCCTGCTCCATACCCTTCGCCCAAAAGCGCTCACGGCTCCTGCGCACATACCAGTTGCTCATCTCATCCACAAAATTGTCCAAAACCCTCGCCGCTTCCGGGAGCCTGTAATTCTCCAAATGCCCGTCTACATCCTTTACCAACGTATTCAGCTTGGACAGCAGCCATTTATCCATAACCGGAAGTTTGTCATATTCCAGTTTGTATTTCGTTGCGTCAAAACCGTCGATATTCGCATAAAGAACGAAAAACGCATAGGTATTCCAAAGCGTACCCATAAATTTACGCTGTCCTTCCACCACCGCTTTTCCATGGAAACGGTTGGGCAGCCAAGGCGCGGAGTTGATGATAAAATACCAGCGGATGGCATCCGCACCATAGGTCTGCAGCGCATCAAAAGGGTCCACTGCATTTCCCTTGGATTTGCTCATCTTCTGCCCGTTCTCGTCCTGCACATGTCCAAGGACAATTACATTTTCAAAAGGTGAACAGTTAAACAGCAACGTGGATTCCGCCATCAGGGAATAAAACCATCCCCTCGTCTGGTCCACCGCTTCGGAAATAAACTGCGCAGGAAACTGCTTCTCGAACAATTCCTTATTTTCAAACGGGTAATGGTGCTGTGCAAAAGGCATTGCGCCCGAATCGAACCAGCAGTCGATGACTTCCGGTACGCGCTTCATGGTCTTTGCACATTTCGGACAGGTTCCGGTAAACGCATCGATATAGGGTCTGTGCAGTTCCACGGTCTTCGCCTGCGGGTTTCCGGTCAGTTTCTCCAAATCCTCCCTGGAACCCACGGACTCCTGATAGCCGCATTCCTCGCATTCCCACACGTTTAACGGGGTACCCCAGTAACGGTTACGGGAAATCCCCCAATCCTGTATATTTTCCAGCCAGTTGCCAAAACGTCCCTCGCCGATGGATTCCGGAATCCAATTCACGGTCTTATTATTACGCACCAGGTCATCGCGGACTGCCGTCATTTTGATAAACCAGGATTCCCTTGCATAATAAATCAACGGGGTATCACACCGCCAGCAGAACGGATAGTCATGCTCGAATTTCGGCGCGTCAAACAGTTTTCCTTCCTTATCCAAATCTTTTAAAATATCGGGGTCCGCCTCCTTTACGAACTTTCCGGCATAAGGCGTTTCCTCCGTCATATTGCCCTTCCCGTTCACGAACTGTACAAAAGGCAGGTCATACCTTCTTCCCACCTGTGCATCGTCCTCACCGAACGCCGGCGCGATATGGACGATTCCGGTACCGTCCGACATGGTAACATAGCTGTCACAAGTCACAAAATGCGCCCTTTTCCCCTGTTTTGCCGCCGCCTCGCCCGCACATGCAAACAAAGGCTCATACTCCTTATTCTCCAAATCCTTTCCTTTATAAGTCTGCAGTACCTCATAAGCCGGCGTTCCTTCTTCCGCCAGTTTCCCAAGTACGCGGTCAAGCAGCGCCTGCGCCATGTAATACGTATATCCGTCCGCCGCTTTCACCTTACAGTAATCCTCATCGGGATTCATACAGAGCGCCACATTGGACGGAAGCGTCCACGGCGTCGTCGTCCACGCAAGGAAATAAGCATCTTCCCCCACTACCTTAAAACGTACCACTGCCGAACGTTCCTTCACCTGCTTATATCCCTGCGCCACCTCGTGGGAGGAAAGGGGGGTTCCGCAGCGCGGGCAATAGGGTACAATCTTAAAGCCCTTATACAACAGCCCTTTATCCCAAATCTGCTTTAATGCCCACCATTCCGATTCGATAAAATCGTCATGATAGGTAACATACGGTTCATCCATGTCCGCCCAAAAACCGACCGTACCGGAAAAATCTTCCCACATCCCCTTATATTTCCACACGCTTTCTTTACACTGGCGGATAAACGGGTCCAAACCGTATTCTTCAATCTGCTCCTTCCCGTCCAGGCCCAGCTTCTGCTCCACTTCCAATTCCACAGGAAGACCATGGGTATCCCATCCTGCTTTCCTCGGCACCATATAACCTTTCATGGTGCGGTACCTTGGAATCATATCCTTGATGACACGGGTCAGCACATGCCCGATATGCGGCTTCCCGTTTGCGGTAGGCGGTCCGTCATAAAACGTATAGGTCGGACCTTCCTTGCGGTTTTCCATACTTTTCCTGAAAATGTCATGTTCCTTCCAAAACTGCTCCGTCTGTTTCTCGCGTTCCACGAAATTAAGATTGGTAGATACTTTCTGATACATCCTTTTCATCCTTTCTTTCTTAATACAAAGGTCTGTGCAGCCGGGTATCGGAGATTCCTCCGCCCCTACCCGCGCGCCTGGCACCCGTCAGCTTCTGCCGGCAAATTTCACTTAGATGCCGATGTGCAAAAAAAGACCCCGTCCGTAAAAGGACGGGGTCAAACACCCGCATACCACCTGTTACTTACTCATACGTCTGCACACATTCCGCCGTTTGGCAACTGCCTGCAGGTTATATGATTTCCCTTAACGTAGGAATCCCGTCGGAACCTAATTCCCACCCGTCCCTCCATCCCAAACACGGAAACAGGAAAACGGTAAAGGTTCAGTCCGCAACTCGGAAGTGATATTCACCATTCCGTACTCACACCGGTCTTACACCGCCACCGGCTCGCTTGGGATTTCCGCAAACGGCTACTGTCTTCGTCATAGTTTTTGCTTCAATATGCTGTTATTATAATCCCCATTTGCACGCCATGTCAAGGATGAAGTGGGTGAACGGGGCATTCTTTATTCTTTCGCAGCCTTATATACAAACATATAATTTGCCGTGGATTGAATCAGTACTTCCACGTTTCCGTTCTCGTCCGCTTTCGTGTTTCCTATGCAGGCATTTTCACCCACCGTTACGTTTCCGTCCGCATCCATGCTTACGGTCTCTGCATATACGGATACCTTGGTTCCTTTGGAACACTGGGGGAGATTCACATGCAGGCTTGCCACTGTCCCCATGTCCTCATGGGAAGCAAATCTTACCGTCACCGCCATGCTCTTTTTCCCACGCTTCTCGCTGTCCACGGTTACGGATGCATTGCTGACTCCCTGAAAACCGCTGTTGTCAGAAGCCCCGCTGAATACCAGTGATGCACCGTACCCGATGTTGCAGTGGAGGTACTTCGTATAACCGGAACCGTCGGCTGACAGACATTCCCCGATTCCTGCCGGTATGTCCGTAACATTCTGCAGTTGGAGCACCAAAGATTTGCTGCCCGCATCCGCATTGCTTAATACATCCGGGGAAAGCGTACGCAATCCGTCCATAATCTGCTGCCAGTCCGTCAAAATACCGTCCGTATAATTCAAAGTCTGTAACTGGTTACTGTCCACCACCTGGACCGGTTCCGGAACGGCATCCGGCACTTCCGGTTCCACGGTCACTGCCGGATCCGCCAAAACATCCGGTATCTCCGGCACCACGGGGTCTTCCGTATCCTCCCCGTCCGGCTCCTGCACATCCCCGCCGTTCTCCGTGCCTCCATTGTCCGGCTGTCCGCTGTCCGCATCCCCGCCGTCGGGTATCACATCCCATACCGAATTATCCGATACCGACTGATGCATAAGAAACGTATCCTGAGATGATACCTGCGGCAGTTCCGCCGCCTGCGCCTTCATGCCAAACTGCATAAATACCGCAAAAGCCACCGCAGCAGACCCTAAAAAAATTCTTTCTCCCCGAATCCCCCTATTTTCCAGCACGTATATCACCTCCGTTTTTCCAAAAACTATCCCATCTTCATTATGTGTCTTTATTATACAACTTTTCCATTGGTTTGCACACCTTATTTTTAAGGGAATTTCACCAAAAAAATACATTGATTTCTGTATAAATTTCCCTTATTATAAGGTGGAAGACGTAATAGCAGTATTCCTACGGAAGTTAACCGCCCCGCCGGGCGCAGAAATCGTTCCGCGGACCAAAGACCGCCATGCGGCAGAATGGAGAGAAAACATGGACAGACAAAACCTTACCCTGCTCACGGATTTGTACGAGCTGACAATGATGCAGGGCTATTTCAAACACAAGGACCAAAATGAAACCGTTATTTTTGACGCTTTTTACCGCAACAATCCGGGGGGCGGCGGTTATGCGATTGCCGCAGGTCTGGAACAGGTCATCCAATATATTAAAGAGCTGCATTTTTCCGGGGAAGACATCGGCTATCTGGCAAGCCTGGGCATCTTCAGCCAGGATTTCCTCGATTATTTAAAAGACTTTACATTTACCGGCGACATCTACGCTATTCCGGAAGGAACGGTTATCTTTCCAAGGGAACCCCTGGTTAAAGTAATTGCACCCATCATGCAGGCACAGCTTGTGGAAACCGCCATTTTAAATATCCTTAACCACCAAAGCCTGATTGCTACCAAGGCAGCGCGGGTCTGCTATGCGGCACGCGGTGACGGAATCATGGAATTTGGCCTGCGGCGTGCCCAGGGACCGGATGCCGGCATCTACGGCGCAAGGGCTGCCGTCATCGGCGGATGTATCGGTACCTCCAACGTCCTGTGCGGACAGCTCTATGACATCCCGG
Organism: uncultured Kineothrix sp.; assembly: GCA_910587275.1. Lineage (GTDB taxonomy): Bacteria > Bacillota > Clostridia > Lachnospirales > Lachnospiraceae > Kineothrix. Next base: position 8,397 of record CAJUMD010000006.1, read on the forward strand.
TCAAAGGTACCCACGCCCATAGTTGGATCATGAGCTTTCCCGACGAGTATACCGCTTTTAAGACCTATGCGGATATGTACCCTTCCGCCTGCATCCTGTTGGTGGATACGTACGATACGTTAAAATCCGGCATTCCAAACGCCATCCGCGTCTTCCAGGAAATGCGTGAAGCGGGCGTACCCCTCACCTACTATGGTATCCGCTTAGACAGCGGCGACCTCGCTTACCTTTCCAAAAAAGCGCGCAAAATGCTGGATGACGCCGGTTTTCCCGATGCCGTCATTTCCGCTTCCAACGATTTGGACGAGTTCCTCATTGACAGCCTGAAAGTACAGGGGGCAGCCATTACTTCATGGGGCGTGGGCACAAACCTCATCACCTCCAAAGACTGCCCGGCATTCGGCGGCGTGTACAAGCTGGCAGCCATCATGGACAAAGACGGCCATTTCATCCCGAAAATAAAACTCTCCGAAAATACGGAGAAGGTCACAAATCCCGGCAACAAAACCATTTACCGCATTTACGAAAAAGAAACCGGCAAAATCAAGGCGGACCTCATCTGTCTCGTGGACGAAACCTTTGACGAAAACGAACCCCATCTGCTCTTTGACCCGGTAGAACCCTGGAAAAAAACAAAACTGGTTGGGGGCAGTTATACCATGCGTGAAATCATGGTACCCGTTTTCCAAAACGGCAAATGCTGCTACGAATCCCCGAAAGTTATGGACATCCGGGACTACTGCCAAAAAGAGCTGGACACCCTTTGGGACGAAACAAGGCGTCTTGTCAACCCGCATAAAGTATATGTGGACCTGTCCAAGAAACTCTATGACATAAAAATCGAACTGTTAGACCGGATGGGGCAGTCATAAGGCGGACACCGTTTGAAAAATATCCGCCCGCTAAAACCATTCCGGATAGCATAACAAAGGGAAATTCCCGGATGCCAACCACTTCGGTTATCCTTTCCGGGAATTTCCCTGCCCAAAATTCCTACTGTTCCATCTGCCTGCCAAGAAAACCCGCAGCGGAAAGAACCAGCTTCTGCTCCACTTCGCCCATTTTAAACTTATCATCGTTTTCCACCAGTATTACGGAACCGATGACATCGCCCTCACAGATAATGGGACTGATGGCCTGATGCACATATTCTTCCCCGTTCCCGTCGGAGATGGAAATAAAATTGCGCTCCCCTTTGGATGCCATTACCGTCTCACGGTTATTAATTTTGTCCTCCAGCTCATTGCTCAATCCCTTTCCCATCATATTCTTGTAACCGCCCGAAACCGCGATAAATTGGTCCCTGTCGGTAATCAGCGCCGTGTGCCCGGAAACCTGTGCAAGGCTTTCCGCATACTGCTTGGCAAACGTACTCATTTCACCGATGGGGGAATATTTCTTCAATATAATCTCCCCCTCCCTGTCGGTGAATATTTCTAACGGATCACTCTCCCTGATGCGCAGTGTCCTCCTGATTTCCTTCGGTATGACGATGCGTCCCAAATCGTCGATTCTCCTGACAATTCCTGTTGCTTTCATAACTTTAATCCTTCCTCCATATCCTTTCTATTTTTCCTTACTTATTTTCTACTCGCAAATTACCGTATTGTGCTGCCTTCCTTCTTAAATAACACAGTACTAGTATGTGGAAATATTGGATTAATATACCTTGCAACGAGGAATTCCTGTCATGTTTTTTCTTACATTTATTTACCGTTTCTGATTTCCCCCTCCTGCCGCATCAGGGTAACATGGAGAACGCCTTCCACTTTTGAAACATCATCCGCCAAACTGCCGTATTCTTTCGCACGGATTTCCACAATCAGGTTTTCTCTCCCATCCGTAATACTCTTGGAATCCACACGGTACCGTTTCGCCGCCCCTTTAATGACAGACAGGACTGCTTCCTCACGGGCAATGCCGTCCATCTTAATGATTAAAAGCATGGGGCTTGCCGTCAGCGGCACAAGCTGCAGCGCAAACATGCCAAGTGTAACGGCAGCCGCAAGGATGACTGCCAGCTCATAAAGCCCTGCGCCGCATACAACCCCCGTTCCGACAGACCAAAACAGAAACAATAAGTCTTTCGGGTTCTTTATGGCAGTACGGAACCGCACAATAGACAGTGCCCCCACCATACCAAGGGAAATCACGAAATTCGACTGCATGGCGATGACGATTCCTGCAGTCACCACGGAAACCATTGCCGCCGCTATGTTAAAATCCCTGTCATAAAACGTGTTTCCTGTCACCATGCGGTATATAAAGAAAAGATAAACCGCAAGCAGGAAAGTAATGCCCAATGTCACCATGATTTTCGCCGTAGGAAAATCCGAGTAAGAAAATCCCTCCAAAACCGATTTTTTAATAATATCCCCGTAATTCATTTTTCCCATCCTTTGTGTGTATTTTTTATTGCAAAACATTTGCCAGACCATTTCTTACCATGCCGTATTTTGAAACGGACTGACGCCGCAGCATGCCAAAATCCATAGCGTGCAGAAGATATTCCGGCAGAAATTCATCATATTTCACTTCCAAAACATGCATTCCCTGCTGCATCACCGGAAGGAACGGAACCTTATCCCTTTCCAAAAACAATCCGGGCAGACCGCACCCCCTTACATCCGTATCAAAAGTAATACGGACATTTCCCACACTGCCTACCATGGCACACCTGTCATATTCCACAAGGCACACGGGCTTCATGCCCCTTAACTGCATAAGGCAGGACAGCTCCGCCGCCAAGCTGCCCTGTACCTGCGGTCTGTCTTCCGAAAGAAAATTCATACACTCTCCCGGCTGTATTTCCTCTTTTTCCTTCTTTGTCATTCCGTGCACTTTCACTTTCTTTTCCAAATGAATCCGCGCCGTACTCCCGTTATAAATACGCAGCCTGTACTTCGCGCGCCTGTCCACGCCCATTTCGTTTTCCCACAGGCAGGAATCATAAAAATCATCAAAATACAGACTTCTCACCGTGTAAAAACTCCCTTTTTGGTGCACGTCATAGTTTAAAAAAGGCTCCAGCCGGTACCGGATTTTCTCAAGTCCCGCCCGTGTCATTTGGAATTTCAGTTCATGACGGTATTCCATCTTTCACTGCCCATCCTTTCCCATATGGCTCTATCCGTTTTCCCCCAAAAGATTTCCTGCGACCCCAATCATATATTCCGACCGGCGTTTTAAGAAAAAACGGATATTTTCCGCGTTTTCCACAGCTTCCGCCCGAAGTTCCATCCCATGGAACCGGCGGTTGTTACAGCATACCGGCTCCAACATTTGCTCCAAATAATCATCTATAAACCGGTCCACTTTTTCCTCCGCATATACCTGCTCCGCAATATAAAGAAGACGTTCCGCAAACTGTTTCCGGAAATCTTCATTTTGAAACAGTGAGGCAAACACACTGTCCACGGCAAGGACTTCCGCTAAAGTATCCGCTTCCACCCTGTCCATGGACAAACTTCCCGAATTGACGTCAAACAGCATCCAGCGCCAACGCCCGTCCGCATACCGGTCTCCCTGCACAATATTGCGCGACCTCCATGCTCCCTCGTTTTTTCCCGGCCAATCCCCGTACCTTCCGATGAAAATCTGCGCCGCATAATAATCGATATAACTGCACATATCAATCATATCCTGTGCCTTTTTAAAATTTTCCTCCAGTGTCATGTCATGTTCCGACAGAAACTTCCTCATTTCACGATATAAGCCAATTTCTTCCTCCCTGCCCTCCTCCAGTGCATCTTCCTTTACCATAACGACTTCATCCGGCGGTACGCCGTAATGGTCGCTGATATAATCCGCGTTATAGCTTTCCGTCACGTAATAGGTGCCCCAATATTCCCCATCCAAAAATAAAACCGCAGGTTTAAAATACATGGTGCTGAAATCCAGCCCCGCCTCCATGGAGTGCACCAAATAATCCTTTACTTTATATGCCGAGTCGTCCGCCCCGGAAAAAATCACAAACTTATGGGGTCTTTCCCCCATACCGAAAATATCCTCCGAGAACTCCCCGCTTCCCGCATATTCCACACGTGCATACACATTCAGGCTTTTTGGCGTTTTTCCCCTGCTTCCGCGTCCCTGTATCCGGATTCCGCAGTCTTCCGACAGCAGAAGCTGTCCTGCCGCATCAAAAATTTCCACATGCGCCGGCCGTTCGGAATCCCTTCCCCGGCTCCTGTAATTGGCGTCCCACCACCACCAGCAGCTACGAAACGGTGTATCTTCCTTTGGAAGCAGTTTCCGGTATTCGTCAAAAATCCGCCCCGTCACGTAAATCCCCTTGTCATATCCGAACAGATTCTCCGGCTCCGTAATCAGGGAGACCGTCCACATCCCGTCATACCCCGTCTTTTTGCCAAACCCGACAAAGTAAGACCCTTCCACGGAATCCACGCAATTTCCATCTCCGTCAAAAGCCGCCGCCCTTACGATATTACACTTATCCACGGGAACATCCGGAGCCCGGTACCCGGGATTCTCGGACGCATACATCCCAATCAGATCCCCGTAAAATCCCGTTGACGTATCCGTTCTTGCGGAATACACGTTTTCATGCAGCGAAGCATCCTCCAGCCAAATTGCCCCGTCATAAGGAATGGAATCCACCGTCGGTTCACTCCCATCCAAAGTATAAAAAATCCTGCAGCCCTCCGCCCCCTCTATCTCCAAAGAAAACGGGGTATCATAATATCCCGCTTCTACGGAAAATTTAAGCTCCGATTTTTCGTCAAAATACAAAATGGAGCACAGAAAAGCAGCCAGTAAAAAGGACAACACGGCAAACTTCCCTTTTTCCGTCCGCCCCATCCAAAACAATTTCCTATCCAATCAACCACCCCAAAAATGTATAACTTTTTTAGATAAATTAATATTTTGTGGAATTTTTTTATTATATTACAATATTGTCAAAAAAGCAAGAAAGAGACAGGAACTATTTGGTGTTTTGACGAAATTTTTTTGTGGAAAAAGAAATTCAAAAAAGTATACCTTTTTAAAAATTTTCCCATTTATTATCAGATTATACTAATTATTTGTGCTATCTGTATGGGACTGTACATAAAATAAAAAGCGGGCAAAAGCCCGCTTTTTACATACATTCATATTTTTCTTATTTCACCGCTCCGGTAATACCCTCTGCAAACGCATTTTGCAGACAGAAGAACACAATCGCCGTAGGAAGTGTACAAATCAATACCGCCAGCATCAACATGCCGTAATCCGTCACATAGCCCTGCGTCAGGTTCGCCACTACCATCGGCATCGTCTGGCTGTCGCTGTTGGTCATGATTACCTTCGGCCAAAGGTAACTGTTCCATGCATTCATAAACGTAATGGTCATTGCCGCCGCATATGTGGAGCGCATCGTCGGTATGAACATTTGGAAGAATATCCTCAGCTCCGAAAGCCCGTCAATTCTTGCCGCCTCCATAATGTCATGGGGGAACGACCGCGCGCTCTGCCGGAACATCATGATTAAGAACGGTGTGGAAACCGTGGGAAGGATAAACCCGATAGTGGTGTTCAGCCAGCCTGCCGTGGAAATCATTTGGAATAACGGAATCAGGGTCGCCACGAAAGGAACCATCATCGCCAGCAGGATAATACTCATCACCGTATCTTTTGCCTTATCATGGTAAATCTCAAACCCGTAACCCGCAAGGGAGCTTACCACCAGCGAAATCAGGGTCAGGATGATGGAATACTTAAAGGAATTTCCCAAAGCCCTTCCGATGTTTTGGTTCGCCATCAGATTCTTAAAGTTCTCGATAAAATAGGTTCCCGGAATCAACCGTCCGCTGACTACCTCAGCGCTTGTATTCGTAGCCGCACAGACCATCCAATATAACGGGAACACCGATATAAAGGATACGATGCACAAAAACAGGTACATGCCAAATTTTTTACCCTTAGTCACGCTTATCACCTACTTTCATCTGCAGGAATGCCAAAATGGCAACCAATATCAAAATCAGGAAGGACATTGCCGCCGCATACCCGAAGTTCGGCACATATTTAAAGGACATATTGTATATGTAATGCGACATCGTAATGGATGCGTTGGCAGGTCCGCCGTCCGTCAGGTTCACCGATTCATCGAACAACTGCAGCGTACCGTTGGTAGACATAATCGCCGTCAGCAGAATCGTAGGTTTTAACAGCGGCACCGTAATCCTGAAAAAAGTCTGTACTGCGGAAGCACCGTCGATTTTTGCCGCCTCGTAAACGGAATATTCAATGTTCTGCAGTCCCGATAAATAAAATACCATATTGTATCCCGTCCACCGCCAAAGAAGCGCTATAACAATGACAATTCTCGCACTCCAGGTATGGGTCAGGAAAGAATACGGCTGGTCCAGTATCCCCAAATTCACCAATACTAAATTAATAATGCCGTTATTGGCAAACAAAGAACGGAAAATAACCGCATATGCTACCAAAGAGGTAGCGCAGGGAAGGAAAATCATGGTACGGAATATCCCTTTAAACCTAAGATGCTTGTTGTTTAGGATAGATGCCAAAATCAATGCAAAAATCAGCATGAGCGGCACCTGGATAATCAGGTAGAAAAATGTATTCTTAATAGACTGGATAAATACCGCATCCTCAAACATCCTAATGTAATTCATTGCGCCGCACCATTCCATGGCAGCGCCCACACCGGATTTAAAAGATAACAGCAATGCCCTGAACATGGGCACAAAACTCATGAAAAGAATCAAAAGCGCGCCCGGCGCCAAAAACGCCCATCCGGTCAGGTTGTGTTTCTTACTCAGTGTCATTTTTTTCGATGGCTTGCTCACAGGGAACCCCCTCCTTTTCCGCCTTTTATAAAAGGGGAACAGTCTGTGAAAACCATTCCCCCTGTGTCAGAAATGCTTTATTGCTTCATTCTATTTCATTTTCAGCCTTTGTCCGTATTTCCCCGCTTACTTGCCCATATTGAAGTTTACGGTACTTTCCGCCGTGTTCAATTCCGTTGCAATGTCGGAACCGCTGATGTAATTCGTAATTGCCGTCGCTACGGCGTCACGTGCTTCGTAGTAGTAAACGCCCGTAATATTGGAAGGCACTTTCGTGGAAAATTCCACAATCTTAGCGGATACTGCATCGCCGCCAAAGAACTCATTGGGAATCCCGTAAGCATCGGAATCACCTGCCGGAGCCCATGTTGCCAGTGCGCCGCTGGGAAGGATGTTGTCATATAATTCCGTGCTGCCTGCAAATGTGCTCTTAAGGAAATCAAAAGCGAGATCCGTATTCTTGCAGTTTGCAGTTACTGCCCAGGAAGAACCGCCGTTGTTGGAGTAGTTGGTAGCGCCGGATGCACCTACCAGGCTGGGCATATTGGTAATCGCCCATTTCCCGGACTGGTCCGCAGCCGTCTGAATGGAAGCCATGATCCAGCATCCATTGATAGTGCCTGCCACGTCGCCGCTTACGAAAGAGCCTACGTATTCATCCCAACTGTTTACTTCCACCAGTACGCCCGAATCTTTCAAAGCCTTATAGGTTTCCATAACGATTTTCAAAGTATCATTGTTCACGATGTTTGCGGTACCGTCTTCGTTAAACAAAGAAGATCCTGCGGACTGCATCATCATCATAATCAGGTCACACTCGCCTGCCTGCATGGAGATGAGGGGCTTGCCGGTTGCTTCCAGCACCTTTTTACCGTTTTCAATGTATTGATCCCATGTGATATCCGTAAAATCCGCTACGGTCAGTCCCGCCTGCTCCAGCATATCGGTACGGTAGCATCCGACTACGGCGCCGTTATCAAAAGGAACCCCGTAGTTCTTGCCGCCCACTACGGAATATGCGGTTTTACCTGCTGCAAACGAGGAATAATCCACACCGCTTCCCGTGATATCCAAAAATGCACTGGGGAAACTGATAACGTTTTTCTGGAATGCATTATCCTGCATCAGTAAGATATCCGGCAGGGTACTCAAATCATTGGAGGTAGCCGCCGTCGTTATCTTCGTTTGGATGTCCTCCCAAGGGGTTTCCACAACGTTGAGTTTGAAATTCGGGTGATCTTTCTGGTAAACCTTCTCCGCTTCATACATGGCATTTAAGTTGAATGCCGGATCCCAGCACCATACGGTCAGGGTTTCATCCCCTCCTGCCGCTGCGTTGTCCGTGGATGCCGCCGCATTGTCCGCAGAAGCTGCCGTGTTATCCGTGGATTCCGCTCCCGTATCGGCAGGTGCGTTCGTTGCAGCGCTGTCGTTGCCGGATCCGCCGCATCCTGCCAGCATGGCAGCAACCATGGTACCTGTCAGTAAAAGTGACAAAAGTTTCTTTTTCATGTTCTTTTCCTCCCTGTCTTATAATTGGAACACATGGCATAAACGGAAACCGTCTGCCTAAATTTACATAATCAGGCAAATTGTGTAAAATGTACATTTTTTCCGTTTTTTCACACGTCCATGTGTGCATTATATCAATTTTTTTATGAGATATGTTTTCATATCCAATCATAAAAAGAGCATTTTCGACCATCTAAGTGACTGAAAATGCTCTTTTCTGTGAATTGTCCGGAAAAATATATACAAACTGCTACCAGCCTTTTCTTGCCGTTACGTTTAGGTTCAGCATTTTTCCCTGATAGTTTCCGCTGTTCTTTTTATACTGGTAAGGGGACGTTCCGATAATCTTCTTAAAATTCCGGTTAAAGGTGGAAACTGTCGTATATCCCACTTTCACCGCCAGTTCTTCCATGGAATAATGGGTTTTCTGCATCATCTCACATGCCTGCTGCACCCGCGTCAGGTTAATGTACTCCACCGGGGTCATGTTCATATATTCCACGAACAGGCGGCGGAAATGGGTTTCGCTCAGATTACAGCAGTCTGCCAAAGTTTCCAGCTTTATGTTTTCCATGTAACGCTTGCTGATATACTCCAGTGCACCGGAAATATGGTATATTCCGCCCCGCTGGGGAAAGTGTTCCGTTTCCTTGTCTCCCGCCGTATCCGGCACATCCTCCTGACGGGCAAGCGCCATTAAAAGGGAATGCATCAGTCCCCTGATGCACTCTCCCGCATACCGTTTCCTGTGGCGGCATTCCTCCATAACGATGCGGACGATACCCACCAGTTCTTCATTTTCCCCTTTTGCATAGCAGCGCCCGGCGGTATTCACCAGCTTTTCTATCTTCTTCACAAACATCCTTCTTGTCGGGTAAATATCATTTAATACCATCTCCGGGTCGAAAAAGATATATTCCCAGTAACTCTTGGTATCCTCCTTACTTATGGTCGTATGGGGATAATTCCTCGGGATCACCGTCAACATGCCGGTCTCATAAGGAATATCCTTCCCGTCCAGTGTTACCGTGCCTTCCCCATCGATGCAGTACCCGATTTCCATTAAGTTGTGAAAATGGAAATACGGTGTATCATGTCCGTAATCCCGTATCCAGCTCGGACCAATCAGAGGCAGTACCAGTTCCCCTTGCGGCACTTCGTAAAAACGCAGCTGCAGCTCCTGTTTCTTTTTGGATGCCAAATCCATACCCTCCAGTCCCGGTTCCGTTTACCCTTTGTCGGCGGTTTCCCGTTCTTTGTCAGCTTTCTTCCTTCAGCCCTGTTTCAACGCTTCTTCCCATTCCTGTTCCTTAAATCCCACCAGCACCCTATCCTGCGTCACTGCCAACGGACGTTTCACCAGCATACCGTCCGTGGCAAGCAGCATATATTTTTCTTCCAACGTCATGGATGGGAGTTTCTCCTTTAACTGCATTTCCTTATATAGTATTCCGCTTGTATTGAAAAAGCGTTTGATGTCAAGCCCGCTCTTTTCATGCCACTGTTTCAGTTCTTCCGCCCCTGGGTTGTCTTCCCTGATATGCCTGCCGGTATAAGCGATGCCGTTTTCTTCCAGCCACTTACGCGCCTTTTGGCAGGTCGAACATTTGGGGTATTCCACAAAAAGTACTTCCATGTTCCTTCCCATCTCCTTTTTTATTCCTGTACCTGCTTCCGTTTCCATGCTCTAGCACCCCGCCCGCAGCATGGTCCGGTGCGCCGGATTGTCATAATCTTTCGTGTACCCGTCGTCATGGTAATATTCGTATTCACTTTGTGTCTGCGTAAAATGCAGCAACGTCAGATTCTCAAAATCCACTTCCTCCACATTCTGCCCGCCCTTTTCCGCAATCGGAAGGATATGGTCGGGACGCAGGAATACCACCACTTCATCCAGCGGTATTTTGACATAATGGTCGCCTGCGGGAAGCACCTGTTCCTCCCTGTCCGTCAGGGAACGGAAGCGTATCATTTTCATTGTCTCGGGCAGATACACATATCTGCCGGTCTTATTTTGCTCATACACCGGAGCCACCATAATGCTTTCGCCAATCATCAACTGGTCTTCCACTTCTTTCGCCCTTTCATCCCCCGGATAGAGGAACGAAAGCGGTTTCGCATACATGTTATCCCCCAGCGCCGCTTTCATGTACTCACTGTAAATATAGGGAAGAAGGCCGTAGCGCAGTCCGATGATACGCCGGAATGCCTCCGTATCCCCGAACCGGTACACCTCCTGTCTTCTCGTCCCCATCGCGGAATGATTGCGCATAAGCGGCGTAAAAATGCCGAATTCCAGCCAGCGCAGCAGCATATCCTCCGTCACGTCCGCACCGAAACCGCCCAAATCCGCTCCCGTATACAGGAAACCGCACATGTTTAAGGACGGAAGCATACGGATATTCAGCAGGATATGGCTCCACCATGACAGGTTATCCCCCATCCAGATTCCCCCGTAACGGTGCATACCGATATAAGAGGAACGGGAATACATCAGAATGCGTTTATCGGGACACAGCCTGTCAAAAGCCTCCCCTGCCGCCCTCGTCATATAAAAACCGAACAGGTTATGCACCTTATCATGCCTTATTGTTTCCCCTTCATATTCATGGTAAAACCTTTGGTAATCCCCTTCGTTGTTGCTGATTCCCGTAATCAGGTCCTTTAAGGCAAAAAAACTGTTGATGTCCAGGTTTTTCCCCCGGTAATCCTCCATCTGTTCCCACACTTCCTGCAAATGCTCCTCAGAGTAAAAAATCGCCGGTTCGTTCATATCGTTCCAAAAGCCTTCGATTCCCTCATCCAGCAGCACCTTATATTTCCCGCCAAACCACTTGCGCGCTTCCTCCTTTAACATATCCGGGAAATGCACCCTGCCGGGCCAAACGCCTGCCGTAAAATTCCTTCCGTCCTGCGTTTTACAGAAATAATTCCCTGCCACGCCTTCCTCATAAACATCATAGCCTTCCTCAATCTTCACGCCCGCATCGATAATCGGTACCAAATGGATTCCCTGCCCGCGCATTTCCTCCACAAATTTCCCGAATCCGGGAAAACTATCCCCATTTACGGTAAAATCCTTATACCGCTCCATATAATCAATGTCCAGGTAAATGCTGTCCAACGGAATTCCCCGTTCACGGTGTTCCTTCGCCACCCGGCGTACCTCATCCGCCGTCATATAACTCCAACGGCTCTGCCCGTACCCGAATGCCCACTTCGGCGGAATATAACTGCGTCCCGTCAGTCTGCGCAGTCCGCCCACGATATCCGTCAGGGATTCCCCCTCCAACACGTAAAGACTCACATCCCGGTCCGGCGCCGTCACCGCTAACCGGTCCGTTTCCGTATATCCGATATCAAACACCAGTTTCCCCGCATGGTCGATAAACAAACCAAACTGCCTATCCTCTCCTGCCAGAATGATAAAATTATGGGCGCCGTACAGCGACCGTTTGTCCTCCCGGTGGAACGGGTCGTCACTGCAGTTGCTCTCATAAATCCAGCCCCTCTTGTTGATTCCGCGCACATTTTCCCCCAGCCCGTACACGGCATCCTTCTTTTTCATCCGGCAGGAAAAACACAGCCCGCCGTCCGTTTCCTCCCATTCCAAATAATTTTTTAACAACTCCCGGTCCGATTCCTTTACGTCTACTGCCGTCACCGCCCCTGTATGAAGCGGTTTTCCAAATATAAACCATTTTACCATTTTATTTTTCCACCTGCTCCTTTCCCATCCATTCCCCGTCTTTAAGCATACCATAACGCCCGGGACCCCGTTACTCCCTGTCCCGGCAGCCACACGCTGTCCCGGAAGTTACTGCCCGCTTCTGACCGCATCCGCCGCCACACGTTCCATGTACCGCTCCAAATCCCGCAAAAACTGCTGCCATGCCTCCTCATGCTCCACATAATATTTCGGGCAGATTTTTCCCCCTTCATCATAATGCCGCAGCACATCTTCCGGCTCCAGCTCAAATTTATGCAGAAGCCACGCCGTCAGCTCAATCAGTTTGTCATACGTTTCCTGCGTAAATTTCCCGCTTTCATCCAAGAAACAGCATTCAATGGAAATGGAATCGTAATTCCGCTCTTTCACCGCATACGCAATTTCCGCCGTGGGAATACACTGTACGATTACCCCGTCAAACCCAATGATAAAGTGCGCACTGGCAGACCGCTCATGGGTTTCCGCCAGCGACTGGAAATAGCTTTTGTTCTGTTCCGCCGTTGTTCCCGCATTCGCTGTATAATGGATAAAAATATTCTTTACCTCCGGAAGCGCTTCCCCCGGCCTGGAATATTCGTTTACGGTAAGCAGGTCCACCGCCAGTTCCGGCCGTTCCAGGCTGGCAGCATAAAACGGCGCCCACTCACGGATATCCTGCGGTATGGGAGTCTCCTCCACCGTCTGTACGTTTGCAGCCGGTACTTCCCCGCCGCTTTTTCCTGCTTCTAATTCCTGGTAAATATATCCTGCTGCCAGGGCTGCACCGAGTACAATGCTGACTACTGCAAAAAAAGAAGTAATCATAAGCATCCTTTTGGTATTCCGTGCACGTCTGCGCTTTTTTTGCTGTTGTTCCCGTTTCGGCTGCTCCTTTTTTCCCGGTGCTTTATGCTGCTGCCCGTTTTGCTGCTGCCTTATTTGCTGTCGCTTTCTTTGCCGCTCACGTCCGGCTTCTTCCCATCCGCTTTCCGGGTCTTCTTCCCATTCTTCTTCCGGGGCTTCCTCCCATTCGCCTTCCGGGTCTTCTTCCCATTCTTCTTCCGGGGCTTCCTCCCATTCGCCTTCCAGGTCTTCTTCCCATTCTTCTTCCGGGGCATTCGATTCCTGCCACACCATCTGCCCATCCGGCGTTCCTGCCTGCTTTCTCCTGCCCGCAGACCCTCTTTGGCGGTCTTCCCCGGACAATGCATCCCTCCTTGTTTCGCTTACCCATTTTCCCTGGCGTATTTCCTCCACCTGGAGCCTCATTTTACGGCTTTCCCTGGAATTTTCGGGAAACTCCTGCCGGGCATATATCCCTATCACTTCAATCCCTGTTCTTTTTTTGGTTCCCCGCTGCTCCTGCAGACGCTTTTCCGCCCTTCGGAACTCTCTCCTTTCTGCCGACGGTTTTCTTCCGCCTCCCTGTCCCTGCGCAGCCCGTCCTCCGGTGCCGTCCCCAACATCAATCCATTCCAAATCCCGTGTCCCCATCTATCTCTTTCTCCCGCGTATATCATGATTACCGTTTCCTGTAAGCCCCCGGCTGCATGACAGCCGGACAGTTCTATGATAACGCAAAACCAAAACGGGTTACACAGCTTTTAGAAAATATTAAGATTTAATTTTTTATGAACACGGTTACTCCATTTATGCCCTCATCTGTAATAGCCTGTCCCGCAGCTCGCCCTCTATACGGCGCAGCTCCACTTCCGCCTCCTTCCGCTTCTGCCGCCCTTCTTCCTGTATCCGCACCACTTCGTCCAGCGTGGAAATCAGCGATTCGTTTGTCTGCTTGAGCGTCTCGATGTCCACAATGCTGCGCTCCGCTTCCTTTGCCGTTTCCACTGTTGCCAGTTTTAACACAGCCGCGTTTTTCTTTAACAGTTCGTTGGTCATGTCCGTCACTTCCCGCTGTGCCTGCGATGCCTGTGCGGAATGGCTTACCCCAAGCGCAAGCACCATCTGGCTTTTCCAAAGCGGTATGGTATTCACCAGCGTGGACTGTATTTTTTCCGCCATAATGGTATCGTTGCCCTGTATCAGCCGGATTTGCGGCGCCATTTGGATGGATACCATCCTGGTCAGTTCCAAATCGTGGATTTTCTTTTCAAAACGGTCGCACAGCGCCACAAAGTCGTTCACCGCCTGCGCGTCCTCCGGCAGACCGCCGGTGCGCGCCTTTTCCATCAGAACCGGAAGTTCGTCTTTCTTTGCCTTGTCCAGTTTCTTCTTTCCCGCAAGAATATACATGGACAGTTCCTTGTAATAATTCTTATTCAGGTCATACATCTTATCCAGCATGGCGGTATCTTTCAAAAGCTGGATTTGGTGCTCCTCCAGCACTCCGCAGATTTTGCTTATGTTCACTTCCGCCTTGTCATACTTGCTTTTCATGGCTTCAATTTTATTTCCGCTCCTTTTAAAGATGCCGAAAAGCCCCTTGTCTTCTTCCTCGTCAAACTTCCTAAGCTCGGACACCACACCCGACAGCAGTTCACCGATTTCCCCCAAATCCTTGGTCCGCACATTGGCAAGAGCCGTTTCGGAAAAATCCGCAATTTTTTTCTGCGCCCCTGCGCCATACTGCAAAATAACCGTGGAATTGCGAAGGTCAATCTGCCCCGCAAAATCCTCCACCATCTTCCGTTCCTCCTGCGTAAGGGTACTGTCGTCAAAAACAGGTTCTTCCTTTGCTTCCGCCAGGGCATCCTCACCCGCCTGCGCAGCCCCGGGGACTGCCGGAGCCTGCGGCTCTTTTTGCATTTCTGCAAACGGGTTTAAGGTCAATGTCGGCATATCGGTTTTGTTTTCTTCCATTTTTTCCAGCTCCTTTCCTGGTTGCCATTCCGTTCTTTTTTATCCCGTAATTTTTATTCCGGCTATTCCGTCTATATCCGGCTATTCCTGCGGGCAATGAGCGGAGGCACTGTTTAAAGCCGGGTCTTTGACTCTTAACCCGTCTTCCAAAAGCCCCTCCTGCGCCAGCATGGTGGAAAGCACGGAGATATCCGTGGAAACATCCAACGCTTCTTCTTCAAACAACCGGTCAAACATTTTCTCAAACGCCCTGTTGATATCGTCCAGCATACCTTCAATTTCGGTTTTCGCCACAGTGATGTTTTCCCCCTGTAACGGCTGCTCATGGAATTCCCGGTACCGTTCCAACAGTTTTAACGTGGTTGGAAGGTAATAGCTCATAAACCTGCGGATATCCGGCAGTTTCTCCGGTTTCTCCCCAATATGCCCGAAAATCCGTCCGCATATGTTTTCCAGCCGTTCGAGTTTACCGGAAATCCGTGACTCCGCAATGGCGCCGTTGATATCCCGTATACGGCGTATGTATTCGTTCCCTTCCTCCACGGTCTGCCGCAACTGCCGCTGCACCGGATCGCGTTCCAGCATCTCACGCTGCGCTGCCAGCCGTTCTTCCTCCTCCCTGCGCAGCCTTAACTGCTCCTGTGCATCCATATACATCCGGTAGGCTTCGTCCGTCAGCATAAAACAGGTTTCCTGCTCGTCCAAATGTCCTTCCAGAAACCATCCCCTGCCTATCATCTCCTTTAAATCCTTCCGGACAAACGCTTCTTTTCTCCTGACAGCCTGCGCCAGCCCGTCCAATTGGTAAAAATCCTGCTCTCCCATGGTCCTTACATATTTCCGGAACCGCCCGGCACGCCGCCTCCACATGCCTCCCACCAGGGCAGCCGCCGTACAGATTCCCGCAAAGCCGGCAAATCCGGCGAACATCCATGTCCCGATTCCCATGCCCGCCACTTTTACGCTGAGCCATTCCAACAGGATACCCATGGCGGATGCCGTCCACCCTATCACCGCGCCAAAGGTGCCGAACACTTCCATAAGGATACCCGAAACCCTGCCTTCCGGTCTTTTCACCACGGGAAGATGCCGTTTTTCTTTTTGGGGATATGTTTGGACTCCTGCCGCCCTGTCTTTTGTTCCCGTATTCCATGCGCTATCCATTTTGTTTACTGCCTTTTGTCCTGCTTTCCCGACATAATCCGCCGCATCCTGCACGGAACGGCGCACTTCTTCCATGGCATTTTCCACCGTTGCCTGTATATTCTCCTGCAGCTCCTTTATTTCCCCGGAATTGACGAATTTATTGATTCCTTCTCCGATTTCCCTGCCCCAATCGTAAATATCCTTGTCATTCATAAACCGATACGGTGTCCTTTCTTCTCCTTATGCCAATTTCCGTTCTGCCGATTTCCGTTCTCCCCGGATGTCCCAAACCCGTCAGCATACCGCCTCACCGTCATGCTCCATCAGCGTTACGGATAATATGCCTTCCTTTTTTTCCAGCGCTTTTAACAGTTCCCGTCCCTTATCCGTCCGCAGTTCCACAATCATGTGCAGACGGTCTTTTGTCAGGTTCCGCGACTTTACCTTACTGTACCTGCAATACGTCCCCACTTCCTTTAAGACACCTTCCTCCGTATCCAAATCCGCCAAATTCAGTACCAGCAGCATCGGCGCCCTCACCACCTGTATCCGGTCGAAGAAAAGCACCATGACGGTTACAGCCAAAGATGCCACTACTGCCATTTCCCCCAGCCCTGCGCCGCAGATAATGCCTGCACTGATGGACCAAAACAGGAACACAAGATCCATGGGGTCTTTCACCGCCGTCCGGAACCGGACGATGGATAACGCACCCACCATACCCAAAGAAATAACCACACTGGACTGCACTGCCAGTATGATGGCAGCCACTATGACCGGAAGCACCGCCAGGGAAACGTTAAATTGTTTGGAATAAAGCGCCTGGCGGCACGCAAAACGGTATACAAGGAAAATATAGCTTCCCAGCGCCACCGACAATCCAAACACCAACGCCATCTCCATAAATCCCAAATCCGCATTGGCAAATCCTTCCACAAACGCTTTGTTGAAAATATCACCGAAATTCATTCTTTCGCTCCTTTATCCATTTCTGTCTTCCATTCCTCCGTCCCGGTCTTATCCCGCCCTTATTCCACCAGCATTTTCAGCGGTTCCTCTGCCATACGGCAGAGGTAATATTTGGAAAACGATACTCGGTCAAGACTGACCACCTGCAGCGCCATACGGAGCACATCCGGAAGGTATTCGTCGTACTTGACTTCCAAAAGGTGGCGTCCCCTTTCCAACACCGGAACCGCCGTCAGTTCCTTTTCCATAAATTTATGCGTTTCCGACGAACCGCAGATATTCCGGTCCAAAGTAATGCGTACGTTTCCTTCGGGGTAAACATACGGAACGCGGTCGTATTCCACAATAACCGCCGGCTTTAGCAGTAGGGTTTCCCGCGCTGTCTCAAACCGGTTGCGTACGCTCTCCTGCACCGGACTGCCTGTTCCATTCTTGCCATACTCCAAAAAAACGCCGTTTAACACAAGACTTACTTCTTCCCGCGTCAGCAAACAGGATTCCTTCCAAATCCTGTCCCCCGCCCGGTGCTTGATTTCCAAATGGAATGCTTCATCCCCTCCCCGGAGATAAGAACGGACCCTGTATTTCTTCCGTTCGTCCAGCCCGTCCTCTTTCTGCTTCATGGCGCCATTTCCGTAATCGTCAAAATAGAGACTGCGTACCGTATAAAAACCGGAAGCGCCCACATGCCTGTCCTTTTCCATCAGGCATCCCAACTGATCCTCCAGCAGTTCCATCTGCAACTGCGTACAGAGAAATTTCAATTCATGCCGGTAATGTATCCCTCCGGTCCGCGTCGTCTTCTTCCTGCCGTCCCCATCCATATGTCTGCTGTCCCTCTGCCTGTTAATCCTTAGAGTGTATTTGAAAATCCATTCCTGCAATTTCCAAACATGCCCTAGAAACCGTTCCTCCGATACCCGTCCCTGCACTGATACCATAATATCACACCGCCGATACCCATGACAAGCAATATCACCGGAAAACGGTACTTCACCAAAACAGCCAGCCAACCCGTTTCCGCCCCGCCGCTTTCCATTCCGCTGTTCCCCGTTCCTTCCTCTTCCTCGAAAGCGGATTCCTGCCGCTCCAGTGCGGGAAGTGCCGTTCCCTGCACGTTTTTCCACATATCTTCGCCGTAATCGGCATCCATGACCGCCAGCTTGTCCTTCAGATAATTTTCCAGATACACCACATGTTCCTCCAGGGAAGCATCCCCCATGAACAAACTCCTGGAACCCGTAAACCGCCTGGCATCCATGGCAATGGACGCTTCAATCTCCCGCACCCGTTCCCTGACGCCGCCCTCCGCCAGCCGTTTTAACGCCGGACGGAATTTCTCCCGGTATTCCCCTGCTGCCAGACGGCAGAAATCTTCCTGCCCGCACAGCCTGCGGTACCAACGGCTCATGTTATTGTAAACCAAATCATAGTCCGTCACAAAAAGCGGCTCCGCCTCCTTCTTATTTCCACGTCCCATGGTATTGTCCAAATCCCAAACCGGTCCGTCATACAGTATTTCCTTCTCCAAATCCAAATACATATAATGGCTGGTATAACCAAAATCCATATCCTGTAAAATATCCTCCATCACAAACATCCGGGCAAAAGATTCCATATCCATGTTTGCTACCGGAATCTCCCCCTCCTCCATCTTCCTGCTGAATGCGTCAAAAAAGCGGCGCACCCCGTCCACGTCCCTGTCCTTTGCCGGTGCATGAATCACGATGGGTTGTTCGTTGGAAAGCATGATATAGTCTTCTTCCGCTGCGGCCCGCTCCCTGTAATCCACTTCCAAAAAATAATTGTCACCGATATCCACACGGTTCTTCCCCACTTTCAGTTTTTCCATCAGTTGGTACAGCCCCATATATTCCCCGTTGATATACAAATCCACAAACCGTGCTTCGGGAACAAAAGCAATTCCCCCTGCCGCCGCCATCTCTAACCCGATTTGGTTCCTGACATATGCACCGTCATAATAATTGGCATTTAGCACCCATGTTTTTTCCGCCCCCATTCCCAGCACATCCTCCGCGTCGTCCAATTTTACCATAAAGGATTTCTTCACCGCATCCCATGCCGTATTTCCCCTGCCGGATACGCCGTCCACTTTCACCATGCAGTCCGTCCTGCCTTCCGCGTCCACCACCTGCATATAGCCGCCTTCGGAATTGCCTTTCTTGGCAAGGATATATTCCATACCGCCGGAAGCCGTATCCAGCCAAACCGCCGGAATGCCGGAACCCTGCATAAACACCACGGAAAAAGGCTCTCCTTTCCCGTCCCTGTTTTCCACATGCATCCGGTACTCCGTGTTTAAAGCAATCCCTTTTAAACCGTCCCCGTCTCCGAACGTCAAGGCTTCCCCATCCGTCTCCAGTTTCCCTGCCCGCGGCAGTTCCACGGTCACGTCCTCCAGTTCCATATAGGACGGCAGGCAGAAATAGAGTATGCCATCCGAAGAAAACCCTTTCACCTGCTGCACGGCACCGTCCTGCCGGTACCGTAAAAAGAACGTGTTTCCGTCCCCCCATGTCCCCCTGTCACGCCAAATGCCGTAAGCTGTCAGGGCAAAAAGGGCGAACAGGCTTAAAAAGAACCACACATTTTTTATTTTAGAAATATTTGCACGCATTATTGCTTCTCCCGCCATAAACCGAATCAATTACTTTTCCAATCATATCACATGTCAAATATTTTTTGTAATTTTTTTTAATATACTTATGGCAAAAATTGCATACAAAAAAAGCGTATGGTCCGTATCCCGTCCACGTTCCATACGCTTAACAAAACACACAAGATTAATTTTTACTTTCCACGACTTCCTGTGCCATGCCGAACAGCCCATCCGCATCCACCGAAAGGTTAAAGCCGCTGATTTCGTACCGTTTTCCGTCTTTCACCCAGATCACACTGGAAAACTGGTCAATTTCGATTTCCGAAGTACCGTATCCCACGTTCAGGGTACCGTTTTCCATGCCTGCCTTGTCTTCCTCCGTCAATTCATAATCATCAGGTACCGATTTTTGGGTAAACCTGTTGTAGTAAATGGTCACATCGCCGGCCTGCGCCTTCCGTCCGTACCTGTTTCCGCCAAACAGTTCTTCTTCGGATTCTCCGGGGAACAGTTTTCTGACATGGAGGGAAACGGAATCCCCGCCTTTTACGTAATTCAGCCGGATATCCTTCTCCCTTCCTGTTTCCTGTCCGGCTTCATTCTGTACCGCCACTTCACCAATCCGTATTCCTTCCAGCATAAAACCATTACAAAATGTCTCCACCGCATCTGCTCCAAATCCCGCTTCGGCTTCCGCCTTTGGCAAATCCGCAAATTCCTTATAGTCAGGAATTGTGGAACTGGAACCGCTGATACTCTTAATCCCGCTCCCTGCGATACATACGGTTCCCACCAGCAGACATGCTGCCGCCACCCCGGCTGCTACCTTTTTCATACTAAAACGTCCCATACTGCGTTCCTCCTTTTCTGTCTCCGTTTTCCTGTCCAATTCCAGAATCCGGCTGTCAATCCTTTTTTTCAACTCTTCGGAGGCTTCGATGCGTTCCCCCATGCCGTGCAGAAGATTCTTCACATTTCCGTCCGTTCTGTCCCATTTTTCACAAGAAATAAAGTTCACGCGTTCTTTCAACTTCTCCACCTCCCTTTTTTCCGGATACTTCTTTTCCGAATACTTTCTTTCCGTTTGCCCCGGCTGCCGCTTCCCCGGTTTGCGCCGCATCCAAATACTTCCTCAGCTTCCCCCGTGCCGCAAACAACCTGGATTTTACCGTTCCCTCCGTACAGCCGAGCACTTTTGCAATCTCTTTCGTGGTCATTTCATTATAATAAAACATGACCACTACCGTCCGGTGCTTGAAATCCAGCGCCTGTACTGCACGTTTCACCATATCTTCTTCTTCCGTCCTTATGATCCGGTCAAGAGAAGTGGTCCCGTCCGCCGCATCTGCCTGTATGGCAACGTCTTCACCGGGCATTTCACGCCTGCTTTTCTTTACCTGCCGGTATGCCGTCCGGTATAAAATCTGGAAAAGCCACGGGCGGAATCCTTCGTCCTTTTTCAGTTCACCGATATGCAGATAACATTTCACAAACGTTTCCTGTACGATATCCTCGGCATCGTCCATCTGCCCGCTGACCAAATATGCCATACGCAGAAGTGTGTTTTTATATTTTTCGTACAAGGCGTCAAAAGCGGCTTTTTCGCCGTTACGCAGCAATTGTACCAGTTTCGTTTCTTCCACGGCTGTCCCTTACCTCCCATTCCTTCCGATAGCTATCTGACTATAAGAGCACGCAAAAGGTCCGCCGGTTCATTTTCCGCGGAAAAAATTTATAATAAAATTTCCTCCATGACTCCCAGCAATTCTTCCGTCAGGGCGAGCAGGTTTTCCGCATCCCGTTCCACCATGCCGCATTTGGGGCAGCGGAGCAGGAACAGGGGCGAACCTTTGGCATTAAAAGACAGTTTCGGGTACTTTTTCAGCAGCGCCGGAATCTCCTGTGCCCTGATTCCGGCATTGGCATTCATCAGGAAACGGATTTCCCCGTTTTTCCCCTTTACCTCCGACATGTACAGTCTGTGCGCCTGCACGCGGATTAAGGAAATACGCAGCAGATTATCCACGGATTTCGGGATTTCCCCGAAGCGGTCCAGCAGTTCCTCCTTCATGTCCTCGCTTTCCCCTTGGTTCTCGATACCTGCAATCCGTTTGTAAATATCCAGCTTTTGGAATTCATTGACAATATAAGACGGCGGGATAAAGGCATCCACATCCAAATCCACCGTGGTGCCGAAATCCTCCACGGTTCCGATTCCTTTTAATGTTTTCACCGCCTCGTTTAACATTTTGCAGTACAGGTCATAACCTACCGCCTGCATATGCCCGTGCTGCCTGGCGCCCAGCAGATTACCCGCGCCGCGGATTTCCAAATCCCGCATGGCAATCTTAAAACCGCTTCCCAAATCGGTAAATTCCCGGATTGCCGCCAGCCGTTTCTCCGCAACTTCCTTTAACAGCTTATCCCTCCGGTACATCAGAAAAGCATAAGCAGTACGGTTGGAACGCCCCACCCGCCCCCTTAGCTGGTAAAGCTGGGAAAGCCCCATATTGTCGGCATCATGGATGATCATGGTATTAACGTTGGAAATATCCAGCCCCGTCTCTATGATGGTGGTGGATACCAGCACATCGATTTCCCCGTCAATAAACTCATACATGATTTTTTCCAGTTCATGTTCCTTCATCTGCCCATGGGCAAAAGCCACCGTTGCTTCCGGTACCAGTGCGGCAATCCGTCCCGCCACGTCCGCGATGTTGTTGACCCGGTTATAGACATAATATACCTGCCCGCCCCTTGACAGCTCCCGGACAATGGCCTCCCGCACCATTTCCTCGTTGTATTCCAACACATAAGTCTGGATGGGCAGCCTGTCTTCCGGGGCTTCTTCCAATACGCTCATATCACGGATGCCAATCAGGCTCATGTGCAGGGTACGGGGAATCGGGGTCGCAGTCAGGGTCAGTACGTCCACCGTTTCCTTCATTTTCTTTATTTTTTCCTTATGCGCTACGCCAAACCGCTGTTCTTCGTCAATAATCAGCAGACCCAAATCCTTGAATACCACGTCCTTGGATAAAACCCTGTGGGTACCGATGACGATATCCACCAGTCCTTTGCGCAGGTCCTCCACCGTTTTTTTCATCTCCGCCGGGGTACGGAACCGGGACATCAGGTCCACCCGCACCGGAAAATCCTTCATCCTCTGCACAAATGTATTATAGTGCTGCTGCGCTAAAATCGTGGTAGGAACCAGGTAAACCACCTGTTTATTTTCCTGCACCGCCTTAAACGCCGCACGGATGGCGATTTCCGTCTTACCGTAACCCACATCGCCGCAAACCAGCCGGTCCATGATTTTCCGGCTTTCCATGTCCGCCTTGGTATCCGCAATTGCAGCCAACTGGTCTTCCGTTTCCTCATAAGGGAACATTTCCTCAAATTCCTGCTGCCATACGGTATCCTTCCCGTACACATAACCTTCCTGCTGCTGCCTGGCGGCATACAGCTCCACCAGGTCCTTTGCCACCTCATTGACCGCCCCCTTTACCTTGCTCTTGGTGCGGCTCCATTCCTGCGTCCCCAGCTTGTTCAGTTTCGGCTTATGGGCATCGGCGGAAGCGTATTTCTGGATGACGTCAAGCCCCGTGGCAAGGATATACAGGTTTCCCCCGTCCCGGTACTCGATTTTGATATAGTCCTTGATGACTTTCTCCACTTCCACTTTTTCGATACCCCGGTATATGCCCAGCCCGTGGCTTTCATGCACTACATAATCCCCGACTTTTAAATCCGCAAAGTCGTTGATTTTCTGCCCTTCATATTTTTTCTTCTTCCGCTTTTTCTTTTTTTCCGCACCGAAAATATCGCTCTCCGATATGACCACGAATTTCACCAGCGGATATTCAAACCCCTTCAGGACATGCCCGTAAAAAGTCATGATTTCCCCCGGCTGTATCTCCCGGAAAGGGTCCTCGCCGTAAAAGGCAGTCAGTTCCTCCCCCCGTAAGTCCTCCGCGATCCGCTTCGCCCTTGTGCGGGAACCGGACAGGAGAAGGACGCGAAACCCGTTCTTCCGGTACCGCTTCAAATCCTTCACGAGCGCCTCAAAACTGTTATTATAAGAAGCGACGCTTTTCGCCCCGATATCAAATTTTTTTCCGGCCTTTACCAGCGTATTTTTCATATCGATGGCAGACAGCATCACCACACGGGTAAATGCCATCTTCGCCGCCACCGCTTCCGTCCCGAACAGAATGTCCGCCTGTTTGGGCAGCGCATAGCCCTTTTCCAGACGGTGCATCATGCTTTCCCTGAATTCCAGCTCCACCGCATCGGCATGTTCCTTCACCCGCGCCGGTTCGTCAATAAAAATCCCGCATTTTTCCCCGTCAAACAACTCCAGGAACGAAACCGTCTCCGGATAAAAATAACGGATATAGCTTTCCAAATTCGCCGAGGTACGCAGCTCCGCCGCCTGTTCCTTCAATTCTTTCACCTGCAGGACAATGCGGTGGGCTTCCTCCGTTTGGAATGCCTCACGAAATTTTGCGCTGCAAGCCATGGCTTCCTTCTCCATCCGCTCCAACCCCTTTTTCAGTTCTTCCTGCGTCAGAATCATTTCCGTCGCCGGATAGATACAGATGGATTGCAACGTCTCGATGGAACGCTGGCTTAAAATATCGAAACTGCGGATGGACTCCACTTCGTCTCCCCAAAGCTCCACACGGTAAGGATTCTCTTCCGTCAGGTCAAAAATATCCACGATGCCACCCCGTATACTGAACTGCCCCGCCGCCTCTACCTGATAATTTTTCTCATAACCCATTTCCACCAGTCTGCGCGCCAGTTCCCCTTCGTTGACGGAAGACTGCCGTCCGATGGATATAACGTTCCTTTGCAATACCCCTAAAGGAACCTGCGGCGACATCAGGCTGGCAAACGTTGTCACCACCGTCAGCGGCCGCCCTTCCATTACCCTGCGCAGCGCCCGGACCCGCTCTTTCACCAACTGGTTTCCATGGATATCCGCCTGGTAAAATATCAGGTCCTTTGCCGGATACATGGTGACATTCCTGTCATAAAGCTGATAATCTTCGTATATTTCCCTTGCCCGGAGGTCACTGGAAGCGACAATGATTTTGTATTTTAAATTCAAACCATCGCCCAATCCGTAAATCATATGCATTTTCTGGGAATCCACACATCCGGTCAGCGCCACCGCCGTACCCGTTTTTTTCAAAAATCCCTGAATTTCCCCAAACTCGCCCAATTCCTGCAGCGGGGCTGTAAATGTCCTCATGTGATATCCATACCTTTCTTTCCGTTGCCGTTTTCCTGTTACATATCCTTCGGCTGCACCTTACGGTTGAACTCGTTCATCGCCGCATCCGCTCCGTCCGCCAGTATCATTTCAACCGCCCGTACCGCCCTTGATACCGCTTCATCCATCGCAGCCCTATCCTCTTTATTAAAATGCCCAAGCACCCAATCCACCAAATCATACCCCTTCGGTTTTTCCCCGACACCCATACGGATTCTTTGGAAATTCTCCGTGCCAAGCATTTTAATGATATTTTTTAACCCGTTATGCCCGCCGGCACTGCCCCGCTTCCTTACGCGAAGCTGCCCCGGCGGCAGGCTGATATCGTCCGAAACCACAAGCAGTTCCTGCTCCACGTCCACTTTATAATAATCCGCCGCCGCCCGCAGGCTCTCCCCGCTTAAATTCATGTATGTCACCGGTTTCACCAATACCACTTTCCGTCCGCCGATGCACCCTTTACCGACCAGCGCTTTATGCTTTAATTCCAATACGTTTATGTTGTACTTATCCGCCAAAGCGTCTATGACATCGTATCCCGCATTATGGCGCGTATTCACATATTCCCTCCCCGGATTTCCCAATCCCGCTATGATATACATATCCGTTCTCCTTTTTCTTCTATTTTTATTATTTCATTATTTCATTATTCATTCCGTTATGATTCCGTTTTTTCGGATTCCTGCCCCCGCATTCCACATTTTCCAATGATACCACAACAAGCCACGGCATTCCATACCGTGACCTTAAAATCTTCCCTGTATTGCCGGAGAACATACCACCGGCCCTTTTTGTCCCCTTCCGGAACCTATCTATAATATAACACGGACTGCCGCGCGGTCCAATCATTTTTTCCGTATCGGTTTTGCCGCCATGGTCATAAACCGCCCTTTGGGAACAATTAGAAATAGCCCGTTTTTGCCATCAGGTTTGGCCGGCTAGCGGAAGGAAAGCACGGGGCGGCAGGGACAAACCGGGCAGGGCATGCCATTCCTGTTTTATGCGTCCGCCCCCGTTGACTCCTCACCCTTTTCATGCTAAAATATGTACAGGTAAATCTAATTAGAACTATTCTAATTAGATTTATACTATAAAAAACAGGAGGAGCCATGATAACAAACGGCGGTTTCTACATCACACAAATCAAGCAACTGCAAAGCAGGATTTTTGAACGTCTTTTAACAAAGCACGGACTGGACATCGGCAGCGGTCAAGGCAGTATCCTCTTTGTTTTATGGAAGGAAGACCACCTGAGCGTCAGCGAAATCAGCAAGCGCACCTCCCTTGCCAAAAACACGGTTTCCATTATCATTGACGGGATGATTGCCAAGGGAACCGTCACACGCGCCAGTAACCCCAAAAACCGCAGGCAGACCATTATTTCCCTTACGGATACCGCCAAATCCATGAAGGAAAAATATGAAAACGTCTCCGCAGAAATGGGGACCCTGTTTTACGAAGGATTTACCCAGGAAGAAACCACCCTGTTTGAAAGTTATCTGGAAAGAATCCTGCAGACGCTGACACAAAAAGAACTGGAACTGAAAACGGGAATATACCAAAACAAACAGAACGGAAAGTGAGGTAAGCCATGACATTACAGGCAATCGAAGATTTCATCAGCAAACAGAAAACCGCCTTCATCGGCTCCATGGACGCGGAAGGATTTCCCAATATTAAGGCGATGTTCGCCCCCCGAAGGATTGAAGCGGGCGGCATTTATTATTTCTCTACCAACAAATCCTCCCTCCGCACCGGACAATATTTGGAAAATCCGAAAGCGAGCGTCTACTTTTACCAACGGGGACGTTTTAAGTATACGGGTATTATGTTAGTGGGTACCATGGAAGTATTGGAAGACCACGATTCCAAGGCATCCATATGGCAGCCGGGGGATACCATGTACTACCCGGCAGGCATCGATGATCCCGACTACTGTGTCCTGAAATTCACTGCCGTACGCGGCAGATACTACCAAAGCCTGACAAAAGGGGATTTTACTTTTTAACGCCGTAAATCGGGTAGGGGGAATCTTTCCCCTACTCCGCGTGCCCCATGCGCCGCTTTAGCGGCACACCTCCTCTGCATGGGGCTGTGCATAAAAACGGGCACTGTCCAATCACAGTGCCCGTTCCTTACCCTCATAAACCCTTTTTGAAAGCATTATATCCTATCCCTCCACATCCGGCTCCAGCAGCGCTTTCCCATAGCTGTCAAGTATTATATTCTGCAACCGCTCCCGGGTATCCGAATTGATGGGATGTGCAATATCCCTATATTCCCCATCTGTCGCTCTTTTACTCGGCATTGCAATGAAAAGACCTTTCTCGCCTTCAATCACCTTAATATCATGCACTACGAATTCATCATCAAGAGTGATAGATACGATCGCCTTCATCTTCCCTTCCTTTGCAATCTTCCGTACTCTAACATCTGTAATCTGCATGCCGTATCCCCCTTGGGTATCCATGGTATGAATAGTTTCTACTTTACTTTTTTTACGTTCGACATATCTTTACCGGTTACTAAAAAACTGATTTGCTACATGACGTATCTGTCGCCATGCTCTATTACAATCTTAATACCGTCTTCCCCTTTATGGTATGAATTCGCACGGATGGTATCCCTGCTTTCCACGATACAGTTTTCAATATGGGTATTGTCCCCGATGTAAACGTCGTTCAGTATAATGGAATTTTTAATGTAGCAGTTATTGCCAATGTACGTCTTCTTGAAGATCACAGAATCCTCTACGGTTCCGTTCACAATACACCCGCTGGAAATCAGGCTGTTCTTCACATGTGATCCCACATTATACTTTGCAGGCGGAAGGTCATCCACCTTGGAATAAATATCCGGATACTGTTTAAAGAAGTAATCCCTTATTTCCGGTTTCAGGAAATCCATGTTGGTGTCGTAATAATCCTGCACCGAAGCAATGTTGCTCCAGTATTCCTTCATTTTGTAACCATAAATTCTCTTTAAACTCTTATAACGGATTAAAATGTCCTTTACAAAGTCGTAACGTTCTTCCTCCATGCCCTTCTCAATCATCTCGATGAGCTGACGTCTCCTGACTACATAAATCCCGCAGGAAACGGTATTGGATTTTGCCACGATGGGCTTCTCCTCGAAATCCTCGATGCGGCATTCCTCGTTCATTTTAATGACGCCGTACCTGCCCACATCGGTGCCCGCCGGCATGTCCCTGCATACTACGGTAATATCTGCCTTGCGCTCAATATGGTATTCCAGTATTTTGTTGTAATCCATTTTGTATACACAGTCTCCGGAAGCAATCACCACATACGGTTCATGGCTGTTCTTCAGGAAATGGAGGTTCTGGGCGATGGCGTCTGCCGTCCCGCGGTACCAAGAACTGCTTTCCGCGGTAACTGCAGGAGTGAATACAAATAAGCCACCCTGCTTCCGTCCGAAATCCCACCACTTCGATGAACTGAGATGTTCATTCAGACTTCTTGCATTGTACTGGGTAAATACCGCAACCCTGTGGATATGGGAATTGGACATATTACTCAGCGCAAAATCAATACCTCTGTAACTTCCGGCGATTGGCATTGCACAAACGGCACGCTTTCTGGAAAGTTCCTTCATCCTGTGATTATTACCACCTGCTAATATAATACCTATTGCTCTCACGATTCATCACCTGCCTTTATTAAAGTTTTTCCGCTTGGGAGATAGCAGTTTTCATAATCTTCCGGTGCCGTAACACCAAAAATCACAGAATTCTTACCTATGGTTACGCCGCTTGGAACCACACTTTTCTCACCAATCGTCACCATCCCGTTGTTGTAAATATGCGGGTCAGTCTCATTCGGTGCTTCCTCGCCGATACCCAGCTTAACATTATCCCCAACCGTTACGTTCTCCGCAACGATTGCCTTGTAGAGTTCACAGTTCCCCCCGATGCATGTCTCGTTCATGATAATGGAATCCCTTACCACCGTTCCTTTTCCTATCGTGACACCGCACCCGATGACGGAGTTGTATACTTCCCCGTATATCTCGGAACCTTCTCCGATAATACTCTTTTCTATGACGCTCTCCGACGAAATATACTGCGGAGGCAGAATCACGCTGCGCGTGTATATCTTCCAATATTCCTCATAAAGGTTAAACTCCGGAACGATATTAATCAGCTCCATGTTGGCTTCCCAATATGAACTCAGCGTCCCGACATCCTTCCAGTAACCGTTGAATTCATAAGCATATAACGGCGCTCCCTGCTTATGGCAATATGGGATAATATGCTTGCCGAAATCCAAAGAAGGCTGCTCCGAATTGGTAACCAAGGCACTTTTTAACGTTTTCCAGTTAAAAATATAAATACCCATGGATGCCAGATTGCTTCTGGGATTCTGGGGCTTTTCTTCAAAATCCGTAATCTTTTTGTTCTCATCGGTAATCATGATGCCGAACCGCTTCGCCTCCTCCATCGGAACCGGCATAACGGCAATCGTAACTTCCGCATTGTTTTCCTTATGGAAATCCAGCATCACTTCATAATCCATCTTGTAAATATGGTCGCCGGATAGGATTAATACATAATCAGGGTTAAAACTGTCTATGTAATCGATATTCTGGTATATCGCATTTGCCGTCCCCGTATACCATTCACTATGGGCGCTTTTCTCATAAGGCGGCAGTACCGTCACACCGCCGATATTCCTGTCAAGGTCCCACGGAATCCCAATCCCGATATGTGTGTTTAACCGCAACGGCTGGTACTGGGTCAATACCCCTACCGTATCCACTCCCGAATTTATGCAGTTACTGAGCGGAAAATCTATGATTCTGTATTTCCCGCCAAAGGCTACCGCCGGTTTCGCCACCTTCGACGTCAGAACACCCAGCCGGCTGCCCTGTCCGCCAGCCAGCAGCATGGCAATCATCTCTTTTTTTATCATGTCATCACCTCTTACTCAGCGACTTACCCAAGTCACTATATTATGTTTTCTAATTATACCATATCGTGATAGAAAAGTGAATATTTTTTACAAAATATCTTTTTCTTTTTCCATCCGTGCATGTTGATTTTTTACAATCATTTTATATATTTTTTGTTTATTTTTAACATTTTCCTGTATTCTCCCGCATAATCCGACCCACTTTTTCCCCATAATTGCACAATTTATTTCAGCAGGCAGCAAACCGGGAAGACATGGCGGCAGGCATATTTGTGATTGTTTTTTTCCCCCATGCCTGTATAATAAATAGGGACGCATGTCCGCGCCATATGTTTCCGGGAAAACCAAAAGATTCCTGAATTTCCGGTCTGCCCGTTTACATATCCGCATTTTGCATATAATAAAGAATAAAAGAAAGAACAGGAGAGCATCCATGTACCAGATAGACTTTAAACATCCCATCCACATATATTTCATCGGCATCGGCGGCATCAGCATGAGCGGTCTTGCCGAAATCCTCCTGACGGAAGGGTTCCCGGTATCCGGCTCCGACATGCGGCGGTCGGAACTTACCGACGATTTGGAGAAAAAGGGTGCGATGGTATATTATGACCAAACCGTTTCCCACCTGACGCCGGACATTGACCTTGTTGTATATACCAGCGCCATCCATCCGGACAATCCGGAATACATCGCCATGAACAGCCTTAAGATTCCCAGTCTGACGCGCGCGCAGCTTTTGGGGCAGCTCATGACAAACTATAAGGTTCCCATTGCCGTAAGCGGCACCCACGGCAAAACCACCACCACTTCCATGGTTTCGGAAATCCTCCTGGAAAACGACAGCGACCCCACCCTGTCCATCGGGGGAATTTTCAAGGACATCGGGGGCAACTTCCGCATCGGAAGCTCCGATTATTTTGTTGCCGAGGCATGTGAATACACCAACAGCTTTTTAAGCCTTCTTCCAAAAATCGGTATCATATTAAATATAGAAGAAGACCACCTCGACTTTTTTAAGGATATTGATGACATCCGCCATTCCTTCCGGCGTTTCGCCGCGCTGCTTCCCGAAGACGGCGCCCTGATTATTAACGGCGACATCGACCGGTATGGGGAAATCACCAAAGACTGTGCCTGCAGGGTGATTACGTACGGCACTTCCGCCGCCTGTGATTATTCCTGCCGGGATATTACCTACGACCACCACGCCCATGCATCCTTTCTGCTGCATACCCCCAATATGGGCGATGAATCGTTTACGCTGGCGGTTCCCGGCTGCCATAACGTTTCCAACGCCATGGCAGCCATCGCCCTTGC
Source organism: uncultured Kineothrix sp. (assembly GCA_910587275.1). Classification (GTDB taxonomy): domain Bacteria; phylum Bacillota; class Clostridia; order Lachnospirales; family Lachnospiraceae; genus Kineothrix. The sequence goes on from CAJUMD010000006.1 coordinate 39,523, forward strand.
CGACCTGCTGGGCATCGACCGGCGCACGGTACGGAAGGCACTGCTGCACTTTACGGGCACCGACCGCCGGTTCGAATACAAGGGTAAGAAAAACGGATTCACTATAATAGATGATTATGCGCACCACCCAACGGAAATTACCGCAACTTTAAAAGCTGCGGTAAATTATCCCCACCAAACCCTTTGGTGCGTATTTCAGCCCCACACATATACGCGGACGAAATCCTTCCTTGCGGACTTCGCCAAAGCGTTAGTCCATGCGGACAAAATCGTGCTGGCGGATATTTACCCGGCGCGGGAGACCGATACCCTCGGTATCAGTTCCAGGGACCTGCAGGATGAAATCCTCCGGCTGGGCGGGGAATGTTATTACCTTCCCTCTTTTGACGCCATCGAAAAATTCCTGCTGGAAAACTGCCTAAAGGATGATTTGTTGATAACTATGGGGGCAGGGGATGTGGTCAAAATCGGAGAAAACCTTCTGAAAAAATAACTTTCCACAATATCCACAGCTTACGGGGAAGGAAATGCAGCCCCGCCTGTGGATATTTCTTTCCTGCCCTGTGGAAAACGGATTTTCCCACGGTACTTCTTTTCCTGCATATTTCCTGTTTTTGCCTCGCAGCGCACGCCTTTTTTCCCAGGTTATCCACATTGTCCACACCATCCACAAATCTGGAGCCCTCCGTATTTACGCCATTTTCCGGCAAATTGACTATTTCTTTTTAAAAACGGTTATGATATAATTCATTTTGCTTTCGGATTTCGGGGGCAAGCAGTTCCGGTGAAAGTGAACGCGAAGAAATGAGGATGGGTGAGAGGATATGGGCCGTTTGACGATATATAAGGATAACCATGCGGATGTGACAGCGGTATCCAATATTTTTATTGATGAATACATGAAGGATGCGAACGATGCCCAGCTTAAGGTTTACCTATACCTTCTGCGCATGACCGGCGCAAACCTGCCCACCGGTATCTCCGATTTGGCGGATAAATTCAACCATACGGAAAAAGACGTGCTGCGCGCCTTAAAATATTGGGAAAAAAACGGGCTGCTTGCTTTGGAGTACGACAGAGACGGGAACCTGTCCGGTATCCGCCTTTTGGAGCCGTACCGTTTGAAGCCGGAAAAGAAAGCAGAAGCCGGAACAAATACAAAAACAGATACGGACATAGATACAATAACAGACGCAAAAACAGATGCAAAAATAAATGCCCCGGCAAAAACCGAAGCGGAGCCAAAAGAAACCATTCCGGACAAGCCTTTAGCGCCGGTCGTATCGCTGGTATCCCGGCCTGCCGCCGCAGAACCCGATTCCTATACAAAGCCATCCTACACGCTGGACCAGTTAAAGGCATTCCAATCCGATGAAGAAACTTCACAGCTCTTATTCATTGTGGAACAGTATATCGGCAAAACCCTGACCCCTTCCGAAATCAAGACCGTTTTCTTCCTTTCGGACAGACTTGGGTTCTCCGTGGACCTGATTGATTATTTGGTACAGTATTGTTTGGAACGCGGAAAGAAGGATTTCCGTTATATCGAAAAAGTCGCCGTCAGTTGGGCACAGCAGAATATCACCACGCCGGAACAGGCGGAAAAACAGACATACAAATATGACCGGATTGTCTACGACATCATGAAAGCGCTGGGAAAATCCAGCGCGCCCACTGCAAAGGAAGTGGATTTCATCCGCCGCTGGACCAAAGTCTTCGGTTACGGCATGGATGTCATTTCCGTTGCCTGCGAGCGCACGGTACTCGGCACGGACAAGCACCGTTTTGAATATGCGGACAGCATCCTGAACAGTTGGTTCCGCGGAGGCGTCCGGCACGCAGGCGACATAGCCGGGGCGGATGAATCCTTTAAACGCACAAAACCGGTACCGACACGTACAGGCGCCGCCAATAAATTCAACCAGTTTGCACAGAACAGCTATGATTTTGATGCCCTGGAAAAAGAACTTTTAAGAAATTAATACATAAGTAAATCCCAATACCAAAGGAGATTCCGGAATGCCACTTAGCAACAGCCAGTACGATTCCATTATCCGTACATACGAAGAAAAGCAAAACAGGAACCGGTACCTGTCGGACGAGCGCCGGGCCTATGTATACCGCAACGTGGACGGTTACAAAGAGCTGGAAGACTCCATCTCCTCCATATCCGTGGAACAGGGAAAGAAACTTTTGGAGGGGGACGAAACCGCCCTTGCAGAACTGCGCCAGATTCTCCGCAACCTGTCGGAAGCCAAACAGAGCCTGCTGCTCTCTGCTGGACTGCCCGCCGATTATCTGGAACCGGTCTATGACTGTCCCGACTGCCACGATACGGGATATATTGAGGGCACAAAATGCCATTGTTTCAAACAGGCGGAGATTTCCCTCCTGTACGAACAGTCCAACATCAGCCGTCTTTTGGAAAAAGAGAATTTTTCCACGCTTTCTTATGAATACTATCAGGGGGAGGATTTAAGACGCTTCCAAACCGCCGTGGACGCCTGTAAAAAATTTACGGAAAAATTTGTTTTCGACTACCATAATTTATTTTTTTATGGTACAGTGGGTACAGGCAAATCGTTTCTTTCCGGCTGTGTAGCAAAAGAACTGATTGAACGCGGTCATTCTGTCATCTATTTCAGCGCTGTCCGGTTATTCGAAACGCTGTCCCAAATTTCCTTCGCTTATAAAAACAAAGAGGAACTGCAGGGTATGCACGGTGACCTGTACCGGTGTGACCTGCTCATCATCGATGATTTGGGGACAGAACTGACCAACAATTTCGTGACTACGCAATTATTTTCCTGCCTGAACGAACGGCACATGCGCCGGAAACCGACGATTATTTCCACTAACCTATCGCTGGAAGAAATCAGGAACCGTTATTCGGACCGGATTTTCTCCCGCATAACGAGTAATTACCAAATGTACAAGCTGTCCGGTCCCGATATCCGGATTTATAAAAAACTGCATCCGTAATGCATTCTTAATCCGCTGCGGATGTGCTTATATAAACATACCGTATCAAGCAGACCGAACGGTCATGAAAGTGAGGATTTACATGGGCAGACGTGAAGAAAAGAGAAATTTGGAAACCATACCTGTTGGTTCCCTCGGCATCATTCCCCTTGCGGGATGTAAATCATTGGGCGAAAAAGTCGATTACTTTCTCGTCAAGTGGCGGACCGAACGGGAAAGCGAACATAAAAACAGCCTTGCCTTTGCAGGCTACCAGCGCGATTCCTATATTTTGAACGCCGCCGTACCGCGTTTCGGTTCCGGGGAAGCAAAAGGCATTATTTTGGAATCCGTCCGGGGAACCGATTTGTATCTTTTGGTGGATGTGGCAAATTACAGTCTGACCTATTCCCTGTGCGGTCATGAAAACCATATGTCCCCCGACGACCATTACCAGGACTTAAAACGCATCATTGCCGCCGTAGGGGGAAAGGCAAGAAGGATTACGGTTATCATGCCCTATCTGTACGAAAGCAGGCAGCACAAGCGCTCCGCAAGGGAATCCCTCGACTGTGCGCTGGCGCTTCAGGAAATGGTTGCCATGGGCGTGGACAACATTATTACCTTTGATGCCCACGATCCCCGCGTACAGAACGCCATACCGCTTCACGGCTTTGAAACCGTCCCGCCCACTTACCAATTTATCAAAGGGCTTTTGCAGCATGTGGACGGGCTGCAGATTGATTCCGCCCATATGATGGTCATCAGTCCCGACGAAGGCGGCATGAATCGTGCCATTTACATGGCAAACGTCTTGGGGCTTGACATGGGTATGTTCTATAAACGCAGAGATTATACAAGGGTCGAAAACGGAAGAAATCCCATCGTTGCCCATGAATTCCTCGGTACGAGCGTGGAAGGCAAAGACATGCTGATTGTGGACGATATGATTTCCTCCGGGGAAAGCGCCCTGGAAGTTGCCGCAGAATTAAAGAAACGCAACGCAAACCGGGTGTTTATCTGTTCCACGTTCGGTCTGTTTACCGGCGGATTGGAATGCTTTGACAAAGCATACGAAGACGGTATCATTGACCGGGTGCTTACCACCAACCTGATTTACCAGACACCGGAACTGCTGTCGCGGGAGTGGTACATCAACTGCGACATGAGCAAATACATCGCTTACCTCATCGATACGTTGAACCACGATGCTTCCATCAGCGACCTGTTAAACCCCAACGAACGCATCCAAAGCATCGTTGCGAGATATAAAAGCGGGGAACTGGACCATCTTGCTTAATATCATTGCCTGTTAATTTCAGCTCCGTTTACTTGCTTAACATGTTTACTTGCTTAACATGTTTACTTGCTTAACATGTTTACTTGCTTAACAATTTTGAAAATAAGAATAATGCCATTGTAAAAATAACCCTGCCGGAAGATAATACCGTCTGATATTCGCAAGCAAATATCAGGCGGTATTACTAAATAACGGGAAGTGTTTGGGGGCAATTAGAAATAGCCCATTTTTGCCATCAGGTTTGAACAGATGCCGGCTGGGGAAGCACAGGGAAACAGTGAGAAGCCGGGCTGGGGGTTCTGCTCCTGGCTTTTGCGTCCTCACTCACCCACGAACATAACATTTCAAACTGAACTGTTACTATAATTGAATCAAAAGTTGGGTCAGGGCTTGACTTTTCCGCATTTTCCGCTATAATAAATTTTCGGAAAAGTCTATAAAACCAAGGTTTTTCCAAAACAAAAAACGTGAGTTCGAGACCTTCCTCACGAACAGAACCTCAAACGGTTCTGTTAAACAAAACTAAAGGAGAACAGACTATGAAAACACAAAACAACAAAGCGGTTCCCATTGGGACCGCGCCAAGTTACCCGCTAATCATGGTTCAGGCAGCGATGATTGCCGCGCTTTACGTTGTGCTGACTTTTCTTGCCAACGCATTCGGACTCGCCAATTATGCCATACAGGTCCGCTTTTCGGAAGCGCTCACCATCCTGCCTTATTTTACGCCTGCCGCCATCCCCGGTCTGTTTATCGGCTGTCTGATCAGCAATACCCTGACCGGATGCGCGCTGCCCGATATTATCTTCGGAAGTCTGGCAACCCTGATTGGCGCATTTTTTACTTACCGGCTGCGCCGGCATAAATGGATGGCACCCATTCCGCCCATTGTGGCAAACATGATTATCGTACCCTTTATACTGCTCTATGCATACGGCATCCGCCCTTTATGGTTTTCTTTCGTTACCGTAACCGCGGGCGAAATCATTTCCTGCGGAATCCTCGGTATGCTGTTGCTGCTTACATTGGAAAAATATAAAACGCACATCTTCCGTTCCTGAACGGAGCAGAAATCGGATAGCACCGGGCGTCTTCCGCTTTGCTGACATATTTCATTTTAACACCCGTGTACATCAAAGGGGCAGCGCATGAACCACATGCGCTGCCTCCGTTTAACAGCCTTTTCCTGTTACAGAATATCTTCCCCGTCCCGGAACAGTTTCCTTGTGAAATGTACGTTAAAAAATTCAATCATGGGTCCAAACCCAAATGCCGTCACCAACGTCCCAAGCCCCACGATGCCTCCTGCCAGGAAACAGACAAGCGCACAGACCGCATCCGTGGCAATCCGGTGCCAAAAATAAGGGATTTTCGGCGCCCGCTTTGCCATAATCAACGACAGACTGTCATAAGGCGCCGTCCCCACATTCGGTGTCTGGTAAAGCGAAATGCCGAAACCCGTAATTACCATTCCCAATACAACAATCAGCACCCTGACCGCAAACGCCTCCGGTTCCGGAACAAATCCAAGCCAGATATTATAAAAAAATGTCACGATATATCCTAACAGGAAAGCGTTTACCAAAGTCCCCGCCCCGATAAACTCCCTGCCAAACAAGAACTCAAGAAGAAATATAAATACATTCAGCAGGATTAGGAAAACGGCATATTCCATTTTCACGCATTCCGACAGTGCCATGACCATTCCGCTGAACGGGTCGTTCCCCAAACCGGAAAACTTAAAAATACTGATTCCCATTCCGAGGAAAATGTTCCCCACTACCATCACCGCTAACCGCTTTGCACCCGTTTTCTTAAAATATCCAGTCAACATTTTTTCTCTCCCGTTCCTTTCCCGGCGACACACAAACCGCCCCAAATTCCTTGTTTTAAGACACCGCCGCATTTTTCGCCCGCTGCCCGGTTCTACGCTTCCCTGTCCGATGCCCCGGAGTCCTTCCATGCCGAATCTTTCCGGTTGGATTCTCTCCCGCCAGTTCCTCTCCGGTTGGAAGCCACCGAGTAATATAGCGGAACCGTCAGAAAGACCACCCAGCCCGGATGCCACGCCCTCCAAAAAAATCCGATACATAAATACAAAAGAACCACCAAAACCGGATAGGCAAACAAACATGGATTTCCATGCCTTACCGCCTCCGCAAAACTATACCATAACGGCACCAAAAGAAACAACAGCCACGCCGGATGCCATGCCCTGTATAAAAATCCCACGATAACATACACAATAAAGATTCCCGCTGTAAACGACACCTGACTGCGCCTTACATCCCAACCGTATTTCTTTCCGTTCACAAATACCCCGTTCCTATCGACATGTACGTTTTCCTCCTTTTTGCCGTCCTCCACATGAATCCCGTCCCATCCCACGTGGACGCTGCTTCCGTCCCGGTCCACCACATGTATCCCTTTCAGCCCTACATGTACACACTCCGGCTCCTGGTCCGGTCCGTTTTCACCCGTTTCTCCGTTTCCACGGTTCCCCGCGTCTTTGACTTCCCCGGCTTCCACCCAGTTTCCCACATTTCCGGCTTCCGCTTCCGTCCCCTTTTCCTCCGGATATGACGCCGGTATCTCGTCCTCCGTCTGCAGCAGTTCATCCAGGGACACCCCGTACAATCTTGCCAGCAGAATAATATTATCCGTATCCGGCGAGGCTTCCGCGCGCTCCCACTTACTAACCGCCTGTCTGCTGATTCCCAGTTTTTCCGCCAGCGCCTCCTGGGACAGACCGTTCTTCTTCCTCAAATTCACCAGCCGGTTTGCAATCTCAATATTCATTCCCTCTGTTCCTCCAGTCATTTTTTCTTTCGGATCCATTATATGGATTCCGCCCCGGTTGCACTACCTATTTTGGTTTGAGACGCCGCAACTATTGGTTGCATATGCCATAAATACGGCATTTTCCTACTCTTTCCTCTGATATGTGATAAAACGGTTTCCGTTTTCCTCAAACATGCGTGTGGAATCGTTCATGCCCATTTTAAAGGGTGTTCCCCCAGCCAAGGGATCCATCAGCACCGTATTCAATTCATTAAATCCCACAATCAGTACGGCATTCCCGTCATTCAGGGAAGCCAATACCGGAATATCCCTGTTCACGTAATACAAAACGGCATCGAGACTGCACCCCGTCAGGTCGAGGACACTGGCATTGTCCAGATTGTCTTCCAAAACCTCGCGGATGGTATCCCCCCTGTTTAACATGTACTCTGTATTGCGCATGATTCCCTCATATTGGAGCATGACATCCAGACAGACGGCAAGGCTGTTTTTCTCCTCGGTAATTGCCGCCCCCTTAATTGCCATAATCTGGTTTTTCAGGCTCCGGTTCCCCCTGGACCAAACATAACCGCCCTGTCCGTCCACCACGGTACCGGATAAGCCGTAAGCCATATTCACCGCATTTCCTTCATCCGTAAATATGCCTTCCACACCGTTCTTTCCGTAAACATAATAACGGGAAACCTCCTCCTCCCCTTCTTTTAAAACAATCTCCCTGCCGCCTTCAAACAACACTTCCCTCGGCGTCAGCAGTTTGCGTTTTTTCCCGTCCACCGTACTTTTTAATGCAATCTGCACCACTTTTTCATAGCCCTCGATGGCGACGGTCTCCACCACATTACTTCCTTCCGGCTCGATTTTCGTATTCACAATCTGGTCATTCCCGGTCACGGCATAATTACCCTCCTCCCCGTCCCGCCGCACGCGGTACAGGTTAATCTGATTCCCTTCGATTTCGCTTCCGGTGACATATACCCCCTCCTGGCTGTATGTCTTTAAAATCTCACCGTTTTCACTCTGTATCCTCACGCGGTACATGGGGAACAGAATGCTCCCCATCTTATCCTGCACCACATCCCGTGAACGTGCCACGCCGTAAATCAAATCTTCCCCCATGAAACCAAGCGGAGCGATATATTCCCCATTTCCCGCCGGTATCTCCGTCTTTTCCTTCGTACTTAAATTCATAAGCACCAGTTTCCGGCTGGCATAAGGATTTCCCCCCATCTGCCACACAATCATCCGGTTGCTGTCCGAAACTTTATAGCTTCCTTCGTCCAGCCCCGAAACCATTATTTCATAACTGCATTCGGCAAGGTTCACCGCATACAAGGCTCCCCCGTGCATAAAGAAGAAAATATCCGCTTTGTTGATATATGCCAAATCTGCCAATTCCGCACGGAGTACCTCGTAAGAACTCCCTGACGGAATATACACCAGTTCTTCCACCGCATTCATCAGGCTGCTGAACTGATAAACCACGATTCCCACTTCCCCTTCATGCCTTCCCCTGTTCATGTAACCGTATACGATAAACTGCACATTTCCCGTTTCATCCACGTTCAATATCCCGATGCCGTGCTTCTGCCACATCTCCCGCTCGTCCGTATAATCCCCGTCATAAAAACTGAACAGCCGTGACAGCTTATTTTCCGTTACATTATAACAAAACAGCCGGTTTCCGTCCGAAAATGCAAACACATTCCCGCCGTCACTTTCCTTTAACTCAATGTCCGACTCCTGCAAAATACCGAGGTATATCTTGTTATTGGCAAATATATCGTCTTGTTCGTCAAAGACCTGTTTCATGGTCCGCTCAAAATCCAGCAGGTAAATACGGTCGGCCGTATACCGGATCCGGTAAAATTCCTTCACCCGGAACAGGCTGCGCCCCTCCAGGGACACGCAGTAATCCAGCTCCAGCGAGCCTGTCTGCTCTCCCAGCTCCTTTACCGTAAGTTCCGGCTCCGTTACTGCCTTTACCGCCAAATCCCCCCATGTCACCTGCTGGAAACTGCTGTGGATATCCACTTTGCCGAACGTGGTATTATCCCCGTCCGCATTGGACTCCAAATATTTTGTCAGTTCCCTTGCCGCCTCCTTGTCAAAGGTCCTCTCATGAAAATCCAGTACGTAATCCAGCTTTTCCTTCTCATGGTAGTTGTCGGTTTGGATGATTCTTGTGTAATAACGAATGGTCTGCCCCCAGTTATTTTCCAAAAGAAACACAAGCATGTATTCCGTATCGGCGTCAATTAAATCCTTAACCGTTAATTCCCCCTCAATTTTCTCCTCCGTCTCCACGTAATCCGTAATTTCCGTATTTTCCACCAGCCGTTTCCCGTCGATACTCCTGACCTCAAACGTCATCTTCTCAATTTCCTGTCCGTATTTATTTACCACAAAACAAATCCGGCGCCCTTCCCCCAAAGGCGTAATACAGTCCCTTTGGAAGCTGGTCTGCATCGCCTCCTTGTATCCGTGGAGCGGATTCACCTCCACACCGTCTATTTTCATATGGATAACCGGATAAGTTGCCGGTCCCATCTCCATGGTCATATCGGTATTCCCCTGATTTACCAGCGAACCGGCAAGCATCAGGGAAACCAGAAATACCGCTGCCAAATACACACATTTCAATAACGTTTTTTTCATTCCCTCTTAAATCCTCTTATTTTCCAACAGCTTCTGCAGGGTCATATCCACGTGGAGAAATTCCGCCAAGGCATCCACCGGCGCTTTACCCGCATATTCCCCGCGTTCCGCTCCCTGCATTCCTTCCCCCGGCATTTCTTCCCGCTCCCGCCGTCTTTTATTCCGTTCTCTCCGTACCCCGCGGATTAAAATATTTTTCGGCGTATGTTCCATATCGATAAATTCCAATATCTGTACGTCATACCCGCATTCCTCCAGCAGATTCGCCCTTATGGCATCCGTGACAAGCGCTGCCGCGCGCTCCTTTAACAGACCGTATTTAAGCAGCGGCTCCAATACCTCCGCCTTCATCTGGCGGTTGACCTCATGCTGGCAGCAAGGCACCGACAGAATGACCTTCGCCCCCCAATCCACCGCCTTCGCCAGCGCATAATCCGTCGCCGTATCGCAGGCATGAAGCGTCACCACCATGTCCACCCGGTCCGTCTCCCCGCTGTAAGTACCGATATCCCCCTGCTGGAAATGAAGCCCCGCATAACCATATGCTTCCGCAAGCCTGCTGCATTTTTCTATTACATCCGCCTTTAAATCCAGTCCCGTAATCTCCACGTCAAGTCCCTTTAATTCCCGCATATAATAATAAATGGCAAACGTCAGGTAGGACTTCCCACAGCCAAAATCGATGACGCGGATTTTTTCCCCTTTAGGGAGTGTGGGCAGAATATCCTCAATAAATTCCAAAAAACGGTTAATTTGTTTAAATTTATCATATCTTGCCCTTACCACTTTTCCATCCGGGGTCTGTACACCCAAATCCAAAAGGAAAGGAACCTGTTTTCCTTCTTCCAGCAGGTACTTTTTCGTCCGGTTATGGGAAAAATCCGCTCCCATGCCGTTTTTGCCTCCTGCCCCGTTCCCGGTTCCCCCTGTTTTCCCGTCCTGCGCATATCTTTTCCGTTTCACCGTCACCCGGCCTTTTTTACTGACCAGTGCCGTCGCACGGCCTTTTGTCCCCTCTATTTCACACTGCCTGAAATCCTTCTCCATATATTCCAGCATCCGCAGGACCATTTCCCCTTTTCCGTAGTTTCCATGGAATACCTGCGTCCCCCTGTATGCCGTCTCCTGAAACACCAATTCGCCTTTCACCATCACCGGACGTACTTTTGCCTTCACAATCTTTTCCCTGTCCCTGGGATTACTCATGACTGCCTGATACAGGTTTTCCCCCAGCATATCTTCCAGTACTTCTTTTAACGGCTGCATATCTGTCTTCATGTTGTCCTTTCCCTCCGGCATATAAAACAATGAAACGGTACCGGCAAGTGCCCCGTGTGCATAAAATATAGTCATGGCATAAAATGCCATGACTATATTTTACTGACTTTGCACCAAAACTACAACTAAAACTTTAAAATACCGTTACGGTTACCGTGCCTGCGTTTATAAACTTCATAAAAAAGCACTATCTGCACCATATCGGACATCCATTCCTGCTTTTCCTTCGGTATCTCCGTCCCCGGGTTCTCCCGTTCGTTCTGCTTCCTCAGGCGCTCCATGATTTCCTGCGACAGCCGGTACATATGCCAGCGGTCCGGATACTCATCATAAATCATGCTGCCTTCATAATCCAGTTTATCCAAAATACCGGCAATCATCCTTTGGTATTTCTTTGCTTCTGCCGGATACATCTGCTGTAAGTACTCCAAATCCCTCGTTACCGTGTCTTCCTCCTGATAATAAAGAGGTAAAGGATATGTCATATAAAAGGGTAAGACTTTTTGATTATACATGGATTACATCCTTTACTAAACATCACCGATTTTTATGTTATCATATGCGGAAAGCAGGCGCATGTTGCTTATGAAAGCCAACACTCTGCATGGGGCTGTGCCATCGAGTAAGGGAAAATTTTCCCCTACTCGCGCGCCGGGCACCCGCCAGCTTTGCTGGCATCTTCCTTTGGGTGCCCGTGTGCATAAAAAGGCAGCACCGTGAAACATTCACGTTGCTGCCCCTTTTCTCCTGCCCGCGCACCCATGCGCCGCTTCTGCGGCATACTTCTTAACACGCCCGTTAAGAAACGGCATTGATGCGGGCAAGCGCCCTCTTAAGTGCCGCTTCCGCACGGAGAATATCCGTTTCCGGCGCCTTGGTACGCAGTCTTTCCTCCGCACGCGCCTTCGCTTCTTCCGCACGTTTCCTGTCAATCTCGTCCGGCCACTCGATGATTTCCGCAAGAATCGTTACCTTATCTTCCAGAATCTCCACGAAACCGGCATGAAGCGCCGCATTCCGCGCCCTGTCGCTTTCCGAAATCGTCAGGATACCGGGATTAACGATAACCGTCATCGGGACATGGCCTTTATAGACACCAATCTCGCCCTCCGTGGTATTGAATTCCACCATGTTTACGTCACCGTCATAGAAAACCCGTTCCGGCGTAATTACTTTTAATCGGAAATTTCTTTCATCTGCCATATGTCAACCCTGCCCTTTCTGTACTATTTTACACGGGCAAGTACATCGTCTATGCTTCCTGCATTCAGGAAATAGCTTTCCGGTATGTTGTCATGTTTCCCTTCCAGAATCTCCTTAAAGCCGCGGATTGTCTCGTTAATCGGCACATATTTACCTTCCAGTCCGGTAAACTGTCCGGCAACGAAGAACGGCTGGGACAGGAACCTCTGTACTTTTCTCGCACGGGATACCACCAGTTTGTCTTCCTCGGAAAGTTCGTCCATACCGAGGATGGCAATGATATCCTGCAGTTCCTTGTATTTCTGCAGAATCTCCTGCACGCCGCGGGCTACCTGGTAATGTTCTTCACCCACGATACGGGGATCCAAAATCCTGGAACTGGACTCCAGCGGGTCCACTGCCGGATAAATACCGAGCTCCACGATGGAACGTGACAGCGTCGTCGTCGCATCCAAATGGGCAAACGTAGTTGCCGGAGCGGGGTCCGTCAAGTCATCGGCAGGCACATATACCGCCTGAACCGACGTAATGGAGCCGTTCTTCGTGGAAGTAATACGCTCCTGCAAAGCGCCCATCTCCGTCTGCAGCGTCGGCTGGTACCCTACCGCCGAAGGCATACGTCCCAAAAGCGCGGACACCTCGGAACCTGCCTGGGTAAAACGGAAAATATTATCGATAAACAACAGCACGTCCTTGCCGCCCTTATCACGGAAATACTCTGCCATGGTCAGTCCCGTAAGACCTACCCTCATTCTCGCCCCGGGCGGCTCGTTCATCTGACCGAATACCATCGTCGTTTTGTCGATAACGCCCGATTCCATCATTTCATGGTACAGGTCATTACCTTCCCTCGTCCTCTCTCCAACACCGGTAAATACGGAATAGCCGCTGTGCTCGGTGGCGATATTACGGATTAATTCCTGAATCAACACCGTCTTACCTACGCCGGCACCGCCGAACAGACCGATTTTACCACCCTTTTGGTAAGGGCAAAGCAGGTCAACGACCTTAATACCCGTCTCCAAAAGTTCCGTTGCCGTGGACTGCTCCTCAAATGCAGGCGCCGGTCTGTGAATCGGTTCATGCCCCACATCCGTGGGAGCCGGTTTATTGTCAATCGGCTGGCCCAGCACGTTGAAAATCCTTCCCAGTGTATTCTCGCCAACGGGAACCGTAATCGGTGCGCCGGTTGCGATTGCATCCATGCCCCTTACCAACCCGTCGGTAGAACCCATGGCAATACACCGGACGGTGTCATCACCAAGATGCTGCGATACTTCCACGATCAGTTCCCCACCGTCGTTCGTAGGAATCTTAATCGCTTCGTTAATCTCCGGCAGCTCGCCGCCGGTGAACTTAATATCAAGCACAGCACCGATAATCTGGGTAACTTTACCGACATTACCCATCTCATTCTTTATCTCTGCCATCTTTTCTTCCCTGTTACCTTTCTCTATTTTTACATCGAAATTGCATTCGCCCCGGCAATAATCTCCGTCAGCTCCTGCGTGATGGAACCCTGTCTAGCCCTGTTGTACATCAGGGTCAGATGGTCTATCATTTCCTCCGCATTGCTCGTCGCCGAATCCATCGCCTGCATTCTCGCGCCGTTCTCGCTGGCCACCGATTCCACCAAACCGCCGAAAATCAGACTGGTCACATACTTCGGGATAATCAAATCCAAAGCTGCGTCATCCTCCGGCTCAAAATTCATCGGCGCCACGCTCTTTTGCGCGTCTTCCACACCGGATTTGCCCGTCTTGTCCGCCACTTCCACCGGAAGCAGTTTCAAAAGGGTCGGCACATGGACTACCGTATTCTTAAATCCGGTATAAGCCAAATATATTTCACCGATTTCTCCGTTTACAAAATCATCCAGTACTTTTCTGCTCACTTCCATGGCATCGGAATAAAGCGGTTCCTCCACGATATCGGAGTAATCCTCGCGGATGCTGTAACCGCGCCGCTGGAAGGTTTCCCGTCCCTTTTTACCGATTACGTATACTTCCACGTCCTCTTTCTTAAAGTCTCCCTGCGTAATCAGCTTCGTTACATTGGAGTTATATCCGCCGGCAAGCCCACGGTTGGAGGTGATGACAATAATCCCCTTCTTCGAGGAATCGCCCGCCTTTAAATACGGATGATTGATATTTCCCGCTTTGGCAAGCATGGATACCACGGTTTCGTACATACAGTTAAAATATTCCTTAGACTGCTCTGCACGCTGCTTTGCCTTCTGCAGTTTCACGGTGGAAACAAGTTTCATGGCTTTGGTAATCTGCTGCGTACTTTGGATACTGCCCCTACGCCTTTTTATATCTCTCATTGAAGCCATAACCGTTACCTGTCCTTCCTTACCGCAGACGGGGCACATTTACGCCCTGCCCGCAGGCATCCTTTATGATTTCTTAAACTGCGCCTTGAATTCGCCGATGGCTTTCTTCAAAGCCTCATCCGTCGTATCGGAAATCTGTTTCTCCGCTGCGATTGCGCCGGGAACGTCCGCATATTTGGTATCCAGGAATTCGAAGAACTCTTTTTCAAAACGGGTAATGTCCTCTACCGGAATATCCAGCAGATACTTGTTCGTTACCGCATAGATGATGATAACCTGGTACTGTACCGGCATAGGCTGGTACTGCGGCTGTTTCAATACTTCTTTAATCCGTTCACCCTGTGCCAGCTTCTCTTTTGTGTCGGCGTCCAATTCGGAGCCGAACTGGGAGAATGCTGCCAGTTCCCTGTACTGTGCCAGCTCCGTACGAATCGGGGCCGCGATTTTCTTCATTGCCTTAATCTGCGCCGCACCACCCACACGGGATACGGACAAACCGGCATTTACGGCCGGACGGAACCCGGAGTTGAACATTTCCGTTTCCAGGTATATCTGACCGTCGGTAATGGAAATAACGTTTGTCGGAATATATGCGGATACGTCGCCCGCCTGTGTCTCGATAATCGGAAGCGCCGTCAGGGAACCCCCGCCGTACTCGTCGCTCATGCGCGCCGCCCTCTCCAAAAGCCTGGAATGAAGGTAGAATACGTCGCCTGGATATGCCTCACGCCCGGGAGGTCTCTTAAGCAGCAAAGAGAGTGTACGGTATGCCGTTGCATGTTTACTTAAGTCATCGTAAATAACCAATACGTCCTGCCCGTTCTCCATCCATTCCTCACCGATGGCGCAGCCCGAATACGGAGCGATGTACTGCAACGGTGCAAGTTCGCTGGCAGTAGCCGCCACAATGGTCGTATAAGCCATGGCGCCGTATTCTTCCAGCGTCTTCACAATGGTGGCAACCGTGGAAGCCTTCTGTCCTATGGCAACATAGATACATTTTACTCCCTGCCCCTTTTGATTAATGATGGTATCGATGGCAATCGCCGTCTTACCGGTCTGCCTGTCGCCGATGATTAACTCCCTCTGCCCCCTTCCGATGGGAACCATGGAGTCAATGGCCTTGATACCTGTCTGTAACGGCGTATCTACCGACTTTCTCGTGATAACGCCGGATGCAACTCTTTCTATCTTACGGTATTTTTCTGTCTGAATGGGTCCTTTTCCGTCAATCGGCTGACCAAGGGCATTTACGACACGTCCCAGCATTACGTCGCCTACCGGAACCTCAACCACACGCCCCGTAGTCTTTACGGTGTCGCCTTCGTTGATATTCTTATGGCTTCCGAGAAGAACCGCACCTACGTTATCCTCCTCCAGATTGAGCACCATGCCGTATACTTCGCCGGGGAACTCCAAAAGCTCTCCCTGCATGGCATTCTCAAGTCCATGTACGCGGGCAATACCATCCGCAACCTGGATAACCGTACCCACATCGGATACTTCCAGCTCGGACGCATATCTCTTGATCTGATCCTTAATGACAGAACTTATTTCTTCCGGTCTTAAATTCATGGATCTGTACGCACCTTTCTTAATTTAATAGCAACTCTTTATGACAGTTGAATCTTCATCAACTGTCTCGTAAGTTCATTTAACCTTGTTTTTATACTGCTGTCCACCACGCGGTCCCCGATACGGATGACCATGCCGCCAATCAGACTTTCGTCTACGGCATAATGCATTTCCATTTTTTTAAAGGATGTGGTTTTTAGCAGCTTCTGCTCTACTTCCGCTTTCTGTCCGTCACGGAGCGCCGCCGCCGTCGTCACATACGCGATGCCGATACCTTTGTACTTCTTTACTTCCGAAAGGAAATAATCCAGTATCCCATCGATTTCACCGTAGCGGTCCTTCGTCACGATTAAGGTAAGAAAACCTGTCAGTTCATCCGAAATCCTGCCTTTGAGCACGTTCTGGAGTACCTGTATCTTTTCTTCCTTCAGAATCTTCGGATGGTTCATGAGTTTGCCGAAATCCTTATTTTTTTCAAGTATATCCTGTAACTGGGTAATTTCTTCCATGAACACATCGACCTGGTTTTCCTCCACGGCAAGCTCAAATAAAGCCTCTCCATATGTTTTTGAAACTAGCTTAGCCATGTGCTTTCACCTATTTCTTTCAATGTCTCATCAACCAGGCTGTCACGGACAGCCGTATCGATGGAAGAATTTACCACTTTTCCTGCCATCATGGATGCAATCACGATCATCTCGCGTTTCATGTCATCGACTGCCTTCTTCTTCTCAAGCTCCGCTTCCACTTTTGCCCTTTCAATAATCCTTGCCGCTTCTTCTTTTGCTTCCGCAACAATCTTATTCTCATTGGCAAGGGCTTTCTTGCGCGCTTCGCTTAAGATGGTTTCCGCTTCTTTATCGATATTCTTAATTTTGGATTCATAATCCGCTTTCAGCTTCGCCGCATCGTCCATATCCTTTGCAGCGCTGTCCAGTTCGCCCTTAATCTTGTCCTGGCGCTTCTGCATCATATCCCTGACCGGATTAAACAGAAGTTTCGACGCGATTAAGAACAGGGCGAATACAGCAATAATCATAAGCGCGGCATCCGCAATCAACTGGAGGTCCAAATCAAACAATCTCGGCTCCATTCCGGCGGCAGCCAGCATGAATCCTGTGCCTAATATATTCAAGACGTAAGCCTCCTTTCCTTAAACATCCGTTTTGTCCTTCCCAAAACCTTAAGGCATCAGAGGTTTTACGAATAAGAGCAGCATGGCAATCAACAGACCGTAAAGACCGGTTGTCTCGGCAACTGCCTGACCCAAAAGCATCGTAGAGGTAACATCGGATTTTGCGCCCGGATTCCTTCCTACTGCCGCCGCCGCATGTCCTGCCGCAATACCCTGGCCTACACCGGGTCCGATACCTGCGATAACCGCAAGACCTGCACCGATTGCTGAACAACCTAATATAAAGTTCGTGTTAAATTCCATTGTTAATTCCTCCTTGGATTAAAAAATGTTTAGTAATATATCTTTATTCAATTGTAAACTTGGTTCAGGCAGATGCTAATCCGTCGTACATGCATCCGTAATGTAAGTCATTGTCAGCATACAGAATACATAGGTCTGGATTGCCCCGGAGAACAAATCGAAATACACATGAAGCGCTCCCGGCCAAACATATGCGATTTTGGAAAGCAGTCCGTATACCAGCGCCATCATTACCACACCCGAAAGAATATTGGCAAACAGACGCAGCGACAGTGAAATCGGTACCGCCACGTCACCGATAACGTTAATCGGCGCCCAAATCGGCCATGGATCACAAAGTCCCTTAATGACTCCCTTCACTTTTTGGTGTTTGAACTTGTTGAAATGGATCGTCGCAAATGTCATAATGCCGAGCGCAAACGTTACACCGTAATCGGCAGTCGGCGGACGGAGTCCAAACAAACCCGAGATGTTGCTTAACAGGATAAATATGAATATCGTACCGATATAATTGCGGAAGTTAACGGCATGTTTGCCCATTACTCCCCCGACCATATTATCCAACATCTCCACTACCAGTTCCACAATGTTCTGGAACGTACCCGGAACCTCGGATGCATGCTTGACGGCACGGTTTGCCGCGATACAGAAACCGATAATGACCAGCATGACGATCAGCACACATACATGTGTGGTTGTTATCCATACGGTCTGTCCAAACAGCTCATAGGAAAATACCCCGTGGACCATAAAGTCAATGTCAGCCGCAGAGGATAACAAAATTCCCTGTTCCATATTCTCACCTCCTCCTTATATTAGTTATTTACATAACCTAATACTTTATGAGTAAACGGCTGTAAATAAGCCGCTACTTTCAACCCCATGATACCGAGGAAAGCCGCAAGCGGATTGGCTACCCCGCTGACCATAATAAGCGCCATCGCAGCCACGATGACCGCATAACGGATGATATTATGCTTCGTAATCATCTTTACCGCATTGTCCCTTGCCAAATCCAGCGCACGGTCAAGTGCCCACCACATATGATATCCCGCGGCAACCGCCAAAAACGTTCCCATCCAAAGACCGAGACTGTATCCGGCACGGTCCGAAACAAACCAAACCACCGTTAACTGGCAGATAAGCCCCCACGCCACAATTCCCGCGGAGAGTTCAAACAACGTCCTGTCCTTCTTTTTTTCCGTATCCCCTTTGCCGCCATATTCAACGGCCGTCTTCCCGTCTTCCTGATCCGTCAGGGGGAGCCGTCTTTCTTCCATACTTTGTATCCCTCTCATTTTTTATGTCGGAAACCCTTTTGGCAAAAAGATATACATTGCGGAATCCCGCCAAAGCCCCGACAAAAAACAGCAATACCATCCAAAAGGACGTACCGAATTTCCTGTCCAAATAAATACCGAGAAAGGAACACAGGAAAATGGGTACCAGCATGTTAATCCCGAATTGCGTAATCATCGCCAGTGCATGGTATACACCCTTACCGTATCTCACTTTTGTCCCATACCCTTTCCGCTTTCACAAACATCATATAACAAATAGAAAATACCCACCTAATAATTATACCCACTTTTCCCTGCCATGTCCAGCACAACACACAAAAAAATGGTAAATTCGTCAAAAAAATAATCAAAAATTATCATTAATTTAGTCATTGACTTTTCGCCCCCGCAATAGTAGTATGGGGTCATAGTATCAGTAAAGCAGACAGTCAACAACCCCGCTGCAAGCAACGGGGTATTGACCCTCGCGGCAGTCGCCAAATATCCGCACGAGTGCGGCTACTTGTTTCGTTGCTTGCGGGAATAAACATGTGCCTGCACGGTACCCGTTAATCCGTAAACCGCTCAGAAATGGGGAAAAACATGACGCATCCCACTCTATACCGTAAAAGAATCCTGCCGCAGGAGTGCATCCGTTTAAAAGACGATGTCATCCTCACATGCAGCGAAGACATCATCCTCACGAAATGGAATGCCCTGAAACCGAAAAAGGACCTGCATCACGGTTATTCCTGCTATTTCCTGAAAGAGGGTTACAAGGTAAGCCAGTTCCTGCGGGAAGACGGTTCCCTCCTGTACTGGTATTGCGACATTGTGGAATATCTTCCGGACCCTGCCGCCCATTCCCTGACGTCCTTAGACCTTCTTGCCGACGTCATCATATATCCTGACGGTTATGTGAAGGTCATGGATTTGGACGAACTTGTTACCACGCTGGACCAGGGCGCCCTGACGCAGAATTTGTTAAAAAAATGCCTGACCAGGCTCAATAACCTGCTCCAAATCATATACGCCGGAAACTTCCATACCCTGCAAAAATACATAGAAGACTTAAGGACTTAAAAATACCAATAAGGGACTGCGGCCACCTCCGCAGTCCCTCTTTTTATGCACAGCCCCATGCAGAGGAACTATGCCGCCATGCGGCGCATGCGGCGCGCGGAGCAGGGGAAGGATTTCCCCTGCTCGATTGCACAGCCCCATGCAGAAGAAATGTGCCGCTAAGGCAGATTGCACCTAGTAAAACACATGTCCACCGATATTGATACCGCTCAGCCCTTCGATAGGCGTCCTAAAATATACGCAGTTTCCGACATTCGTATTCCCACGCATGGCTTCATCCGCCGCCTGGTAACAGCTTTCCGTCGCTTTGTTCTCCGCCAGCGCCGCCGCCAGCCTTCCACTGGCTACCGGTGAAAACTGTCCTCCCTGGTAAATAACGCCCACCACGGAATCCGGGTAAACGGAACTCAGCACACGGTTAATGACAACCGCACCCACCGCCACCTGTCCGGCATAACCTTCCCCGCCCGCCTCGCAGTAAATCAGGTTTGCCAGCAGATACCTGTCCCCTTCCGCAAAACTGACTTCCGAGATATCACGCCACGAAGACTGCGCAGCCAGTCTGGAAAGCCGGATTTCCTCCGCCAATTTCGCCTGCAGCTCCGAAATATTCTGCTCATGCTCTTTCAGTTTCTGCTCATAGGCAAGGGCTTCCGATTCCGCCTGGGATATTTCATTGCTTTTTCCCGCAAGGTTCGTGGAAGTCTGGCTGACCAGACCAGCCACTCTGTTCTTTTCTTCCTCCACCTGCGCTTTGTACTCGTCAAGCTCCTGCATTTCTTCTTCCAACTGCAGCTCTACCGCCTGTATCCGTTCCTTCGTTTCCTTATATTCTTCCAGCTTCTCCCTGTCATAAGCGGAAAGCTGTTCAATATAATCGCTCCGGTTTAAAAACTCCGAAAAGCTCGCCGAAGAAAACAGCATTTCCAGCATTACGTAATCCTGTGTTTCATAAATAAACTGGATGCGTTTTTTCATGCAGTCGTACTGCCATTCTTCCGTGGCTTTCGCATCCGCCAGTTCTTCTTTCGTGATCTCTATTTCCTTCTTTTTCTCATCAATCTGCCGTTCCAGCTTTGCAATATTGTCACTCACTTCCTGAAGCTGTCCGTTCAGGGTATTAAGCTGCCCCTGAAGGGAACTTTTTTGGGCGTTCAGGTTTTCCAGCTCCTCTTTCGTTTCACCCAGGTCTTCTTCCGTTTCCTTCTTGGCATTTTCCGCTTCCTGCAGTTTCTTGCGGGTGGCTTCTGTCGCATATGCAGTTGACGCAGACGCAATAGGGAAAGCCCCCAAAAGCAATACCAGCAAAAGGATTGCCGTCCTATTCCGTTTTCCTGTATGCTTCATCCGTCCTACCTGCTTCCTACTTAGTGCCGAAGATCCGGTCTCCCGCATCGCCCAGCCCCGGCACGATATAACCGTGGTCATTAAGGCGCTCGTCCAAAGCCCCGATATACACATCCACGTCAGGATGCGCCTCCTCCATTCTTTTTACGCCTTCCGGCGCCGCAAGAATGCACATAAAGTGAATATTCCTGCATCCTTTTTCCTTTAACATTTGGATTGCCGCCACGGCGGAGCCGCCCGTGGCAAGCATCGGATCCACCACGAACACTTCCCGTTCCGCACAATCCGGCGGAAGTTTGCAGTAATATTCCACCGGTTCCAGCGTTTCCGGGTCGCGGTACAGTCCGATATGGCCTACTTTTGCAGCCGGAATCAATTCCAGTACACCGTCCACCATGCCAAGCCCGGCACGCAGGATGGGAACAATCGCCATCTTCTTACCTTTCAGTTCCTTTACCACGGTGCCGCAGACCGGCGTTTCAATCGGAACCTCGGAAAGCGGCAGGTTCCTGGTCGCTTCATAGCAAATCAGCATGGCAATTTCGCTGATGGTCTGCCGGAAGTCCTTCGTCCCGGTTTCCTTTCTCCTGATATAACCGATTTTATGCTGAATCAGGGGATGATCCATGATTACTGCTTTTCCCATTCCGTTATCCTCCGTTTTATCCACCCGTGCCTGAAAACACTTCTTCCGAAATCCATCTGCCTGAAAGGATTCTACTTCATCGTTTCCGCTTCCAGCGCTTCGATTGCCGCCACCCTCCTGCAGTGTTTCTCCTCACCGGGAAAATCGGTATGCAGAAAGGTATCCACAATGCCCAGGGCAAGGTTCGTTCCCACGATGCCTGCACCCAGGGCGAGTACGTTCGCATTGTTATGCTCCCTGGTCAGCCTTGCGGATACCGTGTCCGAACAGAGCGCACAGCGGATTCCCTTTATTTTATTTGCGGTTATGGAGATGCCGATTCCCGTCGTGCAGATAACGATTCCTTTGTCACATTCCCCCGCCGCTACCGCTTTCGCCACCGCGCTTCCAAATTCCGGGTAATCGCAGGATTTGGTATCCGTGCAGCCGAAATCCTCATACGCAAATCCTTTTTCCTCCAAATACTTCATGACTTCCTGTTTGAGACCATATCCACCATGGTCGCTTCCTAATGCGATGCGCATCCCGTGTTCCTCCTTTTCTTTTTTATTATCTTTTATTATAATGTCCGGTACATTCATCATACATACTCAAGCCGGTAGCCCGCTGCTTTTAACAGGCGGTTCATAATCGCCTGTCCGATTCCGTTTTCTTCCGCATCCCCAAAACACTCGGAATAAATCACGGTCACGCCTTCCCCGTCAAATTCCCTCAGAATGCGGTACAGGGCTTTAGCGATGGTCGTTTCATCCTTCCGGTTTCCCGCGTTTTTCACACTGTCCGCCAAATAAAGAGATACCGTATCATCCGTTCCGATTACGCCTACCCGTTCACCTTTTTCCTGCATTTGGCGCGTCCTGCGGTTGATTTCCATCACAACGTTTTCCTGCCTGCCGTTTATGATGGTCAGTTCCCCTTTCGGCGCATAATGCCGGTATTTCATTCCCGGCGCCTTAGGAGCCTGTCCGGAATTACCTTCCAAAATGGCTCTATCCACCCCGACTTTTCCAAGCACACCTTCGAGCATTTCCCGTGTCACGGAACCGGGGCGCAGGATTACGGGAATGTCTTCCGTCAAATCCACAATGGTAGATTCCAGCCCGATTCCGATTTCCCCTCCGTCCAAAATCATTTCAATCCTGCCGTCCATATCCTCCGCCACGTATTTTGCCAGTGTGGGACTGGGTCTGCCTGAAAGGTTGGCGCTGGGCGCCGCCACATATCCCCCGGCGGCTTTAATAAACGCAAGCGCCACTTTATGTCCCGGCATCCGCACCGCCACCGTATCCAAACCGCCCGTCGTCATCCGTGGAACCTTATCCGATTTCGGGAGTACCATGGTCAGGGGACCGGGCCAAAAAGCCTCTGCCAGCTTCCGCGCCGCCTCTGGCACATACGCCACAATGGGAGGCAAATCCTCCATCCGGCAGATATGCACAATCAGCGGATTATCCGAAGGTCTTCCTTTTGCCCTGTAAATCCTGCCTGACGATTCTTCCTGCAGTGCATCCCCGCCAAGCCCGTATACCGTCTCCGTGGGAAATGCCACCAAACCGCCGTTTCTAATGATTCCGCCGGCTTCTGCCAATGCCTCGCTGTCTATATTTTCTTCACTCATCGGGATTATTTTTGTCTTCATTTGAATTCACCCTATATAGTATAACATAGGGACGCTATTTTGTCTCTATTTTATTTATCTTCCATGCCTGAATATCCGCACACAAAAAAATGCCGCCCCGCAGCTTTCATCCACAGTACGGGGTGGCATTTCTATCCCAAAGTACCAATTTACCGCCCTGCTACCTTTTAAGCAGGACATCCTCCTCATATTTCACAACATCCCCAAACCATTCCCCGTCCGCCGGTACGCCGCATTGCCTGCAGTACTCGTTCCAAACATCGCCGAGGGGATATGTCTTAATCTCCTCCTGCACCACCATCAGCTCCGTCAGCCTGTTTTCGTCCTGCAGCTGTTTCATCTTTGCATAAGGCATACACATGGCATTTAAAAGCGCTTTCTGCCAGCTTCGGAAGCCCACCGTCCACGCGGATACCCGGTTGATGCTGGCGTCAAAATAATCCAACGCCATATAAACACGTCCCAGCGCATCGTTCCTGACAATTTCTTTTGCCATCTCTTTCGCCTCGTCGTCGAAAAGCACCACATGGTCGCTGTCCCAGCGTACCGGTCTTGTGATATGGAGAGCGATTTCCGGGAAGAAGCAAAGCAGCGCGGGAATCTTGTCGGATACCACCTCCGTCGGATGGTAATGCCCGTTATCCATCAACGGAAGACATCCTTCGTGGGTCGCCGCATAACTTAAGGCAAATTCCGCCGAACCTGCGGTGTAGGATTCCACGCCGATGCCGAATACCTTGGATTCCACGCAGGGTTTCACTAAATCCCTGTCATAAGGTTCCGATAAAATCTGTTCGATGGAATCCTTATAACGCATCCTCGGCCCCATGCGGTCCGCGGGAATATCCTTATAGCCGTCCCCCGTCCATATATTCATGACGCAGGGAATGCCCGTTTCCTTTGCAAAATACTGGGAAATGCGGATGCACGCCTTTCCGTGTTCAATCCAGAATTTTCTCGTTTCCCCGTCCGGGCTGGATAAGGTCAGTCCGTCCTTTACTTTATCATGGGAAAAAAATGTGGGGTTAAAGTCGATTCCCATATTCCTCTCTTTGGCAAATTCCACCCATTTGGCAAAATGCTTTGGTTCCAGTTTATCCCTGTCCGCAAATTCCCCTTCTTCAAAAATGGCATAGCTGGCATGAAGGTTCAGCTTCTTCGTTCCCGGCATCAGGCTAAGCGCCTTATCCATATCCTGCATCAGTTCCTGCGGGGTCTTCGCTTTGCCCGGATAGTCCCCGGTGGTCTGGATTCCCCCGGTCAGCGGGCCGTCATGGTCAAACCCGGTAACATCATCACCCTGCCAGCAGTGCAGGGACACCGGAACCTTTTTTAATGCTTCCATCACCGCATCCGTATCCACGCCGAGCGCCGCATACATTTTCTTTGTTTCTTCGTAACGTTCTCTCTGATTCATCCTTTACCTCTTTCCACGCATCCTGCGTTATCCCTATTAATGCTCCCTATCTTTTTACTGCTTCCGGATTCGGACGGCTGCCGTACAAATGCGGCTCATGCCTTTGCCTGCTCCGGCTCAAACGTCTTGATTTCAAAGGAATCGAAAATTGCTTTCCTGGCTTCTTCCAAGCTGCCGTACTCCCCGTTTTTCAACATCTGCACGGTCAGGTTTCCGATGGCGGTAGCCTCCGTGGGACCGCTGTGCACGGTCCTGCCCGTCCGTTCCGCCGTCAGCCGGTTTAAGTAATCCGCATTGGCGCCCCCGCCCACGATATGGATGCTGTCGTAATGCTTTCCCGTTATGTCTTCGATTTCCTTCACGGTCTCCCCATAGCTTTCCGCCAGGCTCTGGTATATAACCGCAGCCATTTCCCCGGGCGTCTTCGGCTCCTCCTGCCCGCTTTCCCGGCAAACGGCACATACCGCTTCCCGCATACTTTCCGGCGCAAGGAAACGGCCGTCATTGACATCCACCCTGGATGGGAAACTGCCGCACTCCGCAGCCATTTCGCAAAGCTGCGCAAAAGAATACGCGTCCCCGCATTCATGCCGCACGGACTGTATCATCCACAGCCCCATAATATTTTTCAGGAAACGGTAACGATATCCGTAACCGCCTTCGTTGGTCAGATTCGCCTTCCTGCTCTCCTCCGAACAGTTTGCTTCGTCCTGCTCCACGCCCATCAGGGACCATGTGCCGGAGCTTATGTACAGGGCGTCCCCTTTTGCCGGAACCGCCACCACCGCCGACGCGGTGTCGTGGGTCGCCGTCTGTATCACCTGCAGGTCATACCCCACCTGTTCTGCAATTTCCTCTTTCAGCCTCCCCACTTCCGTACCTGCCATGGTGATTTCGCCGAAAATGGAAGCCTTGATTCCGAGTTTTCCGATTAACCCATAATCCCAGTCCTTTGTTGCAGGATTCACCAACTGGGTCGTAGTGGCATTGGTATATTCCGTCTTGGCAATCCCCGTCAGCCGGTAAGCGAAATAATCGGGAATTAGCAGCATTTTTTCCGCCCGCTCCATAACCTGCGGTTCCTGCTCTTTTAATGCGGTGAGCTGGTAAATGGTATTAAACATCTGCTTTTGGATGCCCGTCCCCGCATACAGTTCCTCCGGTGTCACCGTACGGTACACCACATCATCCATCCCCTGCGTGCGGGAATCCCGGTAACCGTAAGTATTGCCCACCACATTCCCGTCCCGGTCCAGCAGGA
>CAJUMD010000007.1 GCA_910587275.1 uncultured Kineothrix sp.
CCCACCGTCGGCATGTATGCCTCAATTTCCCGCCGCTCCTCCTCCGGCAGTTCCTCCCCCTTAAGCACATAAACCCTTGCCATCTGGTTCATGGGAACCGATAGGGCTTCCCTTGCATCCCCCGGCTGTATCTTCAGAATTCCACGGTACACGGGACCTTCCACAAATAAATAAACAAGCAGGATAATACCGAACCCAGCCGCCAGGCTTTTACGCAGGGGTTTGTAAACCAGCACAACCAGGACAGCGGATACCGCCATGGCGTATATCATATTATTCCGCAACAGACAGCTCAAAACCCCTGTGATACAAAAGACCGGCATCACGGATTTCATGTCCCCGCTTTTGCCCCCCCCCGATAAATAAATCTCGGAAATCCTAAGCAGCGAAAGCGTAAAACCAACCAATGCCGTACCGAACAGCACGTCTTTCGTCGTAATCAGGGAAAATAAAACAACGGTGGGACAGAAAGCGTAAAACATCCATGTAAGGATAACAATCCCTTTCCGCACGCCCCGTTCCGCCATATAATATACCACACAGGTAAACACCGCCGTCACCGCAAGCGTCTGTACGATGGAATAGGAAACCAATCCAAACTGCGGAACGCCAATGATTTGCTCCGCTTTAATAAAAGCGGTCCAAATCAGGGTGTGCAGAAACGGATGGAAATTATCAAACGGAAGGATACCAAGCGCCTGTCTGGTAATCCAGCCGGAATCGTAACTCATAATTCCGGGAAAATTGGAAAAATAGCAGGGCATATAACATAACGCCATTACCAGCCATATCCCCGCCCAAAACGCCTTTTTGCTCCGCCCCCGCCACAAAGGGTAACGGTACTGTTCCATTTTCCAGCCGAAAAGCCTGATATAAAACAACGTGAACGCCTGTATCCAAAACAAAATGCTGCCGGACAATAAAACCCCGTATTTCACAACCGAACGCAGCGACGAAAAAATTTCCGCCAAATCCCCTGTATACATTTTCCGTCCAAAGAGCAGGGCGGCCCCCATCAAAGTCCCGGTCAGTCCTCCGCAAATCCAAGCCCTTTTATCCCGGACGGCTAACGCATGGTATAGTATGTAACCGATACCCGCAAGCAGGAATACCCCGATAAAATTCCCGGATAAAAACGGGATGTCCTGCAGGTAATACTCCGCGAACGCATACCATTCCCAATACAGTACCGCAAAGAAAAGGATATATTTCAAATACTTCCAAACATGTTCCGCTTTTATGCCTGTCTTTGTTTCCGTTCCCATCTCCGACTCCCTCCGCTATTCCAGATAATACCCTGCCGCCTGTCCAAATTCCGAGATTTTCGTATATTCCGTCAGATTCGGACACAATTCCAGTATTTCCGCCAATACGGCTTCCCTGTCCGTTTTGTTGATGATATATACCACCATATGGTCATAACCGTTATAACCCTTTTCCGCCAGCATGGACAGGTCTTCTTTGGGAATAAACGTAAGGCTCCTGTACTTACTCACCTCATAAAAGGAACGATGGCACCGGAACATGTTCCCTTCGATATCCGTGGATGCAATAAAAATGCAGTCATTCTCCGAATATTTCTCCGCCGCTTCCAGCGCAGGTATGCTTTCCCGGAACGAATAATACCAGGGACACCGGATATATCCGGCAGTCAGGAACACAAGCAGGCATATCCCGTAAACCATTTTTTTCCGTCTTTCCCCCATCCCCATTTTATCCGTTATCCGTTCCGCCAAACCGGCGGACAGACAAATTCCTATGACAATGGCCAATCCATAAACCGGAGAAACATAGCGTTCTTCCTCCATCACTGCCGCCTTCGATACCAGCAGGAAATAGCAGGCAGCGGGAACCGTGACAAGAATCCGGCATATCCGTTTTTTTTCCCAAAACAGGGAGTCCGTCTGTTTCCCATGCTTTTTCATCCAAACATGGCACACGGCCGCTATCAAAACCCCAAGCAGTATCACTGCCAGAAACCCTCCAAACAATACACTGTCCATGAAATTCCAAAAAATAAACAGCTTGTGCGGATACCCCGTGGCTTCCTTCAGCCTGTTGATGGAATCCATTCCCCGGTATCCGTGAAAGATATGACGCACCATGGTAGGAAAATGCCAGTAACAGACCAGTCCGGCAGTCCCGAGGGAAAGGGCATATTTCACGGCATCCCCGAACCGTTTCCGGTACAGCAGGTGACAGCCGAAACAAAGGCATTGGAAAAACAGGAACACAAGGAAATAATAATGGGTCAGCGCCCCCAATACCGCCAACACAATAAGCCCTAAATAAAAATATACCGGCAGCCTATTTCTTCCATCTTCCTTTTCTCCCGCCGCATCCCCTTGCGCAAAAGCAAGATGCCACCATGTCACGGCGCAAATCCACATCATCGTCATGACATACATCCGTAAAAACGTATTCATCTGCAGAATGCCCGGCGATACCGCAAAGAAAAAGCACACGGTAAGCGCAAGCCTGCGCTGCCCCAAAAGACAGGTAATCCGGTAGAGAAGAAGAATCGTAACAACGGAAGAACCAAGGTTAATCACTGCGGCAAACCATACACTGTATGTATCCATAAAAAAAGAACAGATGGTATGTACCAGATAGTAGTAAAAGGGAGGATGGACATCCGCGCACTGCTTCCCCCACACATGGCGGTAGTCCAGCCTTCCGTCCGGCTGGGTCGCCATGTATTCCCTGTATGGCTGCGCCGCGTCCTCATATTTTCTCCCGAGTTCGGGTTCAAAATTTATCCCGCCCCTATGATTGGATAACCCGTAAGTATACACCTCGTCTTCGTGCAGGTTTTTCTTCCCTGCAACCGCAAGGACTGCCAATAACAGGAACAAAACGCAGCATAACAAAAGAAGCCGCAGATCCCTGCCGTATTTTATCCTGATTTTCTTCATCTTCCGCTTTCTCCCACCCCGCGTCCGTTTACCCGCGCAGGAACCGGTTCTCCTCCAAACGGTATTTTCCGCCCTTTAAAAACTTATGCTTTATGACCCACCAGCCGGGCACCCATATATACTTATGCATGGCAGGGGATGCGCTTCCAATCATCCAGCAGTTACGCTCACACTTCCTCGTACATTCCCGCACCTGCTTCGCCTGCTCCGAATTCCAAAGCTCGTCCCAGGACTGCTCTTTCAGGTTGCCCATCACCGCTTTTTTCTCCATACCGTTACAGGGAATTACATCGCAGAACGGGTCGATGAAAAACGCATTCTTTGACATATCGCAGGGCAGCAGACGCTTATTTCCGTAAATATAATTAATCAGCCCATGGTTAAAATACGCCCGGAACCATTTTTTCGGGGATTTGCTTTTTAACAGCTCGTTAATCAGCTTTTCAAAATTCTGCGCCACTTTCCGTTTATCGTCAATCTTATTGTCCGTCTTACGGAAATAAAAAGAATTGTGCAGGGTCGCCGTGGCAAACTCCATACCCATCTCATCCGAAATCTTATACAAAGGAACTAAATCCTCACAGTTCATGTCCTGCACCGTCATGCCGAATCCCACATCGGGATGCCCCATCTCCACCAACGTTTGTAATGTCCGGTAGCCTCTTTGGAAACCGTCCGGGATTCCCCGTATGGCATCGTTGGTTTCCTGGAGTCCCTCAATGCTGATGCGAATCCCCACTTTCGGGAATTCCCGGCACAGAGCGATGATGCGCTCCGTAAAATACCCGTTGGTGGATATGACGATGCGGTCGGATTTTTTATACAATTCCCTTACGATGTCGGGAATGTCACGACGGATAAAAGGCTCGCCGCCGGTGATATTCGTAAATGCCATCTCCGGCAGCTTCTTAATTACCTCCAGCGTAATTTCCTCCTCCGGTCTCGTCGGGTCTTTGAAACAGTCACACATATTGCACCGTGCATTGCACCGGTACGTCACGATTACGGTTCCGTATAATGTTCTTTTGGACATCTTTTCCTCCTCAGCACAGCTTCCCGTATAGTTTCAGCAGCTTCCTGCAATATTCCTCCAAACCGTCAAACGGCAGGCAGCGGCAGTTTGACGCATATTCCCTGCACAATTCCTCCTGCTGCCATAACCGTCCGATCTTCTGTTTAAATTCCTCCGCATTTCCGGCTTCAAACAATTCACCCGTGACGCCCTCCCGGATTAGTTCCGGCGTCCCGCCAAGCCGTGATGCAAGCACGGGCGTCCCGTACCTCTGCGCTTCCATCACCGAAAACGGGCAGTTCTCATACCACTCGGAAGGGAACACCACAAAACGGGCATTTTCAATCAGCTCCTGCAATCCCCGCCCCTTCAGGAAGCCCTTCAGGCGGATATTGGGAACTGCCTTTAATTCCGCTTCCAAAGGTCCGCTTCCGGCACAGACAAATGGGATATCCGGGAGCATACGGCATACTTTTGCCAAAGTACGGATTCCCTTTTCCTCCGAATACCTGCCGAAATAAAGGACATAATCCCCCGTCTTTCCTTCCCCTGTCTGCGCTGCACCGTCCATAAAGTTATGCATCATGACCGTGCGCCCCCGCAATGCCGGATTACCCTCCAGCATCTTTTCCATAAAACGGCTGGGGCAGAGTATTGCATCCACCAGCCGGTACGTCCCAAGGCGCCGGTACAGCCCCGCTTCCACGGTTCCCAGCAGGCTCTTTACCTTAGAATTGTGGATGCATTTATATTTTGTGCAGTTTCCGTATTTCCCATCCATGCAGCGGCTGCAAAGTTCCCCGGTTTCCGGTATCTGCATCCGGTGGTTCGGACATATCCACTGGTAGTCGTGGGCAGTATACAGGATTCCCGTCTTTTTCTTATTCTTTTTGTCAAACCGCCGGATTTCATAAAGAATGGACGGCGTAAGCTGGAAATTAAAATTATTCAAGTGGACAATATCCGGACAAAAATCATCCAGTACTTTCCTGATTTTTCTTCTCGCTTCCAGCGAATAAATGATTTTAAACGGATACATGAGTTTCTGCAGCTTTCCCGTATGGAAATCCATGGAGGATGTATAGCTCCCCACACGGTTGCCTACTACACGCTCCGGATGCTCCATACCGAAATACTGCACTTCATGCCCCGTTTTTTCCAACTGTTCTCCGATTTTAAATATATAGGTTTCCGAGCCGCCGTTAGGGTACAGAAACTTGTTTACCATCAGTATTTTCATTTCCTGCCCTGCTTCCCGTAAAGCTCCACTGTCCTTTGCACAACTTCGTCCCAACCGTATTTGCCGCAGATATAGCTTTGGCTGTTTCTCTTATATTCTTCCCTGATTTCCCCGTTTTCAAGCAGGTAAACCAGTTTTTTGCGCAAATCCTTCACGTCTCCCCGGCGGAAGGTCTCCGCCTTGTCCAGCGTTACTTCCGTATTTTCCTCGATATCGCTGACCAGGCAGCAATTGCCGTAACTCATGGCTTCCAGCAGACTGATTGCCATCCCCTCCACATCGCTTGGCAGAACAAAAACGGCAGCGTTGGAATACAGCTCCGCCAGCTCCTTACCCTGCACAAATCCGGTCAGGATAATC
Organism: uncultured Kineothrix sp.; assembly: GCA_910587275.1. Classification (GTDB taxonomy): domain Bacteria; phylum Bacillota; class Clostridia; order Lachnospirales; family Lachnospiraceae; genus Kineothrix. The sequence continues at coordinate 5,528 of CAJUMD010000007.1, forward strand.
CGTCCGTCTTTTTTGGCCATTGCCCGTATCTTATCCCGGTATTCGGGAGAATGGCTGCTGCCCCCGGCAATGACCAGCTTCTTGTCCGTCTGTATCCTGTAAAAAGCGTCAATCAGGTAATGAATCCCCTTTTCCGGCACAATCCTCGCCACGAACAGGATATAGCCGTCTTCCTCCAGCCCGTATTTTTCCCGGATGATTTCCGCTCCGTATTTCTCCGGAAGGTTTACCCCATTGGGGATGTATACCGTAGTCCTTTTGTATGTTTCCGCAAAATAATCCTGTACGTTTTTGGACAGCACAACGATTTCGTCCGCATACCTTGCCGCCACCTTCTCCCCCAGCTTTAAAATGTAGGAGGCAAAATTCCCCCATTTGGAACGCTGCCAGTCCAGCCCGTGGATTGTGGCAATGACCCGCACGCCAAACAGCTTCGGAATCCAAAGCATAACGCAGGGGCCTTCCGCATGGTAATGGATAACGTCATATCTGCCAAAGAGGGCACGCACAGTTGCCAGAAAAGAATATACAATGGCATTGAGCTTTTTGTTCTGGAACGTGGGAATCGTAATCAGGCGTACTCCCCGGTACGATTTTCCCCGCTTTTCATCGTACTCCTTCCCCGATACATGATAACCGGAACGGTTATAGGCATCCACCTGATATCCCTGCGCCGCCAGTCTCGTGGACAGTTCATCCACCACAATCTCTACTCCGCCTTCTCTGGACGGAATACGCTTATGCCCAATCATTGCCACTTTTTTGTGTTTCTTTCTATTACCTTTGCTTTTTTCCATACCATTCGTACTTTTCGTGCTTCCCATGAAACGGACTCCTTATTCCCATACCTCAGCCTTTTGAATCTTTATATTTTACCACATAATATCCGCCTAATACAACCACAAATCCCAATCCCGCGCCGTAAACCGCCCGGCACAGGATTCCCCTCACGTATTCCATCCGGGCAAGGGAACCCGTAAAAGCCACCATCGGCGTTTCCTCATCCACATATCCGAGTACCAGGCTGTCCGCCGGTTCCTCCCCGCGGGCAAAATAAACGGACTCCTGCTCCACCGAATCGCACAGCTTTCTCGGAACCACAATCCGTGCCGGGGCATGCGCCGCCAGCCCATAGGCTCCTGCCCACACCGCCGCCGCAAGGACCGTGCCTGCCAGTACCTGCACCCGGTATTCCCTTTTGCATGTTTTCACCCGTTCCCACCAAAGGGATATGCCGCCAAACGGCAGCGCAACCCGCCTGTCCCCGATGCCCCACAGACGGATTTCCTTTTCCCATATCCCTTCTCCCGGTTCCCGTGCGGGAAAAAGAAGTTCCCCCATAAACAACAGCGAAACATTTTTAAAGGAGGTATTGAACAGGAACGGTTCCGACAGGCCGGCAAGCAGCAGGGTCACAATCAGCGCCAGCTCCCTGTTCCGTTTCTGAAGGACATATTTGCGTACCAGCAGAAAATACGCTGCCATCAGCACCGCAAACGTCACCGCACCGTATGTCAGGAAGGCAAATAAATATGAATTGTCCATGGTATTAATGGCATTGCTGCGTTTTGGCAGGGAACCGAACCACGTAATCTTTTCCTGCGTCAGATATTCCTTCGACTGCATGACCCTGGTATTCATCAGCTTATTCAGGATATCAAATGCCTTTCCCTTAAGCACTAACGGCAAAACAAGGGAAGCCAGAATGCAGGCAGGCAGTACGCACTCCACCAGTCCGTACTCCGCCCTGGACGGTTTCCCTCGCAGCATCAGATAACCTGCTGCCGCCAAATAAAAAGAAGTCATCAACAGTCCCGTCTGACTCATGGTATAAAAATAAATATACAGGTTGCCGGCAAACAATCCCGCCAGCCACTTCCAGGATACCTTTTCCCCCAGCACATACACCGTCAAAACCGTAAAAACCAAATAGGCAATATGCCCCACATTCGGATGGGCGCTTCCGAGTCCCCAGCGGATTACAAACCCCAGAAACGGACGCACATGTACGCGGAAAGGGCTGTCCGCCCATCCAAGCGTAGTGGCAGCCACGGCAGGCAGAAACGAAACGCCCCAAACCGCAAGCGCCACCCCAAATACCCTCTTTACCGGAACCTTCTTAAGCCCTGCCACAATGGCAAACGTAAACAAAATCCCTTTTTCTTTGGTACCCGCATAACTAAGCAGTGCCATTGCCGCCAGCACGGCAAGAAATGCCAGTTCCCTTAACGTATAGTCCGTCGTCACCATTTTCAGCACAAAACAGGCAAATGCCAGTACCAAAAATACCTTAAACAATCCCTGCCCGTCATACAGTCCGATTCCCTTCGCAAAAAACAGCAGGGAAAAAAACATATAATACAAAATTTCCCGTACACGGACCGCTCCGTCCGCCTGCTTATCTTTCTCCATATTCCCTGTCCGCTCCTTTGCACCGCGCAATGATTTCCTCCATCTGCCTGCCGGCAGATTCCGGTGAAAAATTCGCCTGTATATATTCCTGCATCCGCTCTACCTTCGCCGCGTACTCCGGCTGCCCGTAATCCCATACCTTTCCAAGCATCCGTTTCCATTCCCCCATGTCCCCAAAGGGAATCAGCCACTCCCTGCACCCGTCCGGGAAATACGTTTCCGTAAAAGACTGCCTGGTCACCAATACCGGCTTTCCCATCTGTACCGACTTCAATATATTAATCAGGCCGGATACCCGCTCCTCTTTGAGCGGATATACGGACATATAAGCATACTCCAAAATCCGGTAGTACTCCTCCGCGCCCAAATCAAAATACAGCCGGACATTCCGCGGAATCTCCCATTTACTGTCCCAGCCGCTTTTTGCCGCCACCAGCCGGAATTCCATCTGCGGGCATTCCCCCGCAGCCTTTAACAGAAATTCCCAGTCACGGTTTGCCCTTCCGCCGCAGAAACAATATTTTTCCGTCTCCCCGTCAACCGGATAAGCCGGTTCCCGGAAGACATCCCTATCATCATATACGTCGGGAATGCACACGATATTGCCGGTATCCTCCACCCCGTATCCTTCCAAAATCCGCGCTTTTGTATCCGGGTGGTTGATAACCGCCGTCAGTCTCCGGTTGCGCAGCGCTTTCACATACAGAAAACGCGTTTTCTTATTGGGCACGGGCGTCAGCCAGTTACAGGAAATGATATACCGTTTTCCCGCCCCCGGCAGCAGGTTAAAGAAAAGCCCGCTCCACTGGCTCCAGCAAACCACCGTATCGCCTTTCCTGCTCACCGCCATGGCTTTCAGGCACTGCCACAGCGTCAAAAGCCGCGCCGCCAGTTTCCCTGCCTTTCCCCGCTGTTCCACGTTGGAAATTCGGAACCGGGAAAATACCGTGCGCACCTGATGTCCGCGTGCCGTAAACGCATCCCGCAGCCACAGCTTGGCGCAAATTGCGGCAGGTTCATCATAAACCATCACAATTTTCCCTGTCTTATCCATTCCCGTTCCCCAGCTTCTTCGCGATTTCCACTATGGCCGCCTTGTAGTTCCCGAACGGATGCCTTTCCTTCACCAGCCGGTAGCTTGCCTCACCCATGCGCAGGATTTTCCCCCGGTCCTCCACAAGCCGTTCCACGTACTGCTTAAAGTCCCCGTATTCCGCATCTTTGAAAATATATCCGTTTTCATCCTGTTCGACGTAACAGGCGGTGCCGTTGCTGTCGCTGCAAATCACCGGCAGGGAACAGGACATCGCCTCCAGGTGGGAAATAGAAGCCACCTCCCCCCTGCTGGGAAGGACAAAAATATCCGCTTTGCGGTATTCCCCGTAAACCTGGCTGATGTTAAAATTCCTTTTCAGCGTAATAAAATCTTCCAGCCCGTGTTCTCTGATAAAGGTTTCCATACGGGCAATGTAGCGCCTGTGTTCCTCCGTATCCACCGCCCCCACGATGGTAACATGGAAGGGATAAAACGGTTTTTTGTTTTTCAGGTCCTCCGTCAACTGCAGCAGCATTTCATGGCGTTTCTGCCCCTCATACTTCCCGACGCCCAAAATCTGCACCTTATCATCCAAAAAATGGGGCTTTTCCTCCGGCGCAATATGCGGTTCCATGACAAACGGCACATAATATGTTCCCTTTTTCCTGTGGGTCTTTCCCGCCTTCTCCTCCCCCAGCACGGGCGTAATCCGCATCTTCGGGGTATTGGCGCGGAAAAAAGCCCTTACGGCTCCCCCTTTTTCTTCCACGTTCTCCCAATACGGGCTTTGGGTATAAAGCAATGCCGGTATCTTCATCCTCCGGCAGACCCACGTAACTCCTATGTTATATACCGACCGGTCGCGCATGACCACGAGGTCCGGTTTCTTTTCCTTCAGGATTTTCCGGAACCTGCCTGCGGGAAGCGGACCGAATTTTGACTGGATGACAAATTCCTTCCCGGTCTTTCCCATGATTTTCTTCATTCCCTTATAGCAGGACAACAGAAAACGGAAATAAGCAGGATACCCCAATACCACCGGTTTTAACATGGAATAATCCTCCGTGCTGCTGCGGTACTGGCTGACAAATGTCACTTCATCCCCTGCTTTCAAAAACCCTTCCATAATGGGCACCTGATTGGTATGGTATCTGGGCGCTACGTAGAGTATTTTCATCTTGCACCGTTCCTTTCTGTTCCTGTCCGTCTTCCGTCTTTTCCTTTCCGCTCCCCGGCACTACGCCTGCCCGCCGTAATATTCCAAAAACCATTCCACAAAGCGCCGGATGCCTTCCTCCAACGGCGTATCCGGCCGGAAGGCATAATCCTCCATCAAATCCGATACGTCCGCATAAGTCTGGTAAACATCCCCCGGCTGCATGGGAAGGAATTCTTTCTTTGCCTCCCTTCCAAGGCACTTTTCCAAAACGGAAATAAAATCCATAAGCCTCTGCGGTTTATGGTTGCCGATATTATAGATTTTATAGCAGGCGCCCCGGTCGTCTTCTTTCGGCGGATTGCACAGGATATTCCCGATTCCCGTAACGGTATCGTCAATATAAGTAAAGTCCCGGTACATATCGCCGTTATTATAGATTTGGATTGGCTCGCCCTCCATAATCCTTTTGGCAAATTTATAATAAGCCATATCCGGTCTTCCGAGAGGACCATATACCGTAAAAAAACGTATCCCGGTCGCCGGAATCCCATATAGTTTGCTGTAAGAATATGCCATCAGCTCATTGGATTTCTTTGTGGCGGCATAAAGGCTTACCGGACAGTCCACCTTATCCTGCGTGGAAAAGGGTACTTTCCGGTTCCCCCCGTAAACGGAACTGGAGGATGCAAATACCAAATGATCCACCGGGTAATGACGGCAGGCTTCCAGCACATGGAAAAACCCCACAATATTGGACTGGATATAGGTATCCGGGTTATCGATGCTGTAACGGACTCCCGCCTGCGCCGCCAGATTCACCACGACATCCGGTTTTTCTTCCCGGAACAGTCCCATAACCGCGTCCTTATCCGCAAGGTCATACCGGTAAAAAGAATAATTTCCGTTCCGGGATTTTCCAAACTGCTCCAGTATGGAAAGCCGTTCCTCCTTTAACCTTACTTCATAATAATCGTTCACATTATCCAGCCCGATTACCCTTGCACCGGCCTCCAACAGCATTTTTGATAAATGGAAACCGATAAAACCAGCCCCTCCGGTCACCAGGTATTTCTTATCTTTATCGATTGGTTTCATCCCCTCCGCTTCTCCTTTCCGTCCGCTGCTACACCACTTTTCCATTGCAATCCACCAGTATCCACCCCTGCCATAAGTCATGCATCCGCACTGCGTCATACTTTTGCGTATTTTTATGAATCCAGGGACGTATCATCATCTTTGCCGGATTCCCGTTTAAGCGGGCGCCCCAAAAACTGAACGTGGAATTGGCACAGATATTGTGCCTGCAGCGGCTCATCAGCCACATATCATAAAAGCTGTCTTCTCCCTTATTCACATCCACAATGGTATATTCTTCGCCGGCATACGCTTTGCCCGCATATTCCGTATCATCGGAGAAAACATAAAAATGCGGGGAACTGTACCGCCCCTTTATCTCCGAGACGGCGCCGCGGTAATATTCCTCCGTACAGATATTCCCAAACATTGCCGCATTTTCCGGGGCAAGGTAATCGCCCCTGCGGATATGGATGCTGACCGATTCCTCCCTCTGCATCCGCTCCGCCAGCCTGGCATTCTCCGGGTTACGGCTTTGTGGAAAACGAATTTCCTCCCGCAGTTTTCCCATGATATCCGCATAATATTTCTCACAGGCAAAATAGCCGCACAGGTACCGGTCCGCGAACCCGAAAATCTCCGGGTGGTACATGTCCGTTTCATGGAACACCTTTTTGGATGCCGGAAACAGTTTCCCCTTTACTTTGGACACCAGCCTGAAAGGCGCGTTTCCCTCCCCAGTCAGCGCTTTTTTCTCCGCTTCCGTACCGGTTTCATAGTGTAAATCCTCAAAATAATCCAACTCCAGCTTCCGTTTGGCATATACCCTGTCCTGACGGTCGCTTTCCGTAAACCACGAAATATCCAGTTTTGCCTCTTTGCCAAGGCTTAAGAATTTCCGGTACAGCGCATACTGCTGCATTTGGTTTCCAAGCCCTCCGGCAACCTGTATCATAATCATTCCTATACCCCATATCCGCTGCCAATCACTTCCAGCGCCGTTCCCAAAGACCAGGGATATGCCCCATACACCTGCGGGTATTGGGAAAATCCCATGCACTCGCCCAAACACCGGTAGACTTTCCCGTCTTTTTCACAGTCGCATAAAAACAGGGCGGCTGACCGCAGCATTTTTTCCCATTCCGTCCCCTTTGCCATACCGTTCATAACCGCAAAATGAAGCGCCTGCGCAATCATTGCCGTAGCCGAACTGTCCGCCGGACCTTCCATGGCTTCCAACTGCCAGGAAAATCCCCCGTCTTCCCTTTGGTAAGGGCTGACGGCTTTGAGCAGATCCGTAAATGCCCGTTCCAGTTTCCCGTATTCCGGCGCCGGTAAAAAGCGCTGCGCATTTGTACCGCCCAATTGCTCCAGCACACCCTTCATTCCCATAAATAGCCAGCCCACGGCGCGCCCCCATCCAATAATACCATATTTTACCCGGTTTTCATACCGGAATCCGTGATATGGCAGCCCGGTTTTTTCATCCATTCCGTATGCCAGCATATTTTCAATCTGCGTCACGGCAAGCCGGACCGCTTCCGCGCGCCCCGTCTCCACACCGTACCTTGCCAAAAAAGGGCACATCATACCAATCCCGTCCACATACACATGCCCGTTCTTTTGGGAATGCCGGTAAGGAATGCTGCCCGCCCCGTCCGCCTCCGTCTCTGCCAGCGCCAGCAGGTAATCCGCCATCCGGTCTGCCCCGCTCCGGTACTTTTCCTCCATCGTCGCGCGGTAAAGCCGTAACAGCGCCACACCGCACAGGGTATCATCCACATAATAAACCGGCATTCCCTTTTTCATCCACCGGTCAAAATACTGCCGGACCGCTTCCAAAGTCTCCCCGTCCCCCGCCGTTTCCATCAATCCGTTCGCCAGCAGACCGGTGTCCCAGAAAATGCAGTCTTTGGGCGGCACGTATCTTCCGGCAACTTTTTTTACGATGTCCCTGCACTGCCGTTTTATATCCTTTTCCCGGTCATGAAGCAGCTCATGCAGCGCTTCCTTTTTCATTCTTTCTACCCTGCCGCCTGCATCCGCTGCTTTTATTCCGCCGGTTCCATTGATTTCTTTGATTTTATTGCCTGCATCCATTTATTTCAACCGTCTGTTCTTTCTTTATTCGTTCTTTCTTTATTCGTTCTTTCTTTGTTCGTCCTTTTTCCTTATTATACTTATGGTTTCTTACGTTATTCCTTTATCGGTCCTTTTTTACATTTTTATACCCCATGTCCGCTCCGGCGGACTCAAAATCAATAGTTGAAAGTGCTTTTCTTTCAACCTTATCCCTTTTATCCCTGCATAACGGAAATCCAAACGGTTTTTGCCGCTCCAGGATTTAGGGCTTTCCGCGTATCCGAATAATTTGCGCCCGGTACCGCCTGCCCTCCCATAAATCTTTCCGGCAATACACATTCGATTATAAGATGGTTTCCATAAAATTACAAGAATAATCCGGCACAAAAGCCACAAAAGTAACAGTTCGGTCCGAAATGTTATGTACAAAACTTATTTGCTTTTTTATTTGACACGTGTTATTCTTTATTATATTATTTTGAAACGCAGGGAAAACGACATGAAAATAAACGAATCCATCCGGAATGAATTATTAACCGACGACGGTCACATGGGCACTGTCCATTTTGACCCAAAATATACTGCCCTCCCCAGAAAAGAGGGAACAATACAAATGCTGAAAAGCATGAATGTCAAAAATATCATCCACATCGGATGCTGCGGGCATCTGTGCAATATAAAAAAGCAAATGGAAAGCCATTCGCACTTCCACTCCATGTTAATCCGTTCCTTTGACAAAGTAATCGGATTTGACATTAATAAGGAAGCGGTGGATTATCTCCTGTCCTTTCATATTACGGACGTTTATGCCATGGATTTCGTACAGGAACATGAAACGGTTTCCGAAATCATCGGCAGGGTATTCGGTACGGAGCCTTATGCCATCCTATTGCCGGAAGTACTGGAACACATCGGAAATCCGGTTTCTTTTTTGTCGGAAACGGTACAATATTACGGAGATCCCTCTAACCGGCTGGTCATATCCGTGCCAAACGCATACGGTTTCGGAAGGGTCTGTGATGCCCTTTTCCATAATAAGGAATTTATCAACATGGACCACAAATACATGTTTACGCCTGCCACCCTGTTAAAAGTGATGTGCACGGCCGGCATCGTTCCCGACGAGCTCCAATTTCTTGATTTGTATAAATATTCAAAAGTTTTCAAAAAACCGATGCTGGGAAATACTATTTTGGCATCGGGATACTTTCAGGCATAACCCACGGAAAAACAGGTAACGGTTTTTCCGTGGGTTATGCCTGCTTCCGCTTCGCCTTCCCCACAACCATTCCCCACACATACCGGAACTCCGCGCACCTTCCAAACACCGCCAAAAACAACCCGTTATACACCACCGAAACCACGACTGTCATCACCGCAAACATGGGAACGGTCACCGCCGTCATCATCCGGCTTTTTACCCAAATCAGCAGTACCAGCACCAGCGCATTGACACCGGCATATTTTAACGACTCCCAAAAATATCCGTATGCCGCTTTCCCGAAACATACCCGGTATATAATAAACGGTTTCGTAATATTGGCAATCAGCCCCGAAACAATTGTCCCGATATAAATCCCCACCAGCCCGATATTCTGCACCAGTACAATGGAAACCACCAAATTCACGGCGCCCTGGAGCAGCGGCAGGTACTTATCCTGCTCGAACACCCCTGCCGCCGTCTTGTAATTGGACAAAACAATGCGCTCCCCTTTAAAATAATAATCCACCATGATACACCCGATAACCAAATCCGGGAGCACCCTCGATTCCCCTACCCATAAAATAATCAACGGCGTCAGCAGAAGGTAAAACCCGATGGCGGAGAAACCGTAAATCCAGCACGCCGCAAACCGGTACACCCGGAACATCAGATATTGTTTTTCCTGATTCTCCGTGGCGATTAAATTACCGAATCCCGACAGTACGGAATTAAAAATAATATTCACAAAATTGGAAACGGAGGAAATCACATAATTATAAGTACCCACAAACCCCACGGTGGTGACATCGATAAAAGCCCCGATAATCATCGTATCCGTCTGCAGCCTTGCCATGTCCCCCACTTTATGGCATACCAGCGCTTTCGTCTGGCTGACGATTTCCCCCACTTCCGCCCTGGACAGCTTTTCCACCTTCTTTTCCCTAAGGTACGGATACAGCCGATCCAGGTAAAAACTGGCGAAAATCTTCTGTGCCAGCTCCGCCGCCGCCGCCGTAAACAGATACAGGTAAAAATTGGGCATCAGCAAAAGCCCCGCAATCTGCAAAGTCACCGTCACCGCTTTCGTCACCGTGATAATGTTTGTCTGGATATAATTCTTCTGCTGGGCATTCACTAAGCTGTATTTGTAGGACACAAAATACGTGCTTACCGTATTAAACAGGAAAATAAAATAATACAGGGTCAAATCCCGCCAGGAATTGCTGCCGGGATCTTCTATTAAATATTTTAAAAACGGCGCAAGCGCCACGCCGATTACCGCCACCACGCAGCCGATGGTTCGGTACGCCTTCTTATACAGCAGCATGTAGGATTTTATTTTTTCATATTCGTTCCTTGCCACCGGTCCGTACAGGCTGAAATTAAAAGCCGTCCCGATCCCAAGCTCCGCCAAAGACAGCACGGTCAGGATATTGGTGTAATAGTCGTTTACCCCCGTCAGGGTATCGCCCAAACGCCCAATGAAAATCTGCCGCAGCAGCGCCCCCAGCAAAAGGGTGACGATATTTCCCAGCCAGCCGAATGTAATATTTTTTGCCGCGTATCTTACCCTTCCCATAGCCGTTCCACTTCTTTCCCTGCCTGTAACGCCCTTTCTTTATATCCCGGCATCACCCTTTGCAAATCCCTGCGGATTTCTCCCTCATAATCCCTCAGCCATTCAAACGCACCGATTAAGTCCTCTTTCTCCCTAAGCTGCTGTACCGGAAGCACATAATTTTCATAATTTCCGAACAAATCCCTGGCGATTCCTTTCGCCTTTACCGAATATCCCACCACCAGTGTGGGAACCAGGGAAGAATAGGCGGCAATCGTGGCATGGGTCCTTGCGCCGATAAACATACGGCACCTTGCGATATATCCCTTTAACTCCTCACAGGATGCGTCCCCGACCAGGACCACCCTTTTGCTGGTGCGGAATTCGTCATACAGTTCCTTTAACGGTTTCCTGTCGTCATTCCTGTCCCATACCACATGGGGAATCAGGGCAATCTGCATATCCGTCGTGCGGATGATATGTTCCACCAGCGCCCGGTAACCGGCCATGGTGATTCCGGCTTTCGTCTCGTTGTCCCGGATCATCGGGCTTACATTCATCCCGACGGTATTCCCCGCGGCAAACCCTTCCGGCAGCGGCAGTTCCTTTGTCCCAAGCGTAAATGCCGGATCGGGAACCAGCCGCAGCTTTTCCTCCGGCACCACTTTTTTTAAAGCATCATAGGTGATGGATTCCCGCGCGATGATAAGATTGTAGAGGTTCATGTCCTCCGCCATTTTCCTGCGTGCGGTTTCCTGCGCCGCGTCCGTTTCCTGTGCTGCCGCCCCTGCCTTCCCAAGCAGCAGTTCCGGCTCGATGGAGCAGCCAAGCAGCACGGTCTTCACGCCCCTGTCATGGAACGCACGGTTTGCCAGCATCAAATCCTTTACCATCATATCATAGCAGTAATTATCGCCTCCTATGGAAACCGCCAGCGGATATTTTCCGGCAGTTCTGCCCCCGTCCCTCCTGCAAAACGGTTTGTCAAACACGGCACGGTAACGGTAACGCAGAAAGGACTCCGCATCCCCCGTCAGTCTCCTCCACCCGTAATACATCACATGAGCCGCCTTATGCTGGGAGAAATGCCGCTCCTGCGCCAAATCACAAAGCGCCGTTCCTCCTGCGGGCGCCAGGGAATACCGCTTGTCCTCCCTCTCGCTGTTCGTAATCAAAAACGGCTTTTCCCGCAGCATATGGCACAGGCTGTTGACAATCGCCTCACAGCCATGGTTGCCGCTTCCTGCGTGCATATACAGTACTATTTTTTTCTCCGGCATAGACAGTTCCTCCGCTAACCAAACATCCTCGTAATATCCCGTTACCGATTCACGATGGATTCACAATTTCATCATAAATTTATTCCCGGCCCCGGCTTTCCGTTCATCCATTGCCAGCCAGCCTTTTCCGCACACACCTTAACCGGTACAAAACCATATACGCTCCCGGCACACGCCCATACACCCGTACTTTTATCCGGTACCCCCGGTCCAACTGCCGGAACACCTCCGGCTTTTTTCCATACTTCTTCACAAGTGCAAGACACTGTTCCCCATATTGCTTATATTTCCTCCGCGCTTTCCCCGGAAGCGCCGCCAGCTTTCCTGCCACCAGCATCGCCGATACCACAAGAATGCTCTCCGCCCTGCTTACCAGACAGGCGGCGTCTTCCTTTCCGCCCGTCTGCGCCCCAATCTTTTCCAAAGCCCTCTGCCAGCAGACGGTCTGGTCCATGTAACTTTCCTGAAACCCCCGCAGCATCGCGCCGTTACCGTTCACAAAGTATCCGTACCCCCGGTAACTGCTCCTGACAAACGTTTTCCCCTGTATTGCCAAATCCAGCAGAAAAAGCATATCCTCGCCGATGGTCAGCCCCGTGTCAAACCGCAGGTTTCCCACGCTCTCCCGCCGGTACAGCTTGCTCCAGCACCTGGTATCGCTGTGCAGAATTCCGTGTTCCGCAAATTCCATCCCGCACAGCACTTCCGTCCGCGTACCGTCCCTTTCGGCGTCTGCTGCCCCTGCCGCATACCCTGTTTTTTTGGCTGCTCTTGTTTCTGTTCTTTTTCCAGTTCTTTTTCCTATTCTTTTTCCTATCCCTTTTTCTTCCCCATTCTCTTTCCGGTTCTCATTCCAATCACCGTCGCCGCAAAATTCAAAATAACCGCATCCCGCCACGTCTACGTTTTCGTCCTTCATCATACGTATCAGCACTTCCAGCGCACGTCCTTCCAGCACATCGTCTGCGTCCACAAAGGTCAGGTATTCCCCCCCGCATTCCTCCAGCCCCCGGTTCCTTGCCGCAGACACTCCCTCATTGGGCATATGGAATACTTTCACGTTACGGTATGCCGCCGCAAAACCGTCGCAAAGTACGCCGCTTCCGTCCGTGGAACCGTCATCCACCAGCAGGATTTCCGTATTGTGGTATGTCTGCCCGAGCAGGCTTGCCATGCACCGCTCCAGATAAGGAGCCGCATTGTAAACCGGTACGATAATGCTTACTTTTTCTTTCATCCCTGATTTCCTATATCTTTGCTTCTTCCTAAACCTGCCGTAACCCTGACATGGTCATACATCCAAAAAACCGCCCGGGCCGCCAGCACCGCCGGCCATGACGGATGCCTTAACACAAAATAAAGCATCCGGTTCGTTTTGTCCGAAACCGGCACCGGATTCTCCTCCACAATGCGGCGGTTCTCCTTATCTTTACAAATCTTCCTGGTCCTCTTTCCGAACCCCGCCGCGCCGCCGCGGATTTCGTTTTTTAATGCCAAAAGCAGCAGATATATATATTCCCTGTCCGCCTGGCGCTCCCCGCTTTCCCTGTCCTTCACCCGGTATATCTCCTTTACGGTACGGTAAAGCGAACGGATTCCCCCATACATTCCGGCATCGTACCGGTGCACCATGGAAACATCGCGGTAAAAGTAATGGTAATACAGCGCCCCCTCCATCACCACCACCCTTTGACAGTCCAACAGCGCCGGAAGCGTTATGTTTACGTCCTCCGCCATGGTCACGCGCAGGTCGCAGTATTTCATGTTTTCTTCTATTAAATCCCTGGAAAACAGCTTCATGCAGCGCGACATGGAAATCCGGCGGTTTTCGTGTCCCAACAGGTTATCCTTGATTTTTCCCTCCAACTGCGCGCCTTCGTAAACGCCCGCCGCCAGCCCATGGTAATGGTTTGTCTCCCCGTTTGGACGGTTTATGACAAAATTGCAGCAGATAATTTCCGCCCCGCTGCCGGAAAGGCAGGCTGCCATGTGTACCAGCATATCCGGCTCCACCCAGTCGTCGCTGTCCACAAAACCGAGATATGCCCCGCTGCTCGCCTTCACCCCCGCCTGCCATGCGCTCACCAGCCCGCCGTTCTCCTTATGCACCACCCGGATACGCCCGTCCTCTTTTGCATAAGCGTCGCACAGGGCAGGGCATCCGTCCGGCGAACCGTCATCCACCAAAACAATCTCAAATCCCTCATATGCCTGCCTGCGCAGACTGTCCACACAGCGTTTTAAATACGCCTCCGTCTTATAAACCGGCACAATGATACTGACTGTTTTTCCATCCTTTGCCACAAATCATCCCTCCCTCCAGTAATTGCACAGCATTTGGTATACCTTCCGGTTCACCGTCCGGTAATCATACGCCTTGGAATTATCATAAGCATTCCGGGAATAAGTTCCGTAAGCATCCCCAATCCGCCGTACCGCAGCCCTTATTCCCTCCGCCGTACCGTCCGTTTCCTCCGAATCCTGCCCGAAATGCAGCACTTCCCCAATACCTCCCACATTGGTACTGACCACCGGAAGGGCATGGCTGATGGCTTCCAATATCGTCATGGGCACTCCTTCAAATGCGGAATTCATCACCAGCAAATCCGCCTGCCGCATATAACGCTTCACTTCCTCCGGCGGCACCGCACCTGTAAAGTGCACCCGTTCCCCTTCATACCGTATCAGGTTACGGTATTCCTCCCCGTCGCCCACCACCGTCAAATGAATGAACCGTTCTTCTTCCGTTTCCGCGCTCTCCTCCGCTTCCCCGCTTCCGCAGACGGATGCCCGCCCATCCATTCCAAGCACCGCCTGAATGATGGGTTCCACCCGCTTATCTTTGGAAAGCCTCCCCACGAACAGGATTTCCCTTATTTTGCCATGGCGCAGCTCATGCCGTCCTCCCGGAATGTCCGGGCAGACGATGGAATTCCCCACCTGCACCAGATTCGGATTATACGGCCGGTAATCCCGCAGGCTGTCCTGATCCAGCAGCAGGATACAGTCCGCATCCCGCAGAATCCATTTTAAATATGCCACAAATCCCTTTTTAACCAATACGTTTTTTTTAAAAAAACGGAACCCCCGCTCCATGTTAAAATAGCTGCCGTGGGAAAAAATAACGCAATGGGCGCCCATGCAAAGCAGCTTCACCACGCCGTATGCTTCCGGCGTATGGATATAATTGCAGTCCTTTTTCCTGATGCGCAGCAACTTCCCGTATTTTAACAGTCCCTTCGCGAACCGGAGCCGCAGGGACTTGGTGGTATTCCCCAAATCCCGCTCCGCCGCCGCCACCGGAAGGAAATTTATGTCCGCTCCGTAAAGATGCAGTTTCTTCACCCTGCCGACTTCCCCGGCATCCAGCGTCACACCCACCAGCATGATTTTTTCCGCCCGTGCGGGATATTCTCCGCAGAGAAACCGCAGGAAATTGCCGATGCTGGTCAACTGCCCCCCTATGGGGAAATCCATGAAATTCGATGTGTCATATACCAATAACCTGCTCACCTGAATAATTCCTTCCAATACAAATCCGTCCGGCTTTCCCAGGAAAAACGCCGGATATTTTCATACCCTCTCCGTACCAGTTCTTCCCGGAGCCCCTCATCTTCCGTCACACGCACCAGCGCATCCGCCGCCGCCCCATAATCCTCCGGCGCCACCAAAAGCCCCGCATCCGCCACCACCTCGGGCAGAGAACTTGTATTGGAGCAGACCACGGGAACGCCAAGCTGCATGGCCTCCAAAGGAGGAAATCCAAACCCTTCCACGTAGGACAAAAACAGATACGCTTTCGCCCCTGCCGCCATCCGGCACATATCCTCAAATTTCTCAAAAAATTTATAACAACGCACATGCGCTGCCGCTTCTTTGCCCATACCCTTCCATGCCGAAGTATCCGCAATCCCGAACACCACCAAATCCAGCGGATTTTCCGTTTTCTTGCGGTACGCTTCGTAAGCTCTTAAAATCCCTTCCGCATTCTTATGGGGCAGACCCGATGTCATGGCGGCAATATACTCCGGCTGTTTGGCATTTTTCCCCTTTTTCTTCCACAGATTTCCCAAACGTTTCCGTTTGCCGGTATGCCCCACCTTTTCCGCATCCAAATCCGTTTTCTTTTCCTCTTCGTCCGAATACGCCACATCGTTTAATCCGTTATAAATCACCGTAATCCTGTCCCTGCAGCCCGGCACTTTATCCAATATATCCGCTTTGGAATATTCCGATATGGTGATAATCCGGTCCGCCTTTTCCATGGACGTTTTCAGGCGGTTCATGATATAAGCATTTTCCGTCTTATGGAATACTCCCGAATAATGTTCGTCATAATAAAAGGGAATTAAATCATGAATCAATATGGTATCCTTTATTTTCCTGCCGTCCCTGCGCCTGCCGATACTCCTTTTTACGCCAAACGGGCGGTATCCCCTCGGAAACAGTACCCGGTCCGCCTGATAACGGCGGGCATACTTCCTGACCAATACCAGCTCCCACAAAATACAGTACAGTTTGTTCCGGGGATTTCCGTTAACCTCCACGAACGTCACCCCCGGCACATCAAACTCACTGCGGTTTAGGGAATTACCCAGTACGATTACCGAATGCACGCCCCGGTCCATACTGCCGGTCCGTGAACCGGCGCCGTCCGCATCCGTCCCGCCTTCCCCTTTTTCCATCCGTTCCCCCAAATGGCAGACGATACTTTTCGCCAGATTATAAATGCCGATGCTTTTCCCGGCGCCCTTCACCAGCTTAAAACAATCAATCACAAGGTTCATTATTTGGCTCCTTTTCCAAACAGCACGACCCCCACGGTCTGGAACAGTATCTTAATATCCAGACGCAGCGACCAGTTATCGATATACATCAAATCATACTTTACCACATCGTCAAAATCCTCGATTTCACTTCTGCCGCTCACCTGCCACATACCGGTCAGCCCCGGCGTCATGCTGATACGGCGGCGGTAATACTGGTTATACTTTTCAAATTCATCCGCTGTCGGCGGTCTCGTCCCCACAAGGCTCATATCCCCCTTAAATACATTATAGAACTGCGGAAGTTCGTCGATGCTCGTCTTACGCAGAAATGCCCCCACTTTCGTAATACGGGGGTCGTTCTCCATCTTGAACATCAGCCCCTGCATCTCATTGTGTTCCTCCAGCTCTTTCTTCCGTTCTTCCGCATCCGTATACATGGAACGGAATTTATAGATTTTAAAGCGCCTGCCGTTACGTCCGATACGGATTTGGGAAAACAGCACCGGACCCTTGGAATCCAGCTTAATCGCCGCAGCCACGAAAGGCAGGAACACCAGCGTAATCAACATCCCCACCAGCCCGCCAAGGATATCCATCACCCGTTTCACCATCATCCGCTTATAGCTGCTTTGGAAACGGGTATAAGTAATCACCGTATAATTGCCGAACGTTTCCACCTTACTGCTGTTGGCATCCACGCCGGGCAGTTCCAGGTTATAATGGCAGTCCACACCCATTTCCCCAAACCCGTGGATAATATGCTCCATATTGCTTTGGGAAATCCCCGGCAGGTTTAAGAATACTTCATCCAGCGCCATCTGGGTCGCCACTTCCAAAAGGTCCTCCTTCCCCGCCACCACGGGAATATCCCGGATTACCTTTCCTTCCATATTATAATCCAGGCAGACAAGCGCCACCACCTGGTAAAAAATATCCAAATCCTTTTCCAGCCGGTCCAGCGTCCCGTCAATCAGGTTGCTCTGCGTCACCACCATCACTTTCACGGAATTCTGCTCCGAGGAATAATAGGTCTGCATCACCTTCTTAACCGCCAGGTGCACGAAAAACGACAGCAGAAAATTCAACACCGCAAAATAAAACAGCACCAGTCTGGAAAATACATCCGCCCACTTCATCATCGTCATCAGGAAATTTACGATAAGTATCATAATGGCATTGTACTGCAATACCGCCGCCGCTTCCCGATAAATGCCCCGCTTTAAAAAGTTCCGGTTCCAGTCAAAGAAAAAACTGTATACGGTACAGAAAAGCATCAGGCACAGGCAGACCAAAAAGTGGACGCTCCGGTCCCCCATATCCTTAAAATTGCCGAAACGGATATAGGTGGCAATCACAAATGCTGCCAGTATTACCACCAAATCGGCAAACCATAACCCGTATACTTCGATGATTTTATTTTTCTGCTTCATACATTATCCTCATTTCCGTACTGCCCCCGTCTCCGCTTCCTGCCGCAATACTGCTAAAGCAGTCTTTTCAAAAACGGTATTTTCTTCCCTATACTCACGTAAACCACGGATAATACCAGCGTACCCGCCACATAAACCAAACATGCCGCAAGCCCCACCGTCCGGCCGCACAGGTACAGGTAAAGCGGCAGAAGCTGCTTCCTGACCAGTTTTTCCACAAGGTAAACACCGAACACGGTGCTCCCCAAATACAGAACCGCATGCTGCATCCGCTCCGGCAGCACATGCCTGCCACAAAATGATTTTACCATACCATAAACTATTATGGTTAAAAATGGTGCAAAAATTCCAAGACAGTCCTGCGTATACACCCCTTTTACCCGGTATTCCAAATATACCAGACCCATGGAGCCAAACACAAGCAAAATGCAAAGTGCCGCCGGCAGCCCCTTACGCATCCCACGCATTGCAAACAGCTTCCTATCTGCCACCCATTCCATATAATAACCGGCAAACAGATAAAAAACGGAATCCGTAACCAACAGTGCCTCCACCCGCACCACATCCCCCGTATAAACGGCAGCAAGCCGGAACACGACATCAAACAGCACCTTCAGTGCAAAAAGATAGCGGAACTCCGCTTCTTCCATCCCCCATGCCAGTTTCCGCAGAAACGGCAGGGCAATCAATACGCCCAAATAAGCATACAGAAACCAGTAAGAGTCCAGCACTTGTCCCGTATACAGACGGGAAAAGAAATCCGCCGCCCCCATACCGCCGTCCAAATCTCCCAAAAACCCCGCCGCAAGATACTGCACGGCGGAAAACAACACAAGGACGGCGAGCATACGTGCCACCCGCTTCCGGTACAACTCCCGGATACTTTCCTTTTTTTTCAGCAAAAGCGCCCCGCTTACCATAAAAAACAGCGGCACGTTGATACGGCATAACACGGAAGCAAACAGCGAAACCGCATAAGTAGCCGGATGGGAAGTCTCGGAAAAATACAGGAAATAAACGTCCGTATGGTTTAATACCACCAAACATACCGCTAAAATCCTGATGATCTCCAAATGCACCATTTTCCCGCTTACGCCCGTTGAAACTGTGCTTTCTCCCATTGCCGTTCCTTTCCCATTCCATATTCCATATTTTATCCGTTTTTTAACCATGTTTCAACAGGCGGTACGCCCCCCATGCATACTCCTCGTTTTCCGCATCGCCCGCATGGAGCATATCGCTCCAGTAAACCCCAAACAGCAAAAGCAGGTAATTTCTTCCGATGTACACCGATATGATGTGCGCTTCCACCACCGTATAAACCGCCAGCACCACCATCATCACAAAGCCCTGCGTATCCCTCTTTTTATAACATTCCCAAATCAACAGGAGATTCATCGCAAAATAAACGACGGCGGGCAGGATGCCGTACCAGTAAAACACACGGACAAAACCCATATCAAAATAATAGGTGTTGCGAGCCTCGGAAAAAAGGCTCCACCGCTCCACGGTTCCCTCATGGTTCACGGACCCCCAGTACAAATCCAGAATCCTGCCGTTTAAGAAATCATCCAGCCGTTTTAAAAACGGCTTCGTCAACCCATATTTGGATGCCGCCACGGAAAGCAGCAGACAGGCAAGGAACAGCAGAATCCCGCACAGGTACACCCACCGGTATTCCCCCCACTTGGGGAAAAAGCGGAACAGGGCGGTTAACAATATGGCGGCAGCGGTAATCGCCATTCCGGTACGCGAATCCGTCAGAAGATACATTGCCACATTTAACAGGAACGCACAAAGATACTGATAGAACTTCATCTTCTCCCCGTACAGGTACAGCCCCAGCAACACCAGCATAAAGAACATGCAGTGGAGCGCATTGGGATGCCCAAGCCCAAGGCAGTATCTGGTTTCCACCACCCCCCTGCCGAAATCGGTGACGATACCGGGATTGCCGTATATCCCCGTCAGGGAAAGGACCATCAGCAGCACACAGCCCCCTGCCGTCACATAAAACACAAAAGACATCATTTTGCGCAAATCCACGTTTTTGCAGGCTGCCACAAACACCACAATACGCAGGATTTCATTCCGCCCCGTCGCTTTGTAGGAAACCAGCCCCAAAATGCCAAAGGCACACATCCACAGCCATTCCCTTTTGGAATATTTGGTAAGCAGTACCTTTACCGCCGCCAGCAGGAACGTTATGCGGAACAACTGCCCCTCCAGCGGATTAATATAGTCGCTTTTGTCGATGATGACAATGACCAGTTCCAGCAGCAGGGAAGCAAAGAAAAAGAACTCTGCCGCTTTTTCCATTCCATTCCCCTGTTTACCGGTTCCAAACCCAATTTCCATTTTCCGTCCGCCCATAGCCATACCCCGTCCCTTACCGCATGTCAGCCGCGGAACCCCAGCTTCCATTTCACCTTTCCTGCCAGTTTCCCTGCCCTTCCGGCAAGATATTCCGCTTTTGTTATGCCAAGCCCCGCCGCTTCCCCGTAGCTTGCGCCATACTCCATCAAGATTTGCATCAGCTTCCGCTTATATGCCTTTTCCCCTCCCAAACCATACTTCCGGTAAACATAACCGTACTCCGCAATATTGATTTCCCTGCTGCCGATACAGCTTTCCGTAAGCTGTCCGGCGCTGACCCCTATGGAAACCAGGGGTTTCTCCGTATAGGCGAAATGCGGGTTGCCTTTCAGGATATGCATGTAAAACTCCATATCCACCAGCCATGTCAGCGCCCCGTCATATTCCCCCACCCCCCTGCGGTGCATCACCGCGCTTGGGGCACCGATGGTATTGCCCAAAAACAGGTTCCGGTAATCCTGCCGCAGAAGCCCCGCATCCTCCGGTGATATAAAACGCTCATACTCCCCGTCCCTTCCCACCTGGCGGGTTCCGCAAAAAACCAAATCCGCTTCCGGGTGCTCCTCCATCATGCGGACAAATTCCCCCAAACTGTCCGGCGCGGTGAACCAATCGTCATGGTGCATGATTTTCATATATTCCCCGGTACACAGATGCATGGCACGGTTCCAGTTGCCAGCGGCGCCAAGCCGTACTTCATTCTTATAATACCGGACGTTCTTCTTCCCCTCTGCCAACCTGCCAATCCGGCCGTCCCCCGAATCGTCCGTAATCACCACTTCGTAATCCTCGTATTCCTGCTGCCCGATACTGTGAAGCAGCCTTGCCACGCCTGCCTCCCCGTAATAGGCAGGAATACCGATGGAAACTTTCGCCATATTTCACCCTCATTTCCGAACGGATTGCCCTTTTTTGTCCTTTAAACGGACATCCGTCCCTACGGTTCCGTAATCATAACCACCCGGTCCTTCCGGTAGAAATCCCGTACCACCCGGTTGGTAAACGCTTCCTCGTCTTCCGTAACCGGCATATGCATCAAAGGTCCCTGGTCGTCATTAATGGGCACCAAATAGGCTTCCTTAATGGAATCATCCAGCAGGATTTCCATTTGGGACGCTATCTGCTTACGGAAGTCTTCCGCCTGCCCGCTGCTCACATAATCATACACCTGCTTATCCACGCAGTTCCTTAAGGAACTTCCGCAAAAAAGAGTCAGAACCGCTGCCAAAAGTAAGAGCGGCGCCCCCACCCTGGCCCGGTAGCTCCCGGCATCCAGCAAAACATCCTTAAACCGCATCCTTCCAAGCCGCCCGTTCCCGCCTTCCTGCATGTTCTGTATGATCCAGCCTTCCACATACAAAATGGAAAGCAGCGCCGCCAGCAGAAATGTCAGGTACACCATGGTAGCCGGTCCCAGCGAAACGTCCACCGCCGCATATATGGCGGGGGCGTACATCGCACTGTATATCCCGTACATCAACAGCACAAACAGCAGCGGATACCGGAAACGGAGCGGCATTTCCCCTTTCCTCTTTAGCAATGCCGTCCAGCCGAATATGGCGCATAACAGCAAAATCACGTAAATAAACGTCTTATCCCGTAAATACTCCACCGGCGTTGCCAACCCCTGCCACAGCGACTGCGCCACCGTAAGAAAAGCGCCTCCTACGCTGAACCCGAAAGATTCGCCGCCCCGCGCCTTATTGCCCGGCGACACGCACTGCACCACAAAACCGGCAGCCCCGATGAAAAACGGAACCAAAAGATAAAAGATATCTTTTCTTTTTCTGAAAAAGAGCACCATCATCATCCCGTATACCATAAACACCAAAAGGGAGGAAAAATAACTGCTCCCCCCTACCATGAACATACAAAGGGAGGCATACACGATATACCTTATTTTCCCCGTCCGGTAATACCGGAACCCGGATACCAGCGCAAACAGCGCCACCGCATGGGGAACCATATAATGCATCGCCCCCACGTACCAGTACATCCCGATTGCCGTACTGGGAATAAACTGGAAAGAGGCAATCAGCACCAGCGCATCCAAAATAACCATATATTCCCTGCCGATGCCCGCCGTTTCCACCAGCACGTCATGCAGGAATACCGTCGTCCCCAGCACGGTCACGCCCACCATGAAATACGGCACGATCCAAAACGTATAAGGCGCAAACACCTCCGGCATCAGGGAAAACAGGAATACGGTAAACCAGTCCCCGTTCCATGCCTGGTACATTCCCTTCACCGTATGGACCGCCGCCTTAAACACTTCCACCAAAGAATGGGTATCCACCCATGCCGCATGGGTAAAGACACTGTACCCGTAATCATCCCCGCTGGGTCTTGCATAGCCTGCCAGGTATAAAATGGGTACCAGACTGAGCACCAGCATCCCTAACATTACCTCCGCTATCTTTTTATCGCTTATGAAATCCACAGTTTTCTTCCAAATATTTCCCGTCCCTTTCTGCCGCATCTCCTTCTCCTTTTCTTCCGGTCTTCCCGTTGCCGCAAGGTTTCACTCCGGCCGTCCCGCATCCCGCGTTCCTTAAATCCCCGATTTCCAAAATCACAGTCCGCGCCCCTTCCGTTCCTGCCTCCTGCCCGCCGTTTCCCGCAAAAGCCTGTCCCTTATTTTATCCGACCAGTAAAGCGCCCGCTCCTGTTTCCCCCGGAACCAGATTTGCGCCTTCCCGTATCCGGTATGTTCCCCGTATCCTGTTTCCGTCATTCCGGCGGGTTCCAGCCCCCGCATATATTCTTCCAGTTCCTTCCTGCACTCCCCCGCATCAAACAACCGCCCTTCCCTGTCCTGATACCAGAAACCGTCATAAATATTCTGCTCCGATGCCCAATAGCCGTCGGATACGTTATGCCGCGCCCAATATTTCGGCGCAATGATTTTCCTCGCCGTCCCGCTGGTAAACGCGGGAAAAAAAGCAAACGTGGAATTGGACAGAATCAGATACCTCGCATTTTTTAACGTCACATAGTCCCCTGCCAAATCAAAATGGAAGGCTTCCACCTCCGGCAGCACCCGTTTCGCCGCCGCCACGTCATCCGTCACCACCATAAACTCCATGTCCGGTCTTATCCTGCGCATGTTTTCCATGGCATCCAGCCAGTACTTCCTGCGCAGGAACAGCGGACGCATATCCGCATATTCCCCGCCCCGCACATTGATTACACACAGATTATCTTCCGTGTACGCATGGGAATCATATTCCGGCTTCACCTTAAGCCACTCCTTTATTTCCTCCCTGTGATGGGCAAAATACCGTCCCGCCTGCAGATTCCCGTACAATAAGGTATCATCCCCGATTTTGTAAATCCCTTCGTCCGCTCCCGCCACATAACACCCATGGGTCATATCGTGCACACAGGTTTTTAAATATAACCGCTTTTCCTTTTCCCTGTAAATACGGAACATGCCGTTTTCCCTGTCTTCCCCGGAAATGGGAATACCCAAATCCATATCCATGAAATACATACCCTTTTTGCTGTGCACATTCACCGCAAGCTGTTCCTGTCCGGCAGTGCCGAATGCATACCCTAAATCTTTCGCAATACACCTTGCCGATACATAACAGAACAACTGGTTTCCCAACCCCTGCCCCTGCAGGAATTCCGTTCCCACCATAACCCGTTACCGTCCTATCCAACCGTTTCCCTGTTCCAAAAGCCGCGCCGCCCGCCTCCGCCCTTCCAAAGCCGTACCGCCGTCACTTCCAAAATTCATACCACTTCGGTTTCCGGTACATCAGATACCGGTACCGCTCAATATTTTCCCGCAGGTAAGCCGGAAACGATTCGTCAATCTCCACCTGCACCATCTGCGCATCCCTGCCGAAAATATCCTGATGTGTCCTGATATTGCGTCTCACTCTGGACAATGTGGAACGGTTATTATACTCCTGATGCGCCGCACTCTTAATCTTATACTTTACCCGGTCCTCCACCGACTGGTTCCTGCCGCCGCCCATATAACTGAAATGCCAGCCGCCGTCCGGCACCCGGACTCCTACTTCCTTCTGCTCCTTATTGCGCAGTTCCTCCGTGGTATACTTATCCAGCATACTGTAACGGCAGATTTTCGTTCCGAGCCACATGGGTTTCTCCACCCCTTCAAACTCTCCCGTCATGGAAAGCAGTTTTCCCGAAACCTCCTCCATATTCAAATAACAGTAAAACAACCGCTGCGCCAGCATATAAATCTTCCCGTCCTCCACCGCCGGCAGCAGCTTCTTTAACGTCTCCGGGTTCGGAATCTCGTCCACATCGCTGAAAATCACCACATCCTCCGGCCGGCAGCCCGCAAGCCCCCTCGCCACCGCGCATTTCTGGTGGTGGTCCCGCGTAAAGGCATCACAGTCCATGGGCGTATCCTCCACCACATTATGGATAATCTTATGTTCAAATTCCCGGAACATCTCCTTATTTTCCTGGTAAAACAGAGGCTTCCGGTCCCCGGAAAACGTCACCGTGGACTCGCTGATGACAAACCGGTCCACCACATCATCCAAAATATGCATCCGAAGAAGCAGAATATCCAACTCATTAAAAAACTGAAAACTATCATAAACCATATCTTAACCCTGTCCCTTTCCCATCTCCCAAAACATATTGCCAACCTCTCTAAAACCTCGGATACTGCGCATTTGACCCCGCCCACTTATGGAACACAAAAGGCCGGATACCCTCCACTTCCGGTATCATGGACTCATGCCCGAAATACTTCGCCACCTCAAGCGGCGCATACCGCATCCCCGCCGCCTCAAACAGATGCCGGTTCTTACAGCAGATAAACCCATCCTCATTAAAAAACCCGTGATCCGCCTCAAACGGAATCCCCGCCTTCGTGGGATACTCCAACAGCCGCTTACTGCGTAACGACACACTATTCCCCACCCGGCAGATATTCCCGTTCACATCCCGGTATGAAAAATCATCCTTCGGCAAAGGAAACGGCGACCCGATATAATCATACTCCAAAAACTCATCCCGCCACATATCCGGATTCACCACAAACCCGTCATAATGCACCAAAAGCATAAAATCCGTCTCAATAAACTCATGCATCCGGTAAATCATATTATAATTAAAAGCATCGATATCCTTCAATTTCCCAATATGCCGATACCGAATCCCCTTAGGCAAAGCAAACGGCTTCCTATGCGTCACCAACACCACATCCCCAAAATCAACCCCCCGCATACTATACTCCAGCGCCTTCACCGTAGCCTTCACCTTCACACTATCCATAGCCGCCAACGTCACATTCGGCAACTGCAGCCTGCCATTCCTATACTCACTCATACCCAAACTCCTATCCAAACCAAACCATTACCACACCAACCCAACATCCCTTACGAAACTTCCCCGGCACTCCTTAGCAACCCTTACGGAACTTTCCCGATACCTTGGCAAATCTTCCGGTACTGTGCCGTGTGCAGTTCCCTTCGTGCAATGGAGATGAGACCAAAACCATGTGGAAGCCACTGCTGACACATGGTTTGCTTTGGGCTCATCGGAATGTTTTGCAAAGTGGGAACTGCACACGGCACCGTACCGGAAGATATTCACAACCTACCGGAAAACTCCGCACCACACCGGGAAAGCTCTCACCTCTCCCTCCAGAACCCCTGCTTCTCCACCCGATAAACCGCATCGCACTTCTCAATCGTCGTCAGCCTGTGCGCGATAATCACCAGCGTCTTCCTCCCATGCAATCTCTCAATGGCATCCATAATCGCCGACTCCGTATCATTATCCAGCGCAGACGTCGCCTCGTCGAAAATCATGATTTCCGGCTCCGTATACAGCGCCCTGGCAATCCCAAGCCGCTGTCTCTGCCCGCCGGAAATACGCACTCCCCGTTCCCCGATGCTGGTATCCAGCCCTTCCGGAAGCCCTCTGACAAACTCGTCCATCTGCGCTTCCTTTAACGCATACCATACCTGCTGCTCGTCAATCTCCTTTTCGTCCACCCCATATGCCACGTTGTTCCGTATGGTATCGTCCAGCATAAAAATCATCTGCGGCACATAACCCACCTTCGCATACCACCCGGGCAGATTAGTGCGGATATCCACGCCGTCCACCGTAACCTTTCCCTGCTGCGGCTCCAAAAGCCCCAGCAGAATATCCACCGTCGTGGACTTCCCCGCACCCGAAGGTCCGATAAACCCGACGGACTTCCCGATGGGAATCGTTACGCCGGCATCCTTTAAGATATCCAGTTCCGTATTCGGATAGCGGTAGCTGATATGCTCTAACCTCACTTCCTTTTGGAATTCCACGGGTTTGATTTCCTCATCCTTTAAAAACAGGATATCCGTCTGCACATCCTTTTTATTACTGCGGATAATAATATCCTCCACCGCCGTCAGCGACGGCTCATAATACGCAATATTATTCAGATAAGTCGAGAGTTTATTGGCGCTAGGCATCAGTTTAATCGCCACCACCGCCAAAATCCCTATCTGCGTAATCATCTCGTTTAAGTTATTCCCGATTGCCAAAAACACAGCCAACACAAGCAAAATCCCGCACATACATACCGTTTCGATTAACAGCCGCGGAATATTCTGCATGGAATTCTGCTTTTTTTGGATGGTATTGAGCCTGTCCGCGCTCTTTTCGTACTGCTCTACGAAATAACGCTCTTTATTCAGTACCTTCGTTTCCTTCATCCCGTTGACCGCCTGCATAATCCACTTGGTGGTCAGAGCGCTGTTGGTCTGCACCTCATGCCCGAAACGGCGCAGGATGGGACCGAGAATCTTCTTATTGGCAAGCAGGATTCCCCCTAAAACCACGCACATCACCACCGTCATCTCCGGGCTGTTCACCAAAGCAAGCAGCAGCAGCGCCGCAAAAATAAACAACTCGGTAAAAAGCTGCAGAAACGTAAGCAGCAGGTTATAGGAACCGTTCACGTCGCTCATAATATGCCGCATCACCACCGGCGTACTGGCATCCAGATAAAATTCATAGGGCCGCCGCACATAATCCTTAAACAGATTCCTGGACGTATTATACTGACCGTTATAAATAAAACGGTACTGCGCATAATACATAAAATACAGATATACATTCTTTACCACAAAAACCACACTCAGCACCACAGCCAGCATAATCAGGAACCCGTTCGTGCTTTTCAAATCCATAAAATCATAAAAGAACCTCAGGTATTCCTCCTCAAAGATACTCTCCGGCTCCATGGCAACGTTAATAAACGGAATCAGCAGCGAAGTCCCCGCCGTTTCCAGTCCGGCGCCCACCAACATCATCACAAGCATTACCGCCAGCCACTTTTTCTGTCTCCCCGTCAATATCGCAACCACTCTTTTTACCAAGCTCATATACACACCTATCCGTCTTATCCTTCCCGTTCCGGAACCGTTCTGCTTCTTTCCCGTTTCCCCCGCATCCCGTGCAGGGCTTTGCGCATCCCCACCCGGAACGGTACCACAAATTTATCGTACACCCTAACCAATCCATAATACCCCGCCGGAGCCGCAAGCGCCAGTTTCATCCGCACCTTATCCCCTGCCGCCACGAAATCCATCCCGTAAATCCTGCCAATCGTCCCCTTTTCCTTATCCTCCCGGAGCTGCCCCATAATTTCCCCTGCAAATCCCCTCATGGACTTCTGCCCCATAAAATCAACAAAATAAAACAGCATCCTACGGTAAAAATAATAAGCCGCCTTATCGGAAAGCCCGGGCATCCCCGCTTCGGCAAAATAAGCAATCTGCTCCCGCCAAAACGGGATTTCATCCTTTAACCTGCGCTCTCCCGCCTTTTCATTCATAATACTGCCTTCCCGGTCCAGCACATAATTATAATACGCCGTATCCAGATAAGCCAGCCGCTCCATCTTACAAAACGCCTTTGTGGTAAACATAATATCCTCGGAATTTTTCCCTACCGGGAACCGCATCCCCCGGATCAGCCCTGCGGAAAACAGCTTACTCCAAACGGAATTATAAATCAGATACCGTTCATCCCCGCAGACATATATTTCCAACGCCTCCGCTTTTGATAATAATACACTATTACCCGTGGAAGCGTCAATAACACCCGACCTTGTAATCTGTTTATACCGGCAGACCGCAATCTGCGCATCCCCACGCACACAGGCGCCATACATCTCCCGGTACATATCCGGCTCAATCCAATCATCCCCGTCCACAAACCCGATATAATCCCCACGGGCTATGGCAAGCCCCGCATTCCGCGCATCCGAAAGCCCCCCGTTTTTTTTATGCACCACCCGCACCCTATCATCCCGCGCCGCATAACCGTCACAAATCCCCCCCGACCCGTCCGTAGACCCGTCATCCACCAAAATAACCTCCAACTCCCCATACGACTGCCCCAAAACCGAATCCACGCACCTATGCAAATACCCCTCAATATTGTACACTGCCACAATCACCGAAATCAATCCCTCACCCATTCTCCACCACCTCCGCATACTCCCACGTTACTGTTCACCCCGTGACCAGTAACACGCTTCACAATGCACACTGCCCGATAAACATTACGCCACTCCATCACCAACCACACGCCCCCCAATCCATTCAAATCCATTCAAATCCATTCAAATCCATATAAACCCCCTCGCCTATTCAACCCACTAACTTATGAGGCTGTGATGTGCCGCCCCTTGTCCGGTGTGCTCCGGCTGCGGCATAGGGGGATGGAATCCATTCAAAAAAATGATGAGATTTCTTAGCGTTTCCGGCATGAGTTTTCCTGCCGTTCCAGGCGGCACTGTCTGACGAACGAAGTGAGGAGTTTGCCGCCGCGGCAAGAAAACACATGCCGGAAACGGTTAGAAATCCCTCATTTTTGCCGTTGGATTCCACCCCCTATGCCGCAGCCGGAGCACACCGGACAAGGGGCGGCACATCACAGACGGACCCCCTCCGCGTCCACCCGCACCATTCCCTCCGTAAAAACATCCCTGCACTCACACGTATTCAGCCACTTCCCCGGAGCCACCACGCACTTATCCGCCGCCGGATTCAGCCACGCCCCCCACCAACTGAAACTGCTGTTTGCAATAATATGATGCCTGCACATACCCATCAGCATCAGATCAATATAACCGTTTTCCTCCGTTGTCCCTTCCACCGCCGCAAAACGCCCGCTCCCCCACTTTCCGTTCTTTTCCGCACACCACCGCCGCGCCCATTCCGTATCGTTGGAAAACACGAAAAAACGCGCCTCCGGGTACCGCTCCGTCATATAAGACACCGCCCCGTCATAATACGCTTCGGTACAAATCCCCCCATATACCTGCGCCGCATCCAGGTAATCCCCGCGGCGCACATGAACGCTGACCGACACACTGTCTTTGATTTGCCTTCCATACTCCCTTACCATGCCTTCCAGTCCTTCCGGCACCGCATCCCGGCGAAACCGGAACGCACTGCGCACCTCACCCTCGATATCCTTAAAATATTTCTCGCTCTGAAAACACCCGCACAAATACGCGTTATCCATGTCCAGCACTGCCCCGTCATATTCCATGGGCTTTTCATAATACGCCGCGCTTTTCCTGCCAAACACCTTGCGGCGCAGCCGGCTTCCAAAATCCATCGCCGCATCGGTCATTTCCACCAATTCCTCCCGCGTCACCTTCGGGTATTCGATACCGAACACCCAAAGCATCACCGGCCTGGCATTGTCCAACGCATATTCCGTCACATCGTCAAATTTCACTTCTTTTCCAAGGGAGCGCAGCTTTAAATACAGCGCATACTGGAACATCTGGTTCCCAATCCCCCCGGACATCCGAATCACATTCATTTCCGCCTTCCTCTTTTCCCGTTTTTCCGCATTTTCCGGGACCGCCGCTTATTTTCCGCTGCGCGCTCCCATCCAGGCCTGGAACATCAGGATAAACCAAATTTGTATCCGCCATATCCCTTTTTCCGTAAAATCCCGCCAAATCCGTTCCACCACGGCGGCATCCAGTATCCCCTGCCGCTCCACCAGTTCCCTGCCCATCAGGCACTCCGCCCAATCCCGCAGTCCAGGCTCCAGCAGCCATTTGTCAATGGGAATGCTGAACCCTTTTTTCGGACGCTCCATCATTTCACGGGGGACATAGCGGTACAGCACGTCCCGCAGCACCTTCTTTCCTACATCCCCTTCCCTTTTATAGGCAATGGGCAGCGACCATGCAAATTCCACCACGTCCTTATCCAGCATCGGCACCCTTGTTTCCAGTGAAACCGCCATCGCCGCCCGGTCCACTTTCACGAGAATATCGTCCGGGTGGTACATCAGCAAATCCATCAGCATTACATTATGGTTGGTTTCTTCCAAATACCCTTCCCCGAATTCATTATATTTATAAGGGCAATACTCATGGGTTTTGCTGATTTTCCGAATCAAAGGGTCCGTTTCATAGGATATTTCATAAAGCCTGCCCGGTCCTTTTGCCCCAAGCAGCGTCCCTTTCGTCCGGTAAACGGGATTTTTCGCCAGGGGACTGTGGAGCACCAGCCCGCTGCACGGTTTGCGTACCCAATAAGGAACGTGTTTCATCTTATTCCAAATCCGGCTCACCGAGCCGTAAGACGTATACCCGCAAAACAGCTCGTCCCCGCCGTCCCCCGAAAGGGACACCGTCACATGCTCCCTTGTCATCCGGCTCACGAGGTATGTGGGTATTTGGGAAGAATCCGCAAACGGCTCCCCAAACATATCCGCAAGTTCCGGTACCACACCGATGGCATCCTGTTTCGTAATATACAGTTCCGTATGCTCCGTCCCCAAATGGCGGGCAATCTCTTTTGCCGCCACTGCCTCGTTATAGCCGTCCTCATTCATGCCGATGGTAAAACTGCGTACTTTTCCCCCGTGCAGCGACTGCATCAGCGCCACCACCGTACTGCTGTCGATTCCCGCAGACAAAAAAGCCCCTACCGGCACATCCGCCACCATCTGTTCCCGGATGGATGCCTTTAACAGCCGCTCCAACTCCTCGGAAGCCTCCTTTTCGCTGCCCTGAAACAAATGTTCCTGCCCTCTCTTTGCCGCCTCCTTCATGGACCAGTAGGCGGAAACCGATAGATTTTCCGGTGCAAACGGCGCCTTTAACGTCAGCATGGTTCCCGCTTCCAGCTTGTAAATTCCTTCATATATGGAGTAAGGTGCGGGAATATAACCGTGAGTAAAATAAATATCGAGCACTTTCCTGTTAATAGGATTATGAAACCCCTCCAACTCCGCCACACAACCGATTTCCGAGGCAAACGCAAATACGCCTTCCCCCGTAAACCCGTAATAAAGCGGCTTTTCCCCTACCCTGTCCCGCAGCAGGAATAGCACCCGTTCTTTTTTATCATACAGGGCGACGGCAAACATCCCCTTGCACATGGAAACCGCCTGCTCCACCCCGTATGCCTCCATGGCTTCCAACAGCACTTCCGTATCCGAAGTCCCCCGGAAAGCCGTTACTTTCTTTTCCTCCAACAGTTTTGCCGCAATTTTTCTGTAATTATAGATTTCCCCGTTAAATGCCATCACGTACCTGCCGCTGTGGGATTCCATGGGCTGCGCGCCGTTTGCGGACAAATCCACAATGGAAAGCCTTTTATGGCCAAGCACCACCCGCGCATCCTCCGAGGCCCACACACCCTCCCCGTCCGGTCCTCTGTGGTGCATCCGCGCGTTCATCCTTCCGATATTCGCTTTCCAGTTTCCTTTTAAATTACAAAATCCTGCAATTCCACACATAACGCCGCTCCTTCTTCCATAATCCCGGTCCTAAGTTCATCTGCCGCCGTGCCTGCTGCCCGAAACATGCAGCCCGTGTCCCGTTCCGGCTCCCGTCACTCCTCCGCCGGGGCATCCGCAAAGTCCTCCTCCGCAATCCGCCTTGCAATGGTTTCCTCTGCCAGATCCATCTCCTCTTTCCACTGCCCGTAGGCTTTTTCCCAGCTTTCATACCCTTCCTGCCCGCGCCGGTCTTCCAAACCATAGCGTCCGGTAAGGTATCCGCACAAATATTCCGTGCATTTACGCGCCCCCAAAGCATTGGTATGCCCGCCGTAATCGCTGAAATCGGATGCAAAATCAAGCCCGATTTCCGCGTAATGGTCATTCAGATTTAAAAATTCATAACCGTACCCGCCAATAATTTCTTCCATATAATTATACATTTCCTGTTTTTCCTCCTCCATTACGGTAGGGGACAGGATAAACAGCGCCTGCAGTTCATTTTCCTTTAAGTAGTCCAGCAGCCGGTACAGGCACTGTTCCTGGAATTCCGGCATGGGCGTTTTCGCCGTGATTCCCGAAGTGTCCACCGCTTCACAGGGACCAACCTCGTCCGTCATCACATAGCCTTTGTGCCCGTCCGGCTTTTCATAGGAAAAACAAGCCAACTGTTCCGGCAGCACCATGGTCTTCCAGTTGGAATGGTATTTGAAAATATCGAAATAATACGTATAACGCTCCGAAACGTCATCCACCATGGCATTGACGGTCTTAATCCGGTTCCACGAGTATTTCAGGTTATCGGTAACACCCCGGGTATATGCCATATTGTTGGTCAAATCGGTTTCGTTTGCGGTATACATGCGCATTTCAAATATATACAGTTTTGGATTTTGGGTCTTCCTGACTTCATCCACAAGGTACGTGGCGGCTACCGGACGCTGGAGGTTGCTGGATATGGGATATGCCGTAATCCCGTACTCCCCCCACATCATCGGCGTGGCATAATACGGATACACCGGACTGGAGCCGATCATCACCACGTCGATACTGTCCTTTTTCTCCGCATAAAAACCCGTAAACCGGTCTTTCACGTCGCCGTTTGTACGGATGATGTAAGTCACCGTCATCAGGATATA
The DNA here is from genome assembly GCA_910587275.1 of uncultured Kineothrix sp. GTDB lineage: Bacteria > Bacillota > Clostridia > Lachnospirales > Lachnospiraceae > Kineothrix. The sequence continues at coordinate 38,795 of CAJUMD010000007.1, forward strand.
TAGAAATAGTACCACGAATATTACCGATTGCAATGCCTGTCTGCGCGTCATCTTCTCTTTTTCCTTTCCGTCCTGTCCATGCATCCATCAAAATACGCTTCCCACTTTGCATTTATTAAATCAGGATTTAACTTTTCTTTTATTTTTGCAGCATTTTTGCTTAATTTATCCGCAAATTCTTTGTCTCCTAAAATTTTCTGCAAGTTTTTTTCCAATTCTTCCCAGTTGTCCGGTTCGGTCAATATGCCGTTTTCCCCATCCGAAATCAATTCTGCCGGTCCGCCGCAAGGACAATCGGTAGCAATACAGGGCAGGCCAAGCGCCATTGCCTCGATTAATGTATTGGGCATTCCTTCCGAATTGGAAGACAGTACGAAGACCGAAGCCTTATAAATCGCCTGTGCCACATCGGCGGTACTGCCGGGCAGGCGGATTCTCTCCTTAAGTCCCAGTTCCCCCGCTTGGCGGAGCAGGGATTTACGCAGTTCTCCTTCCCCGTAAATCACCAGTTCATAGTCGGGATAGCGGTCTGCCAGCGCCGCAAAAGCGCGGATAATCATAATATGGTTCTTATTGGCATCCACACGGCCCACCGCCACGATTTTCTTCTCCCGCTCTCCCCCATAGACATCCCGCATAAAAGCAGGCGTCAGGGAATTGGGCAGAAGAACGGCCTTCTTACGGACCGCCGGAGGAAAGAAGGCCATGCTCCCCCTGCTTTGCAGCACCACACCGTCCGCCAGGGGAAACAGTACATGCGCGGCAAGGCGCAGCCCCCTGGAATAATATTCCTCCGCGGGTTCCCCACGCACCGATACCACTACCGGAATATGCAAAAAGCGGGAGGTCATCAGCGCCATCACGTTATTCTTCCCGATAAAGGACAGAATCAGGTCCGGCCGCTCCGTCTTCCATATACTGCGCAGCCTGCAAAAACGCTTCCGAAAATTTCCCACCCTGCTTTTTCCGATTTGTCCCGCCGGAATCTCGGAATACACCCGTTTGATTCCGGCAGAAACTCCGTATTCATTTTCCGCCCGGTACTGGGTCACTATGGTAACGGCATAACCCCGCCCGTAAAAATACTCCGCAAGGTTCACCAGCACCCGTTCCGAACCGCCCTTGTCCAAAGAACTGATAAACATGGCGATATGCTTTTTCTCCATATATCTTCTCCCATCGTACATACCGCGGCATCAGCCGCAGTACTGCCGGTACCATTGTTCAAAAATAAAGAACGACCATGACAGCTTGGAATAATTGGCCCCCGTCGCGGGACCGCCGTCCCCCGTGCGGATATACTCCCGAATCATCCCCGACACGTAATCCGCGTCAAAAATCCCCTGCCGCTCCAGATAATCCCTTTCGCTGTAATCCAAAAGCTGCTCCTTCAAAGGTCCCCGGAGCCACTGGTCCAGCGGCACGCCAAAGCCCACTTTCGGACGATTCAAGAGTTCCCTTGGAATATAGTCGTAAGCAATATCTTTCAGGATATGTTTCTTATCCCCTTTCCAAAATTTAAACGAATGAGGAATCCGGTAGGAATACTCCATCACGTCCCTGTCCAGGATCGGACAGCGGGTTTCCAGCGAATATTTCATGCTGGCGCGGTCCACCTTGCATAAAATGTCCCCCGGCAGGTAAGTATCCATATCCAAAAGCATCCGGCGCACCTGCCATTTTCCCACGCCGTAGCCGCTCTCCACCTCATAGTGGCAGGGAAGCGGATTCTTGCCGCCGCGCACCATTTTCCCTGCGCGGACCACATAATTGCTTGCGCCGAACTGTGTCTTCGTCTCCCGGTTCCTGTTTTCCGCAATCACCCTGACACGGAACGGAAGTTTCTCCGCAAGATGCGACTGCCGTACCAAGGGCAGGCGGCAAATCCCATGCACTGCCGCCCCCGCCAAATCCAGCGCCTGTGCCTGCGCCACGTTTTCGTATATGTTATAACCGCAGTAAAATTCATCCCCGCCGTCACCGGACAATGCTACCGTCACTTTCTCCCTCGCCAGCGCCGAAACCAGCATGGAAGGAATCTGCGAACTGTCGGCAAAAGGCTCGTCATAATATTTCGGAATACTTTCTACCAAATCAAACATCTGCTTTTCGTCAATATACAGTTCCGTATGACTGGTTCCCAGATAATCCGCCACCTGCTTCGCATACTTCGCTTCGTTATACCGCTCCTCATGGAAACCGATGGAAAAAGTTTTCACCGGCTCTTTGGATGCCTCCTGCGCCATGGCGGTAATCAGGGAGGAATCATACCCTCCGCTCAAAAAAGAACCCAAAGGCACATCCGCAATCATCCGCGCCGCCGTCGCCCTTTTTAACAGCTCCTTAAGCTGCGTCTTCGCTTCCCAGTAATCCTTCACCGGATTCCCGTGCTGCTTCGCGTACACCTTCCCCACATCCCAATATTTCCACTGCCGGCAGCCGTCTCCCCCTACCGGCACGGAAGAAATGCAAAACGAAAGAATGCTGCCCGGTTCCAGCTTATACACATCCTCAAACACCGACTCCGGCGCATTGATGTACTGTTGGTAGAGATAACGGGAAAGCACGTCCCTGCGGATGCGCTTTTCAAACCCGTCCGCTTCCATAATCGGTTTTAACTCCGAAGCAAACACAAGGTTTTCCCCGTCCCGCCAGTAATAAAGGGGCTTTTTCCCGATCCGGTCACGGGCAAGGTATACCGTCGCGTTCTCCCTGTCAAACAGGGCGATGGCAAACATCCCGTTCATCCGCTTCACACAGTCGATGCCCCATTTTAAATAAGCCGCAAGAATGACCTCCGTATCACAGTTCGAGCGGAACGGGTAATCCGCCAGTTGTTCCTTTAATTCACGGAAATTATAAATCTCCCCGTTATATACCACGCTCACCCGGCGGTTTTCGGAGTGCATCGGCTGGTGTCCCAAAGCCGACAGATCCAATATGGACAGCCGCCGCTGCGCAAACCCCACCGAATACCCGTCTGCCGCCTCATAAATTTCCTCGCCGCTGTCGTCGGGTCCCCGGTGGTACATCGTATCGTTCATTTTCTTAAGCTGTGTCAGACGGATATCCCTTCTTGACACGAACCCGCATATCCCGCACATGCCGGCACCTCCATCCCTTTATCCTTTTTCCCGTTTTTCCATTTTCGCGTTTCCGTTTTCCCGTATGCCTTCCGCATACACATCCGCTTCGCACCGGCTCCGCATCCGTATTTATTCCATATATTTCATAAAATCCATAAATCCGTCCTTAAACTCCGCAAAATCCTTACACTCATGATCAATGCTGTCTATCAGCTCGGCATATTTCTCCCTCACCAACGTCTTATAATTCCCGCAATTATCATATCCTTTCTTCGTCCAGGCGAAAGGATGGGTAAGAATCTGCACCTTGTCATTCCCTAAAATGTTTTTCTCATCCGGATAACCGTATCTCCAAATATGGTTGGCATCCGACATATATTTCACCCCGAGAACGGTTTCCTCCGTCACCTTCTCCGCAAACGTAAAAAATTCATCCTGGTAAGCGTTGATGATGCCCGGCAGCTTAATATTTTCGGCAAGCACCGCAGGGGAAGGACGGTGTACGGAAAACTCCGAGATTTCAAACCCGAGCATCTCGCTTAGCATATGCATCTCCTTCACAATCTGCTTGCGCACGTCCTGCATGTCCGTCATCCCGTTCAGGGCAAAATGCAGCCCGATTTTCTGCCCCCGCTCATGCATATCACAAATTAAATCCCGGTTCTTCCTTGACAGCAGATTATAGGAATTATTCGTCCACTGGAAGAAAAACGTGGACGTAAAGTCCATGCTGGATTCCACTTTCGCTAAGGCATACGCCCGTTCCACACTGTATTCCACATCATGGCGCATGATAATAAACTTATCTTTGTGAAGCGCATCCATATAATTGCTCTGCAAACCGGTGGATTTGATAATCCGTATAATCTCTTTATAATCTCCGTATGAAAACATCGTCTTTCTCCTTATCTTACCTGATATCCTCTGACTGTCCATCTGTGGCATATCCTGCCGTTTCCGCATATCCTGCCCGCATTTCACGAACCGCATATCATGTCAATATAATCCCGCCACTGTTCAAACACGGCCTGCGCGTTGGCACGCCCCGCAATCTTACGGGCTTGGGCTCCCAGCTTTTCCGCAAAATCCGGCTGCTCAATCAGCTTATTGATACCTTCCTCCAACGCTTTCTGGTCCTTCACCGGTATCAGCAGTCCGTTCACACCGTCTTCCATCACCGTCCGGGGTCCCCCGCAGGGACAGTCCGTCGCCACAATCGGAAGTCCCAGCGCCATCGCTTCCAGCAGCGCATTGGGAAGTCCTTCCCAATCCGAGGAAAACGCATATACAGCCGCTCCCGGCAAATCCTTTTCCAGCGTATCGCTGGCACCCATCAGACGGATATAGTCCTGCGCTCCGTTTTCCGCAATGATATCCTCCAGGATTTCCTTCGTTCCGTCAAAAGAGTCCCCTCCGTATATACGCAGGACATAATCGGGATGTTTCCGGTGCACCTCCACAAATGCCTGCAGCAGCATGGGCTGGTTCTTAAAGTCTACCAGTCTTCCCGACTGCACCACTTCCTTCCTCCTGTGCTCCGGCTTCGGCACACCGATATATTTTTCGTGCAGCGGATTTAAAATTACCCTGGAATTTTTCTGCAAATAGGAGGCGAAAAACTCCCTCTGCCCCTCTGTTTGGAACACACACCCTGCCGCCCGCGGAAACAACAGCGGAATCTGCAGTTTGTCCGACCACGCGTCATAATGCCCCACGGGATCGGTACGGATGGAAATGAGTACCGGCACGTTCGTCCCCGGCGCCGCCATCAGGGCACGGTAATTTGCCCTTTGGGCAAATGCAATAAGAATATCTGGTTTTTCCTTTTTCATAAACTGCCGCAGGTACTTCACCCGCAGCAGGAACTGCAGGATGCGGTTTTTCTTTTCGTCCCCGTCTTTTAGTCCCACATGCACCCGCCTGACACGTTGGTCAATCCGAAACTCGTTTTCCCCGAACCATTCCGTTGCAACCAGCACATCATAGCCTTCTTTGGCAAACTGGTTTGCCAAATTGGACACCACCCGCTCCGCTCCGCCCTGCTCCAGACAGTTTAAATGAAATGCAATCTTACGTTTCCGTCCCATACTGCTTCTCCCGTCCCGCCTAAACCTTTCCTGCCAAATAAACGTTGTACAGGTACAGAAGTCCGGGAATATAGGCTACCGCAGCATTTGCAAACATCCGCAGGTATGCATATCCCCGCATGGGAAACCCCGCATCTTCCTCACTTCTTATCTGTGAAGGACGGTTTATGAAAATGATGCTCATAAGCAGCACCACATATGTGCTGAAAAAAGCGCCGCAATATTTTGTGATTCCGATTTTCTGGCAAAAATTCTCCAAATAAAAGGGAGTTTCCAATGCATTGTAATTTCCAAACAGCTTTTCCAGCAGCATCCCGCAATAAGCATAGACCTCAAACGCCCACGGGCGGCTTGCATAATTTGCCAAAGTAAGGCAAATCATTGCCACAGTCTCAAATAACAGGTTATGCCTGGTCCGTTTTGTATTATATACCAGCATAATGGACAGATAGGGCGCCAAATGAAGGTACCAATAGCTGGAACTCTCAAAAGATATAAACATACAGCCCATCGTCAAAAGCGGAATGAAAACGGCATACCGTTTCCTCTCCTCCTCGTCCCTGACTTCCTTTAAAAAGCAGAAGACACAGACTGCCAGCAGCAGCACGACGGGGGTCGGAACACTTCCGTCCAGTAACGGCAGCCGGTTCGCCATCAGGCGGTTAAAAATTTCCAATTCAAATATTTTCTTTCTTTCGATTCCGGGGGACAGCGGATCAAACAGCAGGTTGCTGACAATGAGCACGCTTAAGGAGCCGATGGCATTTAATATGATATTCCATATTTTCTTTTCCCGGAGCACCAGCAGCGGTACAAACAGGAACAGCGCATACTGCTTAAACGGAACCGCCAGGGAAAAAAATACCAGAAACTTAATCCGCTCGTCCTTAATGTATGCCCACAGCCCCAGTAAGATAAATACCATTCCGATAATGTCCGTCTGCCCGTTTAAACAGATTGCCACATACACCATCATGGAGGACTCGTAAAGGAATGCCCCCCACATCGCCCTTTCTTTGGACATTTTCAGCTCGCGGCAGATTTTATATACCAGAAAAACCGTAATTGCCAGCGGAATCAGGTACACACATTTCCCGTACAGCCTTGCCTTAAAGAACATGGTAGGCACTTCCCCTTTAGACCCCCAAAAAATCCATAGCGGCAGCCCCCATACCCCCAAAATGAGGTACATCGGAAAATCATACGTAGCATAAATCCCCAGCCCGTTCTGCACCTGGTCATACACGTAATCATAATAGGAAAGAATTCCGTCTCCCTGGAAAATGGCGCCCCAAAAATGATTTTCATACAATACAATCACATTGGTATCGCCATAAAAGCAGGATACAAACGGCAAAAAAATCAAAAGCGCCAGCAGAACCCATTCCCACTTATACAGTTTTTGGTTTTCCGTAAAGAAAACCGTAATTCTTTTCATCTTATCTTTCATGACTTATCTATTCCTATCCCTTTCCGTCCGCTCCGTCCGCAAGCCGCCGTATCTGTTCCACATACCGTTCGTTGCTAAAATCCCCTGCACGTTCCAGCGATGCCGCCGCCTGTCTGTTCCGGTATTCCCGGTCCGTAAACATCCTTGCCATTTCCCCCGCCAGGCGCCGTTCCTCCCCGCTGATGCGTGAAGCGTCCAAATCCTTATCCGGGCTCATGTTCGGGAGCAGCACGCCGTAAATGTCCTCCCCGCTTTGCAGGATTTCCCGCGGTCCGGTAAGGCAGTCCGTGGCAATCACCGGAATCCCCAGTGCCATTGCTTCCACTAAGGCATTGGGAAATCCTTCATGGTAAGATGTCAGTACATACAGCCCTGCCGCCCCCAAATAAGGAAAAGGATTCCGCTGCATTCCGGTAAAATATACCTGTTCTGCCACGCCAAGTTCTTCCGCCAGAATCCGGTACTCCCGGAAATCCCCTTCGCCGATAATCATCAGTTTCGCCCCGGGAACCGTCCTGTGCATCACCGCAAAGGCTTTGAGCAGATGCCAAAATCCTTTCACGTCATCCTCCCGGCCCATGGAAACTATGATGTCTGCCCGGTCCGCCCAGGGAAGCTCCGGTCCGGTTCCTGCCGCCTGCTTCCGCAGGGCCGCTGCATCCAGCGGATTATAGAGCGTTACCGCCTTACTGCAAAGGTAGCGCTCCCGTACCTCCTCCTCGATGCGTTTGGAACAGCAGACCACCAAATCCGCACGTTTGGAAAACAGCCGTATCTTCCGCACGTTTTCCATATCCATGTAACTGCGGATACCTACCCAGATCCGTGCGGACCTGCCGGAAAAGACATTAACCATATTCGCACTGGGACCGAAACTGTAAGCAATGTCGATTCCCATCTTCCGCTTCAGTTTCCGAACCGCCATACTCCTTTTTGCGATATTAAGCGCTTTTCCCCAAAGACTTTCCTTCACCCCCATATGGAGATCCACCACTTGCAGTCCGCGGATGTCATAGGCAATATCCCTGGAATCAAACAGGACGATGCAAACGTCATAATAGGGCTCCAAAAGCCGTGCCGTCATGACACATACGCGTTCAAAACCACCCTGGTGGAGCATCGGCACAATCAGCATGATTTTCTTTCTTTTATTATATTTGTTCCCATTCGCCGTACTGGTTTTCATGACTACCCGCTTCCCTGTCACCTTTCCTGCGCCATCTTCCCGGTCAGGTAAAAGCGCTCCAACCTTGCCGCCTGCTCTTTCACATCAAAACCTGCGTCCCTGATGACCCTGCTCATATCTTCCCTTTGATATCCCGCTTCCAAATGGTTTTCCACGCATTCCGCCCATAGGTCGGCGGGTTCGTCAATATCCTTAAAGTCAACCAACCCGCTCACGCCCACTTCAAACGTAATCCGGTTGGAAACCAGGCACCGCAGCCCTGCTGCCTGGGCCTCCACCACGGTCCCCGGAAGGCCTTCAAATCTGGAAGGAAACAGAAAAAAATCAAATATTTGGTAAAATTTTTCCACGTTTTTCCGGTTTCCCATAAACATAACGTCCCCGGCAATGCCAAGCGCTTTCGCCTGTGCCTTCGCCTGTGCCATCCCGCTCCCTTCCCCAAGAAGCATCAGCACACAGCGTTTTCCCTTTGCGGACATCCTGCGGCAAAGGCAGGCAAAAATTTCCAACAGAAATTCATGGTTTTTGGCATAATGGAACCTTCCCACGTGCCCAATAACATAGCAGTCCTGCAGCCCCAGCTTCCTGCGCAGCCGGTTCCGCACCGCCTCGTCGTATCGAAATTTCTCCGCATCGATGGCATTGGGAATCAGGTATGCCTTGGGCGAACGGTTCCAATTCCTGCCAAACACCGATTCCCCCGCTTCCTTGGAACAGGCAAAGCAATAGTCTGCCCGCCTCCAAAGCGGAAGACGCAGCAGCCTCGTCATAAGCCCTTTCACGCCCCGGTCCACCCCCGCGCTTCTGGCATGGGCACACAAGACCGGTATTCCCGCCCGTTTCGCTTCCGGCAGGTAAATGGATGCCGTACTGGTCATATGCCCCTGCACTACGGCAAATTCCCGGTGCCTGTGGAAAAAATCCCGCGCCGCTTTTTTGTAAGGCAGGTAATTATATCCCTTAAACTTGGGCAGGACATAAACTTTCCCGCCCAAAGCCTTTATTTCCGCATCATAATATTCCGGTATCCTCCGGACGGCGCCGCCTTTTCTCCTGCCGTCCGTTTTCTGATGGACGAGAAAATCAAACTGCACCTTCTCCCTGTCCATACAGCGGTACAGGTCCATGATACGGCTTTCCGCACCGCCAAGGCTTAATCCCCCCAACACATGCAGTACGCGTACCGGTTTTCCCATATCCATTCCATCTCCTCTCTATCCGGTTTTTCGGTTATTTCATCTGTTGTTTCTCAGTTTTTTGCCCGGTTTATATCCGCTTTTCCCTTCGTGTCCCGCAGTTGCAGCAATTTCACCAGCATCTGTTTTGCCAGTGCCAGCAGGTATTCCGCCAGCCGTCCGAATACCGTCCGTCCCGCCGGCGGCTGTTCCAGGTATTCGCCGAAAGATACCACGTCTTCTTCTTCCAAAATCCGGCGGTATTTTTCCATCTCTTTCCCGTTTACGGTATTCGTATGCACCACCATGGTGGTAAATCCACGTTTTCTTTTGAAACTGCTCTCCAGCCGGAAGGAAACCGGATAAAACACCATTCCCATCCACCGGTACGGACGGCTCCCAAACCCGTCAGTCACCCTGCGAAACCCCGTCTGCTTTAATGCCTTCAGGGTATTCTTATCATAGGAATGGGCCGGCGCCATGAAAATATCCGTCCGGATTCCGTGGGACTCCAAAATTTCCCTGCCCCGTTCCAGCATTTCCACCTGCCGCCCGTAAGGCACACCCGCAAACTCGGAAAATCCGTTCAGAGGAAACATCCCCCCCTTTTTCTCCGTGTACAAATGCCGGTAACCGTGCAGCGCCACCACCCAGCCGCTTTCCTGGAGCTGTTTCACATACTGCCAAAATTCCGGGTTTTCCGCCCCCCGGTTTAAATTCCCGTCCCGGTTATCCGGCACCACCCCAATCAGGGGGTTCACCCCATACCGCTCCAAAAGTTCCCGGAATGCATGGAATTTCTCCCAATCCATGGCGGGAGAGATATCATCGATGCGAATCGCTGTTTTCATGCCGTTTTCCACGTTACCTTTCCTGTTGTTCCATCCGCTCGGAACCCGAAGTTGCAAACTGCCTGTTCTCCCATCCGCTGTCCGGCTTACGCAAGCACATCCCCTGTGACCAATTCCCGTCCGCACTCATAACGGTCAATAAGCAGCGAGCCGTCCACCGTCCGCACGATGGGTTTGCCGTCGAACACATCCACCACTTCCCCCGGCGCATATGCGGAAAAATCAATCATTTCATCAAATGGGTGTGCTTCCCATACCGTCACCCGTTCTTCCCCGCACAGGGCAAAAGCGCCGGGAAACGGAGCCGCCACCCCGCGGATTAAATTATAAATATTCCTTGTCCGCTCGTGGAAATCAATCTTCCCGTCCGCTGCCGTCCGCTTCTGGTACCACGAGTCAAAATCTTTTGACTCCGTCCGCACTGCGATATTCTTCTCCCGGTATGCCTTAAGCAGTTTCTTTATCAGGTTCTTGGAGCAAATCATGTTTTTATACTGCGCCGTGCGGATATCGTCATGGGGCGTAATGGAAAACATCTCCGTGGCGAATACGTTGGGGCTGTCCGCCTTTTCGTCATACCGGAACAGGTTTAAGTTAAAACGGGTATCCCCCAAAATAATCGACCAGTTAAGCGGCGACCTCCCCCTGCCGAACGGCAGGTATCCGCTGTTCCCATGGAACCCGTACACACCGTAAGTAAATTTATCCAAAACCTCCGGGGGAATCAGCCTCTGCCATCCCATGGAAACCGCAATTTCAAATTCATTTTCCGCCATAAACGCTTTTGTTTTATCATCCGTCAGAAAATAGCTGTCCGCCTCGAACACCGGAATCCCGTACTTTTCCGTCAGCACCGAAAGCCCCTTAAACCCCGACACCCGATTCCGCTCCAGCACTTCCCTGCTAATGGTAATCACCAGGTCCACCGGGCAGATTTGCCGGTGGATAAATTCCACAATATTCTCCGAGGTATCTTTCACGCCGAAAACCACTACTTTATACCGCATCCTCATCCTCCCGTTTTCCAAGTTTCCGTTTTCCAAGTTTCCTTTTTCCAAGATTCCTGTTTTCCAGGCTTGCTTTATTTCAGGTTTGCTTTATTTCAGGTTTTCCTTATACCAGTCAATCGCCAACGCAATCCCCCTGGCAAAATCATATTCCGGGTCATATCCCAAAAGTTCCCTTGCTTTGGATATGTCCGCATTGGAATCCCTGATATCCCCCAGTCTCGGAGGACCAAACTCCGGTTCCACTTCCACATGGAGCGCCTTACACAAATCGTAATAAACATCAATCAGGTACTCCCTGCCCCCCGCGCCGATATTATAAGCATTTCCCGCCGCGTCGCCGGATGCCAGGCAGGCTTTTAAGTTCGCCTCAATGACATTGTCGATATAAGTGAAGTCCCTCGACTGCTTCCCGTCCCCGTTAATCACGGGAACTTCCCCGTTCAAAAGCAGCCGGATGAACTTCGGGATAACCGCCGCATAAGCCCCGTCCGGGTCCTGTCTCCTGCCGAAAACATTAAAATAACGCAGCCCGTATGTGTCCAGCCCGTATAATTCCTTATACAGTCTGCCGTATTCCTCGTCCACCCGTTTCGTCAGCGCATAGGGGGACAATACCCTGCCTTCCGCCCCTTCTTTCTTCGGAAGCTGCGGATGGTCGCCGTAAACGGAAGAACTGGATGCGTAAACAAATTTTTTCACCCCGTTCTGCCTTGCCGCCTCCATCATGTTCAATGTGCCGCGTATATTGATTTCTTCATACAGCAGCGGCATTTCGATACTCCTCGGCACGCTTCCCCATGCCGCCTGGTTCAATACATAATCCACGCCCTTTGCCGCTTCCATGCATGTATCCAGTTCCCGGATATCGCCTTTTAAAAACGTAAACCGTTCCGACCTGGTAAACGGTTCGATGTTTTCATACTTTCCGGTGGAAAGGTCGTCCAGACACCGCACCGTATAGCCCATATCCAAAAGCGCTTCACAGAGGTTGGAACCGATAAACCCTGCCCCGCCCGTTACAAGAAACGTACTGCCGTCCTCAAATTTCAAATCCTGATATCCCATTTTATTTTCCTTCTGCGCCAATCCGCGCAAAATCTCCTTTCCGTTTTTTGATTCTGTTTTATCTGCATTTATTACTTATTATTTCCAAATCAGATATAGTTTACCACATGTAAGGGAGATTTACAATTTTTCCTTAAAATTTAAAACTTTGCACGTAACCGTTCAGTCTGACATGTTATGTTTAGAGAGACGCATGGGCGGAAGACGTTCGCGGGGCGGCGGCAGCGGGATTGGCTGTCCCGCAAACGTCTCCCGCCCGTGCCGGGTAAAAAGGGAGCATGGTAATATGAAAAAAGATTGATAGGCACAAAGGGAACCAGTATAATAAAAACGGGACGGTCATCCGTTCCTGATTCTGACAAAGGAGAGGACTGCAAATGGAAAGCTGCCATACAAACTATACCATAACGATAGAAGAAGGGGAATTAATCCTAAACAACAGCAAAAAAGGCAAACGGGCGGCATACCTTATGTTTTCGGTTCGTTTCATGGGATTTTCAGCCCTCATCCTTTCCTTTGGCCTTACCATGTATCTTACTTACGTCATTTTCCGTGAATGCATTACGGATGCAACCCTCGCAAACTGTATTCCGTTAGGCTCCATCTTTGCCACCTTCGGCTCCGCGGTGATTTCGGTGCTTTCCCTCTACTGCGGCAAACAAAGCAGCATGTTCCGTGAAAACCTTTCCGCGCTGCATGAACAAATCCCCGAAATGTCTTCCTGGAAAAGATGGCCGTTCCAAAAAAGATATGGCAGGGAACGGACAGGTTTACGGAGCTTTCATTACTATACCTTAAAAAATCCCCGAATCACTTTCCAAAGCGGCACACTGCGCCTGACCATGGCGCTTCCCACATGCACGGCGGATTTTTATGATCTCCCCATCCTTTTGGGCGCCATAAAAATGGCCGCCTTTTACAGATATTTTTCCCATGCCGCCTTCCAATCCAAAAATACGGGACAACAGAAAGATTTGTTTACTTTTCATTGCACATGGATGATTTACCGGCATATCATCCGGTATAAGGCAGGTGTCTTTCTCATTTTGGCAGGTTCCGAGTTTGTTTTGGCAAGTATTCTCTTTTCTTTTTATTACGGAAACATCCAAAAATTTGTCTTTTTATTTAACCGGTAATACTTTCTTCCTTCTGTTGTCCCGTTAACGGTTTTTGCGGTTCTTTCTTTTTATTCGGTATCCCGTTTATTTTTTCGTTTTTGTTGTAAAAAATGTTGTAATTGGAGCCGGAAGATACCGCAGACCGGTTGTTTCCTCTGTGCCGCCGCGCTTCCCCATGCATCTTTATAGAAAGCCCCGCATTGCGGCAGGGCTTTTATAAAATCCTCAAAATACCTTCATTTTCTTTTCCATGCTCTCCATGCATTCCTTTGCCTTATCCACCGTCACATGGCTGTATACATTCATGGTAATATGGATGCTGCTGTGCCCCATAATTTCCTGGATTACCCTCACATTGGTTTCGTTTTCGCAAAACCGGGTACAAAAAGTATGGCGCATAACATGCGGCGTAAGGTGGGGCAAAAGAAACGGTTCCCGTTTCTCCTCCCGCGCCAGTTTCCTTTCCTGTTCATTATGGCATTGGACCATACGCCGCAGCATGGTTTCGATGCACCTGGCAGTATACAGGTTCCTGCTCTTTGTCAGGAACACAAAATCCTGATAGCCGTCCACCGTTAAATTTCCGCTGCCGCCAAGCACCGCATTTCTTTCCCGGATTTCCAAAAATGCTTCCCGCACATCCGAAATCATCGGAATGCTCCGCTTCCCTCCCTGCGTCTTCGGCGCGGAAATATGGAATATAAACCCGTCTCCGTAATTGTCGTACCGCAAAGTATGCGTCACATGAACCAGTCCGTTTTCAAAATCAACTTCCTTCCAGGTTAGCCCCAGACACTCCCCAATCCTCATTCCGGTCCCAAGAAGTACCGTAAACAGGGGAAAATAGGAACGGAATCGTTTACTTTCAGATAAAAAAACCATAAACCGGCGCTGTTCTTCCAGCGTCATGGCATTTCTTTTGGTTGCTTCTGTTTTTTCCAGTTTTGCCATGACACCGTTGCACGGATTCTTCCGAATCAGGTCATCATTCACCGCCATTTCAAATGCGGGATGTAAAAATGCGTTTATGATACGGAGATAACCGGAAGATAAACCTTTGTCCAGCAGTCCGTTATAGAGCCGCAGCATATCGCTGTTTTTGATATCGGAAATCGGTTTTTCCCCGGCAAAACTATTCCTGATATGGATATGAAATGCATTCCGGTAAGATACTTCCGTCACTTTTTTGATATTCCTGTGGTTTTCCAGGTAAAGTTCCACCAAATCATTCAGTGTAATTTTCTTGGATTCGCCGCTCCTGATGCCGTCCTCCAAATCTTTCAAAATCACCCTTTCTTTTTCCCTTAAGTCCAGTAAGTTCAAATCATACACACAATGCCTTTTTCCCGCCGCATCCGTGTACTGGAACTGGTACCTCCCGTCTTTCCTTTGGCTCTCCCCGGTCCTCAATATCCTGCCTCTGTTGTCCGTCCTTTTTCTTCCTGCCATAATAAGCACCGCCTTTCTTCTTTTGTATGATAAGCATACCGTGCGGCTTCCCGGCTCTGCATACCTCCTGACTGCCTCCGGTGTCTTTTCCCGGCCGCCCCGTTACTGCCCTCTGTTACTGCACTATTGTAACATCTTCATCCGGTATATTTTCCTATTGGTTTTCATCTGGAATTTATACGGAATTGTTGTAATTTTGTTGTAAAATACCATTCCGAAAACGTCTCAGACATATGGGGCTCCTTCATTTACTTTTATATTCAGGCATTTGCCTGCTTGTGTATCACCGTACAGGATGTTAGGCATCAC
>CAJUMD010000008.1:0-15024 GCA_910587275.1 uncultured Kineothrix sp.
TATTGATTTTTCAAGGTTCAGCACACCAACTGGTGTGGGAAGTTTGAGTTATTTACATAATACGGATGTGACGTTTGACTTAAAAGCCAACAGCGTGGAGGTGCATTCCAATTATTCCGAACCTTGGCGGGTTACGGTAGTGGATACGGGATTAAACACCATGACGGGAGGACGTGTAAAGAGAATCCAAAAGTATGTGGGGGAGGAACCGTTCCTGCTGACTTACGGGGACGGCGTTTCGGACGTGGATCTTGCGGAACTGGTGAAGTTCCACAGGGAACATAAAAAATACTGTACGATGACGGCAGCCAGTGTGGGGCAGCGGTTCGGGATTGTGGAGGTGGACGAGGAGAGCGGAGTGGAAGGATTCCGGGAAAAGGATGAAGCGGACGGAAGCCTGGTCAATGTGGGCTTTATGGTGTGCGAGCCGGAAGTTTTCGGTTATCTGGAAGGTGACCAGACGGTTTTGGAAAAAGAACCGCTGGAAAACCTGTCGAAGGACGGACAGCTTATGGCCTACCGGCACAAGGGCTTTTGGCAGTGCATGGATACGCTGCGGGAAAAAGAGAAACTGGAAGCGATGTGGGAAAGCGGACAGGCACCCTGGAAGGTATGGGACAGATAGCGGATATTGGGGGCATAGGAACATGCAACAGGATAAAAAAACGGAAAAATATACGGAAAAAACAAGGGAAACAAGTCAATTCTGCACGAAAAAAAAGGGTTATGACATAAAACAGACCATGGGATTTTACCGGGGGAAGAAAGTGTTTGTTACAGGGCATACCGGCTTTAAGGGGACATGGCTTTGCAGGATTTTACTGGAAGCGGGTGCGGAAGTGACGGGATATGCCCTTTTGCCGCCAACGAACCCCAGCCTGTACGGATTAAGCGGCACGGAAGGGGACATCCGCGGGGTGACGGGCGACATCCGGGACGCGGAAGCGCTTGGGAAGGCATTTAGGCAGGCAAAGCCTGAGGTGGTGTTTCATTTGGCGGCGCAGCCCATCGTGAGGAATTCCTACGCCAATCCCGTGTATACTTATGAAACGAATGTGATGGGAACGGTTCATGTATGCGAGTGTGTCAGGCAAAGCGGGAGCGTGAAATCTTTTTTAAACGTGACGACAGATAAGGTATACCGTAACAGGGAGTGGGAGTGGGGATACCGGGAGACGGATACGTTGGACGGGTACGACCCGTATTCCAACAGCAAATCCTGTTCGGAGCTTGTGACGCACGGTTATATCCGGTCGTTTTTTAGGGAACAGGGGATTGCGGTATCCACGGCGAGGGCCGGGAACGTTATTGGGGGCGGCGATTTTGCGGAAGACAGGATTCTCCCCGACTGTGTCCGGGCTGTGCTGCAGGGACGGGAAATTACGGTGCGGAATCCGTATTCCGTAAGACCCTACCAGCATGTTCTGGAGCCTCTTTTTGCCTACCTGTTCGTCGCAGAGCGGCAATATGAAGACGGCGCCTGTGCGGATTTTTATAATGTGGGGCCCGACGAGGGCGACTGCGTGACCACGGGGGAACTGGCGGCACTGTTTTGTGAAAAGTGGGGGAACGGGCAGACTTGGAGGAGCGGAGGGGAAGAAGGTCCCCATGAAGCAGGTTTCCTGCGGCTGGACTGCTCCAAAATCAAAAACCGGCTGGGCTGGGCGCCGAGGTGGCGGATTGGCGAGGCGGTGGGGAAAACCTGTGAATTTACACGGGTTTACATGGAACGGGGAAACATTGCAGGGGAAATGGTGCGGGAAATAAAAGAATTTCTTTCTGCGGACAGCGGGGAACTTAACGGGCAGATGAAGGAGAATGCGGAGGGCTTGGGATGCCGGAAGTAAAACTATTGGACTGTACGCTTCGCGACGGCGGTTATGTGAATGACTGGAAATTCGGGCACGATAATCTGGTATGTATTTTTGAACGGATGGTGGATGCCGGCATTGATTTTATCGAAATCGGTTTTTTGGATGAGCGGAGGGCTTTTGATATGGACCGGAGTATTATGCCGGATACGGACAGCGTAGGGAAACTGTTCGGCGGACTGGACCGGAAAGGCACAAAAGTGTTGGGCATGATTGATTTCGGTACCTGCGGCATCGAAAAGATTCGTCCAAAGAAAGCGTCTTTTCTCGACGGAATCCGGGTAATCTTTAAAAAACACTTAAGGAAAGAAGCCATGGAGTTCTGTGCGCAGTTAAAGGCGCTGGGGTATTTGGTGTTTGCGCAGATGGTGTCCGTGACAAGCTATGAAGACGGAGAAATGCTGGACTTAATCCGCCTGGCAAACGAAGTGCAGCCTTATGCGGTTTCCATGGTGGATACATACGGATTGATGTACCGGGAGAACATCCGGCATTATTTTGAGCTGCTGAATACGAATTTGGATTCTGAGATTGCCATCGGGTACCATGCTCATAATAATTTCCAAATGGGATATGCAAACTGTATTGCAATGATGTCCTTACATACGAAAAGAGACCTGCTGGTGGACGGTACGGTTTACGGAATGGGAAAAAGCGCCGGAAATGCGCCCATTGAACTGATTGCCATGTGGATGAATGAGAATCTGGGCAAAAACTACCACCTGAGCCAGATTTTGGAAGCCATTGATTCCAACATCAGCAATTTCTATACGCCCGCCACATGGGGTTATAACATGTTTTTCTTCGTGGCGGCGCAGAACGAATGCCATCCCTCTTACGTCTCTTATTTAATGGAAAAAAGGACGCTTTCCATCCACTCCGTAAACCGGATTTTGGCGAGGATTCCGAAAGAAAAGAAACTTCTTTATGACGCGGCATATATTGAAGGGCTTTACAAAGATTACCAGGACAGGGAGATGGACGATGGGGAAGCCCTTTCTGCGTTGGAGACAGCGTTTGCCGGAAGGAACCTGCTGCTGCTTGCCCCGGGTGCAAATCTCCACAGGCAGCAGGAACGGGTCCATGACTATATCAGGAAGGAAAACCCGCTGGTGGTTTCGGTGAACTTCATTGAGGAACGGTTTCCCATCGATTACCTGTTTCTGACTAATTCCAAAAGATATGTGCAGCTTGCAACGGTACTCTCCAGGCAGGATGGGGAATACCGGGTGATTGCCACCTCTAACGTGGCAAAAACGAACGGGACGTTTGACTATGTTTTGAAATACAGTTCGTTTATCGACCGGGAAGCGGAAGTCATTGACAATCCGTTTTTAATGTTTTTAAAAGTACTTGGGAAAACCGGCGTCCGCAAAGTGGCTTTGGCAGGGTTTGACGGATACCGGGGGACGGGGGAGGCAGATTATATCCGGCCGAATTTGGAATACCATTTCGGCAGAAAAGAAGCGGAGCGGGTGAACCGGTATGTAACGGGCGAACTGCGTAAGGGGAAAGACAGGATGGAAACGGTATTCATAACGGATTCGATTTATGAGCGGGAAGACGGGAGGACGGAAAATGAAAGTTAAAGTAGCGGATTGGATTGCTTCCTTTTTGGTGGAGGAAGGGATTACCCATAATTTTACGGTGCCGGGAGGCGGAGCCATGCACTTGAACATGTCGTTCGGGCATCAGGAGGGGATGCATAATATTTTCATGCAGCACGAACAGGCGGCGGCAATGGCGGCGGAAGGATACTTCCGTGCCGTAAATGAACTGCCGTTGGTCTGCTGCACCACGGGACCGGGAGGGACGAATACACTGACCGGGGTATTGGGCGCATGGCTGGACAGCATTCCCATGCTTATCGTAAGCGGGCAGGTGAGGTATGCCACAACAGCCCGTGCCGCGGGGATTCCCGTGCGCGCCATGGGAGACCAGGAATATGACATTACGCCCATGGCAGCGCATATGACGAAATATGCACGGATGGTGCATGACCCGGAAACGGTGAAATACCATTTCCAAAAAGCGCTGTACCTGGCAAAAAAAGGAAGGCCGGGACCGGTATGGCTGGATATTCCGCTGGATGTGCAGGGAGGGTATTTTGAGCCGGACGGGCTTAGGGAATTTTCGCCGGAGGAACTGGAGGGGGACGATGTCATTCCTCCCGTGGAGGAAGTGCAGATACGGGAGGTACTGGAACGGGTGAAAAGCGCGGAGCGTCCCGTGTTTTTTGTGGGGAATGCCATCCATACTGCGGACTGCGTGGACCTGATGCGGGAAGTCGCCGGAAAATTGGGCATTCCCGTGGTGACGGCATGGGATGCTACCGACCTGCTTGCCCATGATCATCCCCTGTTTGCTGGAATCCCCGGACTGCAGGGGGACAGGCCCGGAAACTGGGCGGTGCAGAATGCGGATTTGGTGCTGACGGTGGGTTGCAGGCTGGGCTGCAGGCAGGTGGGGTATAACGTACACAGTTGGGCGAGGGCGGCTTTTGTCATCATGGTGGATATTGACCGGTATGAACTGGCGAAACCCAGCATCCATGTGGAAATGCCAATCCATGCGGATGCCAGGGAGTTTTTGGAAAAGCTGGACGGGGCGCTGCAGGAACCTCTTTCGCCGCATACGGACTGGATACGGGTCTGCGGGGACTGGAGGAAAAGGTATCCGGTGGTGACGGACAGACATTACGGGAAGGACGGACCGGCAAACGCGTATTGTTTCTTAAACGAAATCGGCAGAAGGGTACCGGAAAAGGCATATATTGTGCTGGGCAACGGAACGGTGGAAGCCTGTCTCCATGCCATACCCATCAGGGGAAATACCAGACTGATGTGCAACAGCGGTGCGGCGAGCATGGGGTATGATCTGCCTGCCGCCATCGGGTGCTGTTTTGCCACGGGGAAAAAGGAAGTGGTCTGTCTGACCGGGGACGGGAGCATCCAAATGAACCTGCAGGAGCTGCAGACCATCGTCCACCACAAACTGCCGGTTAAGATTTTTGTGGTGAATAACGACGGGTACCATTCCATGCGGCAGACGGAAAAGAATCTGTTTCCCGAATATACGAAAGTGGGAATCGGACCGGAGAGCGGCGATTTGAGCTTTCCTTCCATGGAGAAAATCGCCGGGGCATACGGGATTCCGTATTCCCGTGCAAAAAACAACGGGGAGATACCGGATGCCATCGATGCGGTTCTTGCCCGTGACGGATATGCCCTGTGCGAAATCTTCGTGGACACGCAGCAGAATTTTGAGCCGAAAAGTGCAACCAAGAGACTGGAAGACGGGACGTTAACCAGTCCGCCTTTGGAAGACCTGGCTCCTTTCCTGCCCAGGGAGGAGTTGGAAACAATCATGCGGATACCGATGTGGGAAGAAAAATGACGGAGGAAGCGGAATGGCAGAAAAGGTGGAAAAGGTATTGATAACGGGACCTACCGGCGCCGTCGGCATCTCACTGATCCATGAACTTGCAGGGCACGGGATACGGGTAACGGCGGTATGCCGGCCAGGTTCCAAACGGCTTGGAGCCGTTCCAAAGCATCCGCTGGTGGATGTGGTAGAGTGCGGACTGGACGGACTGGGCATGTTGGGGGAACGGCTGTCCCATGATTATGACGTTTTTTACCATTTCGGGTGGGACGGGACTTACGGGGAGTCGAGGCAGGATTTGTACCGGCAGACGCAAAACATAATCTATACATTGGATGCCGTTCGCTTGGCGGCGGATTTGGGCTGCGGAGTGTTTATCGGGGCGGGCAGCCAAAGCGAATTCGGGCATGTGGACGGCGTGCTGCACCCGTATATGCCCTGTAATCCGGACAACGGGTACGGGATTGCGAAGCTGGATGCCGGAAGGGTCAGCCGGATTGCGTGCGGCAGGCTGGGGATACGGCATGTGTGGTGCCGGATTGTCAGTCTGTACGGTCCTTATGACGGACCGCACACCATGGTTATGGACGGCATACGCAAGATGTTAAGGGGAGAGCGGGCGCAGTATACGAAGGGGGACCAGGTGTGGGACTACATTTACGGCAAGGATGCGGCGCGCGCTTTCCGTTTGGCTGCAGAAAAAGGAAAAGACGGCGCCATTTACTGTTTCGGGACCGGAGAGACGCGCAGGCTGAAGGAATTTATTTATGCCATCCGGGATGCGGTGGACCCCGGTTTGGAAATCGGCATCGGGGAAGTGGATTATTACCCCAACCAGGTCATGCATTTGGAGGCGGATATTTCCAATCTGACGGAAGATACGGGATTCTGTCCGGTCTATTCGTTTGAGGAAGGAATCCGGGAAACGGTGGAATGGGTGAAGCAAAACCCGTGGTTTTAACAGGAAGCGGACCGGGCGGCAGTACAGGAACTTATGGAGGAATACAGATGAAGCATATATCGGTTATGACGCCGTGTTATAACGAAGAAGGAAACATAAGGGCTATTTACCGGGCAGTGAGGGAGCAGTTTAGGAAGCTGCCGCAGTATACGTATGAGCATCTTTTTATCGATAACTGTTCCACGGACCGGTCAAAAGAAATCCTGCGGGAACTGGCGGGGGAAGACGGTCATGTGAAAGTGATTTTTAACGTGACGAATTTCGGTCCCAACCGTTCTGGGACATATGGGATGCTGCAGGGAAGCGGGGATGCCTTAATCTGCATTGTCTGCGATTTGCAGGATCCGCCGGAACTGATTCCGGAATTTTTGCGTAAATGGGAAGAAGGATACAAAGTAGTGCTGGGACAGAAGACGAAAAGCAGGGAAAATCCCGTTATGTTCCGGGTCAGGAAATTATATTACGGTTTGATGGCGGGGCTTTCGGAAACGGAGCATCTTGCCAACGTGACGGGATATGGGCTGTTTGACCGGGAAGTATTGGATATGATCCGTTGGATGGACGACCCGGACCCGTATATCTGGGGATTGGTAACGCAGCTCGGTTATAAATGGTGTCTTGTGCCGTATACGCAAAGGGAGCGCCAAAGCGGTAAGTCCAGTTATAATTTTTACCGGTATTTTGATTTCGCCATTACCGGACTGACACATGTGTCGAGGAAACCGCTGCGGATTGCTACCCTGATGGGGTTCGCCATGTCGGCGGTGAGCTTTTTCGTTGCCCTCGTATACCTGCTCATGAAACTGGCAAGGTGGGATGCATTCAACATGGGAACCGCCCCTCTGCTCATCGGAATGTTTCTGATTGCTTCCGTGCAGCTTGCGTTTATCGGAGTCATAGGGGAGTATATCGGCGCAATTCTTACGAAGGTGACAAAACGCCCCATGGTCATCGAGGAGGAACGGCTGAATTTCGGGGAACCGGCGGACGGGGAAGAAGCGGAAACGGCAAGGTCTAAGGCTGCCGGTTAGAGGGCGGAAGAAACAGGAAAAGGAAAGGAAAAGGAAGGATGGGAGATATCGGTGTGCATGGTAAAAGGAAGGTTTGGTTTTCTTCCCGTTTCCTCTTTTTGTGTCTAATCATAATATACGGGAGCGTTTTTTACTGGAATTTTGCAAGAAGTGTCATTCCGGCGCAGACGGGATGGTGGCAGTACATGGCATGGCGCATGGAGGAAGGGGATTTGCCGTACCGGGATTTTTATTTGTTTGTACCTCCGTATTTCCTGCTGCTTACTTCCTTCCTGTTTGGGCTGTTCGGAAAACATTTTATGCTGTATGCCATTGTTGGCTTTTTTGTTACGAGGGTGCTTGTTTGGGTGATGTTATTCCGAATGCTGTCGGCTGTTTTTAAACCTGCCTATGCGGCGGCGGGGCTGATGGCGGGCATTAGCGTGACGGCTGCTTATTTGGTGGATCAGGTTTATGATTATAATCCGTTGCTGATGTTCGGTGTGACTGCCATATCCTATCTGTTTTTCCGAATGTACCGGTCTGCCGGCAGGAGGAAAAGCCTTTTCGTTTTTTTGGTCGGCCTGCTGTGCGGGTGTATGGTGATGATGAAACAGAATGTGGCAGTGGCGGTTCCGCCGGCCAGCCTGATTGGCATTGCATGGATTGACTGGAAAAACGGGCGCCGGTTAAAGGGTTGTGCGGCGGATTTTCTGCTGTGCTGCGGCGGGATGGCGGCAGCGGCAGCTCCCGGAGTTCTTTATCTGTTCCGCAATCATATTTGGGGGGATTTTCTGTTCTGCATATCGTCCGCGTTGGATGCAAAAGTGGCAAATTCCAATGTGCTGCAGGTTTGCTGGAAGAATTTTTTCCGTATGGACGAGTTGATTTGCGCATTGGGAATCGAAGTGAATTATCTGGTCTGCAGAAAATGCAGGGCGGGTAAAAACCTGTGGATGGCAGTCAGCAGTATGGCGCTTGTATCGTTCCTGCTGCTGCGTGAATTTAAAGAGAATATTTTGGGGTTCCGGGCGGGGGTGGGATACGGGACGTTTACGAAATACCTTGCTTTTTTGCTGATTGCCGTAATTCTGTTTCGTGCCGCCCATGAACTGTCCGCAAAAAAGGGGGATGCCGTTTCCCGTGTGTTTGCTTTTGCCATGGCATGTTTCACGCTGGCGGTGGGATGGGGCGGACACAGGGTGGATTTCCGTCTTGCCAATCTGTTATACGAAGGCGTTGGTTTTGGAAACATGAAAACAAAGATACTGTATATCGGTATTTATACCGTTCTTTTGATTTGGCTGCAGGCGGCCTGTGAATGCTTCGGAAGAGGGGGAAATAAGGAAAAAAAGGAAGACGTCCAAAGGGCATTTATGCCCTTTACGCTCTGTCTGCTGTTTGTGGGTGTGGGATTTGCTTCCGCAAGCCTGGAGGAATTGTATGCCGTTTTATTTATTCCGGTTGTTACCGCGTATCTGTTCCATAATGTGTTGGAACAGAGACTGGTGAAATATGCGGGGCTGCTGCTTTGCTTTCTCTTATGTTTTCTGTGTATGAACCAAAAACGATACCTGCCGTACAGTTGGCATGGCTGGCAGACTTCTTCCCTGGCGGAAGGCGTGCTGCCGGATACCGGGATTGACGGACTGGAGGGATATGTTCTGCCGGAGAAAGATGCAGGGACTTACAGGGAGATTGTTTCGTTAATGCTGCATAATTCCACGAAAGAGGATACGGTGTTCCAGTTCAGCAATATTCCGCTGTTCCAAGTCCTTGCGGAGCGGAAAAGCATATATGCCGCAGTGCCGTATTTCGATGTGTGCCCTGATGGGGTGGCGGAGGAGGCGGCAGCGCAGTTGAGGGAACATCCCCCGAAACTGGTGCTGTTCCACGAAATGGAGGAATGGCGGTGGGAATTGCATGAAAGGGTATTCCGTAACGGGAGATTGAGCGGACAGCGCAGGATTTTGGAATTTTACCAGGAATGTGTGGTACCCTCCTACCGGCTGCTTGGGAGGTTTGAAACGAATACGGGGGAATATATATGCCTTTGGAAGCGTACGGACGAAATGACCGGAATGGGGGAAGCAGGCAGGATACAAAAAAGCCAAGGAGCCGGCCGGAATGGGAAAACGGAAAGGTTTGAAAAGCGGACAGGGAGGAAACAGGATACATGAATCATCGGGAACGGATAAAAAAATATGAACTGGCAGTCTTTGATGTGGACGGGACCATGCTGGATACCACGGAAGGCGTGGTGGCTTCCGTGGAATACACCATTGGGACCATGGGGCTTGCACCGCTAAAGAGAGAGCAGTTGCTTACATTCATCGGACCGCCCATACAGGATTCTTTTGCAAGGATATACCGGCTGGAAGGGGAAGCATTGCAGGCGGCGGCGGACTGCTTCCGTAACCGCTATAAGGATTATGATTTATTCCGGGCGGCGCCTTATGAAGGAATGGAATCCGTGCTGGAGACACTTTCCGGCAGGGGCATCAAGGTAGCCGTGGCGACTTATAAACGGCAGGATTATGCGGAATCCATCGTAAGGCATTTTGGGCTTGACCGGTATGTGGGGGTCCTGTACGGGGCGGATTACGCAAACCGGCTGACCAAAGGGGACATCATCCGGAAGTGTATGGAAGATATGGGGGTATGCGGCAGCGCGGCGGTGATGGTAGGGGATACCTGTCACGATGCCGGGGGAGCGGAGGAGGCTGGCATGGATTTTATCGGCGTTACTTACGGATTTGGGTTCCGGTCGCCGGAGGAAATATACCAAACGGGCGCAGTGGGGGCGGCGGACAGCCCGGCAGGACTGCTCCGGTATTTCTGACTTCTGTGGAAGCGGAAATAGGAAGCGGACGGCTCCGTTGTTTGGTTTTTAACTTGTGGAAAAGGTTTTGGAAAAATGAAAAAAGTATTTTTATGCCAGTTGCTGGTTTTGACGGTTAGTATCTTATGCGGGTATGCGGTTGTCCTGACGGTATACCCCGGTTTGTATGAGGAGGGCTTTGGCGCCGTGACGGAAAACGGGGGGACGGCGGCGCTGTTCCTTGCGGCATTTGCTTTGTATTTTGCCGCTATCCATATTTGGCTGGGAAGACCGCAGGCGGGAAATGCCAAAACTCCGAGGGAAAGTAATATTGAATTGTGCCGGGTGGTTTGTATGCTGGGCATTATTGCCCATCATTTGGTGGTTCACGGAGGAATATTGGGTGTGGAAACGATGACGCCAAATAAAACCCTGTCCTATTTGGCGCTGCCTTGGGGGAAAATCGGATTTGACTGTTTTGTGGCAGTATCCTGTTGGTTTTTGGCAGACCGTGAGTTTCAGGCAGGGCGGTTTTGGAAGATATGGCTTACCGTGTTGTTTTATTCCGTTTTGTTTGCGGTGGTTTCTTTTTTGATGGGAACCCCTATGACGGCGGGGAATTGGTTTAGTGTGTGTTTGCCCATTGCGGGAAATTCCCATGGGTTTGCCGCAAGTTATCTTGCCTTTTACCTGCTGCTGCCTTTTTTAAACCGGATGACGCGCGGTCTTACGAAAAAGCAGGCGCGGATGCTCTTGTGGCTGTTTTTGTATTTGGAAACCGGCACGCAGATTATCGGGTATTTTACAAACTATTATCAAAAGATGCCCAGTGAAATATTTGTTTTTATTGTCTGCTACCTGATTGCACTGAACCTGAAAAGGTGGCCGGTGGGTATAATGGGGAAGCCGAAGGCGTGTCTGTTTCTGTCTGCATCCATATGGTTTGTGATAGGGACGGCAAATTATTGGTTCGCCCTGCATCCCGAAAATAAGGCGGTACGGTTTCTCGTGTCAACTATGGGGGATGAATCTTCCGTTTCAAACATCGTTGCCGGGTTTGCCTTATTTTTCTTTTTTGCCCATGTGAAGGTGAAGCCGCTTCCGGTCATCCGGCGCCTGGCGGCGGGGACGTTCGGTATTCTGCTGATCCATGACCATAATTTTTTCCGGTATCCGCTGTGGGAGAAAATCGTAAAGTGCCGGTTATGGTATGACAGGAAAGGGTTTGTAATTTTGGCGGCAGTGTTTGTGGTTTGGATATTCGTCAGTGCATTTGCCATAGATGCGGTCCGGAATGCATTTTTTGAGAAATATGTCCTGGATTCCCGCATCTTCCGGAATGTGTGCGGCAGGCATGACGGGATTTTGGCCGGGGAGACGCGGGTGACGGAAGCGGACGGGGAGAAACCCCAAAGCCGGGACGGCAGATAAGGAAGCGGGGAAATGGAATGGAGAAAAAGTATAAAAAAAAAGTATGGAAAAAGGATTGGCAGCATAAAGGATATTTTTGCGGGGGGGGGTTAAACCGCCTGTTTATTGCCGCATTACTGTTTGTCGAAATCCTTTATTGGGTGATGGAAGCCCTCCTGCACGGGAAATGGATGGACAGTTATTTTGTGAACGATTACCATAATACGGGCATGGATTACTTTAATATGCTGGCATGTTTAAATACGGATAATCCGTACAGCGCGGATGCCAATTATCCTCCGATGTGTTTTTTGTTTTTAAAAATATTTTACTGTTTCCTGCCGGAATCCCTGACCGGAGGGGACGGATTTTACTACCGGGAATTGATGCAGGCGCAGATTTTGTATTTGATGTATGTGACAGCCACTGTTCTTTTAGTGTGGGAATTAGTGAAACATTTGTACCGGGGCTCAAAATGGGATAAGACATTGCTGGCGGCAGGCATTCTGTTTTCCGGTCCGTTTTTGTTTACGTTGGAGCGGGGGAACCTGATTCTTGCCAGTTTTGCGGGATTGTTTGTGTTTCTTGTGTTTTACGATGCGCCGGAAAAATGGAAGAGGTACTGCGCCTATCTGGCGCTGGCATTTGCCGCTTCCCTTAAAATATACCCTGCGGTATTCGGGATATTCATTCTGCATAAAAAGAGGTACCGGGAAGCCGTATGGGCAGCCGTGGCAGGGGCAGTAGTTTTTTTTGTTCCGTTTTTTGCCTTTGACGGGGTGGCATCCATGGGGTATCTGATTCACGGTATCCAGGCCTCGACGGATTACGCAGGGAATTTGGGCATGGCATATAATTTTTCCTATTCCAATTTGGTGAAGATATTGGGTGCGTTGTGTAAAATCACGGTGCAGGAACCGGTAGCGGGCAGGCTGGCGGTGCCCGTGGCGGTCTGCGGGGCGGTTTATGTTTTGGGAAAGGAAGAATGGAAGAAACTGTATGCGTTGGCATTGTTTTGTGTATGGCTGCCAAGTTTCAGTTATACTTATACGCTGCTTTTGTTTCTTTTTCCGGTGCTGTTTTGCTTAAAGGAGGGTGAGTGCCGTTTTGCATTTTTCCCTTACCTGTACCGGATGCTGTTTTTATTCCTTATGGTGCCGTTGTGCCTGCCTGGAATGGGGTATTTGGATGAAGGGATTAAGTTTCCGCTGACCATGCCTACGTTGGTTGTCAATCTTGCTATTTGTATGATTACGGCACTGATTCTGACGGAGGGCATTATGGAGTGGATGCGTGGGAAACAAGGGCAGTTTATGGAAAAACGCAGGGGGCGTTTCGGAATGCGCTTTGGGGAACGGGGAAGGGGCAGGTAATCCGTATGGGAAAAAAGAACCGTGTGGATATGTTGAATGTACTTAGGGTATTGGCATTTTTAACCATATTTTTGCTGCACGCAAAAAGTTTTATTCCGGTAAACTGGAATGAAAATTTCGGGAGCGCATGGCTGCTTTATACACCGGCCTGGGGAGGAACATGGATTTTCTTCCTTCTTTCCGGGTACGGTGTGGGAAGCGGGTTTTACGGTGGCAAATACGAAATCTCAAAGGAAGGAATTCTGTACTATTATTGGAAACGGATACGGGCAATCTTGCCGCTGTACTATTTTTGGCTGTTTCTGATTGCGGTGTTTATCAAGCCGGAAATCATGGTTCCTTCCGGGGAAAATATCGGATATTGGCTTAAACTGCTTCTTTTGGATTACCGTGCGGAATTTTATCCCACGGAATTCGGGCTTGGATGGTATTTGGGTACGCTGATGCGTCTGTATTTGGCTGCCCCGCTTGGTTATTATCTGCTGCGTAAAACCGTAAAGTCGGAAAAGCAGGTATATGCCGCATTGGCATTCCTGACAGGCATGGGACTTTTGGCAAGGTGTCTGGCAGGATACCGTATCGCATCCACGGGGAGCGGAAATTGGTCTTTGGATGTGTATACGCCGTTTTATTTTAACCTGGACCTTTTCTTTTCCGGTATGCTCTTAAACCACCTGAAGGAGTACCGGGGAAAATTATCCGGGGGGGGGTTGAAACGCTTCCGGGATGCTGTGCCAGTAGCGGCATTGCTGGCATTTATCCTGTTAAATTCCCGGCTTTATTATGAGGCGTCCTACTTCGGCGGGGATTATCTTGATATGTATATGTATGTGTTTCCCAGTGTGTATTTGCTTCTTGCGGGATTTTACGTATACTGTTTTGCGGTCCGTAGGGATTTTGTGCAGACGGATTTGGACAGGGGGCAGGTACGGAAAAATCCCATGAGGATTTTTGATTATTTCCCTAAAATACAGTTTCCGGTGTACCTGTTCCACAATACGGTGTTGTTATGTTTGTCAAGGGGATATGACGAAGTGTTTTACCAAAATCTTTGTTCCGCACTGGGGGTGACGGAATACCGGCTGCATGCGGTTATGGGATGCCTGTTTACTGTAAAGGCGTTACTGGTAAGCGTGGTTTTGGCGGCGGTAATCCATAAGATGACGGAGGGGAAGAAATAGCGGAAAAGTAAGGAAGAAAAAATATGGTAAAAGAAATAAAGAAAGATATAAAGAAAGAAATAAAGAGTAAAAAAATCGGAGTCACGTTAAAACGTTTCCTGCAAATTCTCTCTGCATGGCGCTACCTGGTGTTTACGGTCATGGCTGCGGGAGTGCTGGCGGCGGTGCTGTCCGGCTGTACCATGCCGTTTGCGGAAGGATGGTATACCTATTACGCACAGTGCATCAACCGGGGGGAAGTCTTGTATAAGGATTTTGATTATTTATTTACACCATTGTATATTTCCCTGATTTCCCTGCTGACGAAGGTATTCGGTTATGAAATCATTGTTTTGCGTGTCATGGGCGTGGTACTTTTTTGCCTGATTGCCGCCGTTGTATTTTTGGTTTTGCGTGAAATGTTCCGGGAAACGTGGGCATGTGTCGCTGCGGTAACCGCTGTGTTTTACTTACAATCCGAGGTGGCGCAGGTTTTTTATGATTATGTGCGGCTGATGGATTTGTTCGCATGGCTGACCGTTCTCTTTTTGGTCAGGGCGGTGAAGCGCAGGGAGGCGGAAAAAACGCGGAATTATTACCTGCCGTTATTTGCGGCAGGGGTATGTAACGCCTGCTTTTATTTGGTCAAACAGAATATGGGGCTGGTATTTGCCGCGTATGCCTTGGTTTTTGTGGTTTTTTTCCAGGTGGTTTCCCGTAAGCCGGCGCACTGCATCCTGAAAAGTACCGTGTTGTATTTGGATGGTTTGCTTGCCCCCATCTTGTTTACCTATGCCGTGATGCTTTGGCGGGGGAATTTTTTCCCGTACCTGGAACAGACGGGGACAGATGCCGTTGCGGCAAAGGGTGGGATTTATGCAATCCTGTTTGGCTGGATTGGAAATAATCTTCCGGCTTTTCGGGCGGGCATGGGTTATGCCGCCGTTGTCCTGTGTCTGTTGGGGGTATCCTGTTTTTTCAAAAGAAAAAGGATAAGAAAAAAGGTTCGTTTTTCTGGCTTATGTCTGTGGCAT
>CAJUMD010000008.1:15034-52277 GCA_910587275.1 uncultured Kineothrix sp.
TATTGCCTGAAAAAATCCGGGGGGGGGTGTAATGGAAGGGCAAAATGGTGGGACCGGTGCGGCATCCTGTTTTGTGTCTGCGTGACGGTGTATACCCTCATGGCCGCCTGCTTTGGAAAAGCGGCAGGGGTAACGGAAGGCTGCTCTTATTTAAGCCCTTACAGTGTTTTTCTTGTGGTGTTTCCGTTGTTTTGTATTGTTACGGGACATACGGTATGGCGTTTTCTGGGAAAAAAGGAAATCAGCGGGAAAGAACTTTCATATGTGGCGGTAACGGGCTCCTATTTTGCCGTTTCTTACGGTTGTGGAATGTCAGGAGGGCTGGTGGAAGGACAGGCATCCATCGGCGTTGCGTTTGCCGCCGCTCTGCTGCTTGACGGTTTCCGGTTCCGGTTTTCGGAAGGGCTGCGGGTATTTGTCCTGTTGGCATGTCTGGTTGTGACGGTGCAGTCGGCAGGGAAGAAAATGACGCATCCCTATTACTGGTGGGGGATGGAAGAACCGGATGTGTGGCAGTGCAGGGCACAATCCGAAGAACTTGCTCTGCTTAAGGGAATCCGGATGCCGGAGGAAACACTCCGGGTTTATGAGACGGTATCTCATGTGGTGGAGGAATATACGGACAGTGAAGATTCGATTTACTGCTTTCCGCAGATTCCCGTTTTTTACAGTATCTGCGGCAGGAGCGATCCGGGGGTCAGGGCTAAGGTGCAGTGGTTCGACGTTTCGTCTGGAAGCTCCTTAGCGGAAGACAGGGAAGCGCTGTGGAACAATCCGCCGAAGGTGGTCATTCTTTACGAAACCGGGGAGGATGCTTATCTCGGACATGAAAGATTGTTCCGGGGCGGGGGAATTTCACCGACCCGCGAGATGAGGGATTTCCTGATGGATTATGTATGGACGCAGGGATATACCTTTTACGGGCGGCTGACATCCGCAGGCGGTAACGGTATCCTGCTGTATTATAAAACGGACGGGGATGATACGAGGCGGACGGTGTGGGAAGGAAAGGGAACCAAGGATTCCCCCTACCGGATAAGCAGTGCGGAGGATTTGCTGTGCTTAAAGCTGCGGGTGCAGGAAGGGAATGATTTTGCAGGCGCTCATTTCCGGCAGACGCAGGATTTGGATTTGGGCTGTTTGGGAGACTGGAGTCCCATCGGTGAAGTTGGCAGCGGGTTTTACTTCCGGGGGATTTATGACGGGTGCGGGCATACGGTAGGGGGAATGCGTTGTACGGGAGACGGGAATAACGGGCTGTTTGGGCAGTTGGGCGGTGTGGTCTGCAATCTTGGGATTGTGGACAGCAGGGTGCAGGGAAGCTGTACCGGCGTGGTGACCAGCCATGGTCTTGACGGAAACGCGGTGATTGTGAACTGTTTTACGGATGCCGATGTGGAAGGGCTTAGGGCAGGAGGCATCGCGGATAATTTCGGCGGGAAAATTTGGAATTGCGTCAGCGTCAGCAGGGTGTGCGGAATAGAAAGCGCGGGCGCCGTTTCTTACGATAACGGCAGCATTTTCCGGGTATTTGCGTTGCAAAGCGCCGTTTCGGCGGGAATTGTGGACCGCTTCGGGAATAAGGAGGTCACTTACTGTACGGAAGTATGGCTGGAATCCGCAAATATTCTGTCCGAACTGAACGGAACCGTCGGAAACATCCGGCAATGTGCAGAACATTATATGGAAACCGGGGAGAGGTATGACAGTGATACCGGATTGGAATATGAACCGTGGATGCAGGAAGTGGATCTGCAGCCATGGGAATTCCGGGAGGGACAGTACTATCCGGTATTACGGAACGGTATGTGAGGATTTATGATGGAATGGAAACAGGAAAATACGGCTTTGTTTATACAGTTTGTAAAATTCGGAATGGTGGGGTTGAGCAATACCGTCATATCCTATGCCCTTTATGCGGGAGGGCTTTTGCTTTTGCGGCGTTTTGGCCTGTTTGGCGGAGCGGATTACCTGGCGGCGCAGACAGTGGCATTTATATTGAGCGTCCTTTGGTCGTTTTACTGGAACAACCGGTTTGTGTTCCGTTTGGAAGAAGGGGGAAAGCGTTCCCTTTGGAAGGCATTGCTTAAGACTTATGTGTCTTATTCTTTTACGGGATTGTTTTTGAACGGTATTTTGCTTGTTTTATGGGTAAGGGTATTGCACATTTCGGAATTTGCCGCACCGCTTATTAATTTACTGTTCAGTGTGCCGCTTAATTTTCTGATGAATAAATTATGGGCGTTTAAAAGCGGATGATTTCCGTGAAGCGGAAATGGGAAAAAGGGAAGATGGGATAGAAAAGAATAGGAAAGGGCAAAAGAAGGAGGATGGAAAGATGAAAAGTACGGAAAGCAGGAAAACGGAAAAAAGAAAATACGGCGCCTGTGCCGGTATCCTGATTTACCTCTATCTATCCCTGCCCACGCTCATTTTCCTTACCGGCTGGCTAAAGTGGTATTTTGCGCTGCCGTTTGCCGCGTTAACGGCTTTTGCCTGTGTCAGGGCATTTTCGGATTCCGTACAGGAGCGGTGTTTCGTCCTTGGAGGCTGTAATGCGGGAACCTTTTTAAAGGCGGCGCTTCTTATTTCGCTTTGGGTTTACCTGTCAGGAATCGGGGGATGGTGTTACCAAAACAGCGACCATGAGGTCCGGAATGCGATATTCCGTGCGCTGGTGGAATATGACTGGCCGGTGGTATCCCATGGCGGGGACAGGGGGTTGGTTTATTATATCGGATTTTGGCTTCCGGCGGCATGTGTGGGGAAAGTATGCGGGCTGGAGGCAGGATATGCGGCACAGTTTATGTGGGCAGTGGCGGGTATTTTTATTGTATATTATCTGATTTGCATATACCGGGGAAAAGCGGATTTGCTGCCGCTTTTGTTTTTGGTGTTTTTCAGCGGACTGGATTATGCCGGGACATGGATACTTGGGGAGGAAGGGACGGATTTAAGGCTTGCGGCACATTTGGAATGGTGGGCGGCGGACTTTCAGTTCACTTCCATGACGGCACAATTGTTTTGGGTTTTTAACCAGGCGGTTCCCGCATGGGTGGCGACGGCGGCTGTCCTGGTCCAGAAAAACGGTAAAAATATGCTGTTTTTGTTGGCGGTTACGATGCTTTCCGCCACCATTCCTTTTGTGGGGTTAATCCCCATTGTGCTTTACCTGTATGCCGGGCGTATCCGCGCGGATCGGAAAAACGCAAAAGAACTGCTGACATTCCAAAATATGGTGGGTGTATTTGTGGTGGGCATCTGTATGTTCCTGTACCTGTCGGGAAATATCTCCGGCGGGATGATAGAAAAGGACAATGCACACCTTGTGCTGCAGGAGCCTGCGGCAGGGTGGCTGCGGTATTTTCTGTTTTATTTTTTGGAATTCGGGGTTTACCTTTATTTTTTGTACCGCTACCGGAAGTCGGATTCCCTGATATGGTTTGTGACGGTTCTTTTATTGGTATGTCCTTTTATTAAAGTGGGGGAAGGACATGATTTCTGCATGAGGGCATCGGTACCGGCGCTGTTTGTGCTGATGCTGCGGTGTATGGAAACATGGGAGGGCGCCTGGACGGATGTATGTGCGGAAAGCGGCAGCAGGGAGTGTGCGGATAAGGTTACGGGTGTCCGCACGGCCGGAAAGAAATATTTGTTTGCGGCGTATTGTGCCGTACTGCTTCTCGGGGCGGTTACACCGTTTAATGAGATACACCGTTCGGTGCGGGAGACGTTTTGGCGGGTGACATACGGGCAGTCCGTCCGGTATCCGGAAATCCGTATCGAAGGGCAGTTGCTGCGGTACGGAAATTTTTCGGGGGACGTGCAGGGCAGTTTTTTTTACCGGTATTTGGCAGATGTCCATGGGGTTAACTAGCCCGGCATCATAGCACTTCTTTTTACTCTACCCGGCACGGGAGGGATTTTTTGCGGGGCGGCGGCAGCGGGATTGCCTGTCCCGGATTTTCCGTACTTCGTTTCCGGCGGCGGTTTCTTAGCAGAATGCAGACACCCAAGGGGAAATGGGCGTGGATGCCCATTTCAGTCCGATGCGGCATGGATGCCGCTTGAGGACGTCCCGCAGTTTGTGACACACTTTCTCATTCTGTTTAGAAACCTCCAGCCGGAAAAAGTGCACGGAAAATCCGGGACAGGCAATCCCGCTGCCGCCGTCCCGCAAAAAATCCCTCCCGTGCATCCCCTTCCTATAACTTGCTAAACGCCAGTAAAAGCAGCAAAATCCCCCCGATAACGGAAAAATTAAAATCGGATTTTGCCGCCAACAGTCTTCCAAGTCTGCATCCGCCGGATATGGCACACAGGCTGATTAAAAATGTCAGCAGTGCGGCCAAGGGGAGGGAATAGTCCCCGGACGCCGCACCGAATCCTGCGGCGGCGCTGTCTAAGGAGAGCGCCATGCCTAAGGAGAGCGCTTCGGCGGGAGAGAGGACTTCCACATCGGCGGTGTTGGCGGCTTCGGGCGCCGCGTAAACCGTCAGGATGAAGCGGAGGTTTTTGGTTTTCACATGGACTTCCCTGCCGTTAAACCGGTTTTCCCGGATTTTTTTACGGATGGAGCTGTCAAAGAGCTTGATACTCCCCAGTACGAAAAGGATGGAAAAGGAAAAAAATACGGTACATGCGGGGGGAATGTAAGCCTTAAGGAAATTGCCGGCAAGAAGGGAAGCCATTAAGAGCAGGTCGGAGAGTAATGCCACGATGACGGTGGATAAAGGGGGGATCTTTACCCGGTCCGCCCCGTAGGCAAAGCCGGCTGCCAGTGCATCCGCGGAAAGCGCTATAATCAACAGGATAAGCTGGGATATGGAGCCAGACAAATCGGTCACCTTCCTTTAATAATTACCAGAGGTTTGCTTTATATTATGTAATTATGTTATAATTGTTTTCAAATAGGCATATGGGAAAGAGGAAAAACAATGAATAACAGACAATATAAAACAAAAGAATTGCTGGGGCGGTTCGCTCCTTATTTTAAACCTTACCGGAAAACGCTGGCGACGGATTTGTTTTGTGCGGCATTGACCACGGTCTGTGAGCTGGTGCTGCCGCTTATCATGCGGTATATCACTAACGAAGGGCTGTACCGGCTGGCGGAGCTTTCGGTAAGGACCATTGGCGGGCTTGGGTGCCTTTACCTGTTCCTGAGGCTGCTGGATACGGTGGCGAGCTATTACATGGCAGACATGGGGCATGTGATGGGTGCAAAGATTGAGACGGATATGAGGCGGGATGCCTACCGTCATTTGCAGCAGTTGTCCAACACGTATTATAACAATACGAAGGTCGGGCAGATTATGGGGCGCATTACCAACGACCTGTTTGACGTGACGGAATTTGCCCACCACTGCCCGGAGGAATTTTTCATTGCCGGAATCAAAATCGTGATTTCTTTTGTGATACTGGCGAGAATTAACGTGCTGCTGACGCTGCTTATTTTCCTGATCGTGCCGGTCATGATTGGGGTGTGCATGACGCTGAATTTCCGTATGCGCGGGGCGTTCAGTAAACAGAGGAACCAGATTGGGGAATTGAATGCGAGGATTGAGGATAGCCTGCTGGGGCAGAAGGTGGTAAAGGCATTTACCAATGAGGAAATGGAGAACCGGAAGTTCGAGCAGGACAACGGGAAGTTTTTGGACATTAAGAAAGAGACGTACCGGTATATGGCGGCGTTCCAGACCACGACGAAGGTATTTGACGGTATCATGTACCTCGCGGTGGTGGTCGCCGGGGGTATTTTCATGGTAAAGGGACTTGTGGCGCCGGGGGATTTGGTGGCTTATACCCTTTATGTCAGTACGATGATTGCCACGATACGCCGGATTATAGAATTTGCGGAGCAGTTCCAGCGGGGTATGACGGGTATTGAGCGGTTTTTACAGATTATGGATGCGGACATCGAAATCTTTGATGAGCCGGGGGCGGTGGAAATGCGGCATACGGAAGGAAATATCCGGTTTGAAGGGGTGAGTTTTGAATACCCCGACGACCATAACACCGTCTTCCGTAACCTGAACCTGGAAATAAAGCACGGGGAGAAGGTGGCGGTAGTTGGTCCGTCCGGCGGCGGAAAAACCACGCTGTGCAACCTGATTCCCAGGTTTTATGACGTGACGGAGGGCTGTATCCGTGTCGACGGGGAGGATGTCCGGCATTTTACGTTAAAAAGCCTGCGTAAGAACGTGGGAATCGTGCAGCAGGATGTATACCTGTTTTCGGGAACCATATACGAGAATATCCTTTACGGAAGACAGGACGCATCCAGGGAGGAAGTGGAGGAAGCGGCAAAGCGGGCGGGCGCCCATGAGTTTATCATGCATTTAAAGGACGGTTATGACACTTATGTGGGCGAACGCGGGGTGAAGCTGTCCGGCGGGCAGAAACAGCGGATCAGCATTGCCAGGGTATTTTTAAAGAATCCTCCCATTATTATACTGGATGAGGCGACTTCCGCTTTGGATAACGAAAGTGAATTTGCAGTGGCGAAGTCCCTGGCGCGGCTGTCCGAAGGCAGGACTACGCTGACCATAGCGCACAGGCTTTCCAGCATCCGCAATTCCGACCGGATTCTTGTGCTGACGGACCAGGGAATCGTGGAGGAAGGGAACCATGAACAGCTCCTTGGCAAAAAAGGCATTTATTACCAGTTCTATACCACGGCAAACGAGTTGAAATAGGGCGGAAAAAGGGGACGGGTGGAAAAAAGGGCGGTAACTTTACGTCTGTAAGTTATCGCGCACGGCTATGTTATACCTTGCTATTATGGGTCGGCTTTTGTATAATAATAATATCTATTCCGGCGCGCGGGGAAAAGATACTTTCAGAATAAGCCAAAAAAGCAAGGAGACAATACTATGTTTCAGAAGAAGATTTGCGTAATTGTGGGAGGCGCAAAAGGCAGGGGGCGGAAACTTGTGGAAAAATACGCAGGGGAGAAATACCGTATTGCTTTTATGGATATCGACAAAGAATCCGGCAACTCACTAAAAGAAAAGTTAGAAGGGGAATTCGGAAGAAAGGTTTTTTTCTTCAACGGAAATGTAAACAGTGAGGAGGACAGGGAATTATTTGCAGGCGCTGTGAAGGCACAGTACCGGAAAATTGACTGTCTGTATTACCGTTCAGACATTCGGGACAAAAGAGAAGACAACAGGACTGGAAGCAGAAATAACAGTACCGGAATGGGAATCGAGGATTTGTTGGGAGAAAGTTTAAAGAAAGGAAGCATTGTCAGGGACATTACATAATGGTTCAGGCATATCCGGTTCGTGATGTACGGTCAGCGAAATGGTGGAAAGTTCCTGAATAAAAGATACAAAAGAAAAAGTGGTTTTACACGACGGAAAGGAGTGTTGGTATGAAACTGACGTTTATTGGAGCCGCCCATGAAGTAACCGGAAGCTGCCACTATCTGGAAGCAGCGGGGAAAAATATCCTGGTTGACTGCGGCATGGAACAGGGATTACGTTCTTACGAAAGCGCGGAGCTGCCCATCGGGGAGGCTTTGGTGGACTATGTACTGCTGACCCATGCCCATGTGGACCATTCCGGTATGCTGCCTGCACTGTATGCCAAGGGATTCAGGGGACAGGTGCTTACGACGGTGGCGACAGCGGATTTGTGCAGTATCATGCTCCGTGACTGTGCGCATATCCAGATGCAGGAAGCAGAATGGAAGAACAGGAAAGCGCAGAGGCATTCGGGAATCGAACCCCATGATCCGCTGTATACCATGGAAGATGCGGACGGGGTGATTAAAAGGCTGGTTCCGTGCCATTATAACCAGATCATTGAATTGTGCGAAGGGGTCAGAATCCGTTTCACGGACGTGGGACACCTGCTTGGTTCCGCCAGCATAGAGGTGTGGATGAAGGAGGACGGAGAGGAGAAGAAAATTGTTTTTTCCGGGGATTTGGGAAATACCAACCAGCCTTTAATCAAAGACCCGATTTATACGGAGGAAGCCGACTATGTGGTAATGGAATCCACCTATGGGGACCGGATTCATTCCGCCGGGCGGCCGGATTACGTGGGCGAACTTGCAAAGATTCTGCAGGAAACCTTTGATGCGGGAGGAAATGTGGTCATTCCCTCCTTTGCGGTAGGCAGGACGCAGGAAATGCTTTATTTCCTGCGCCAAATCAAAGCGGAGGACCGGATTAAAGGGCATCCGGATTTCCCGGTTTACGTGGACAGCCCGCTGGCGGTGGAAGCCACAGAGATTTTCCAGCGTAACGTGGAGGAATGCTTTGATGAGGATGCCATGGAGTTAATCCGTCAGGGGATTAACCCCATCCGTTTTCCCGGATTGAAACTGACCATTACCGGCGACGAATCGCGGGAAATTAACTTTGACATGACGCCGAAAGTCATCATATCCGCTTCCGGTATGTGTGAAGCAGGACGTATCCGCCATCATTTGAAACACAATCTGTGGAGACCGGAATGTACGGTGCTGTTTGTGGGCTATCAGGCGCAGGGGACGCTGGGAAGGGCTTTGGTGGAAGGCATGGACGAAGTGAAGCTGTTTGGCGAAACCATTGAGGTGCGTGCGGACATCCGTTCTTTGGCGGGTATCAGCGGCCATGCGGATAAGGACGGTCTGCTGGCATGGGTGGAAGGATTCAGACAGAAGCCGGAAAAAGTCTTTGTGGTACACGGGGAAAGCACGGTCTGCGAATCGTTTGCGGCATGTTTGGAGAACGAGCACAAAATTCCTGCGTTTGCGCCTTACAGCGGGACCCGGTTTGACCTCGTCACCGGGGAAGCGGAGTACGTGGCTGCGCCGATGCCGCTGCAAAAGAAGAAAGGGCGTGTGGCTGCCGATGTATTCTCCCGTCTTGTGGCGGCAGGGCAGAGGCTGCTTGCGGTTATCCGCAAAAACGAAGGCGTGGCGAACAAGGAACTGGCGCGTTTTGCCGACCAGGTAAACTCGCTGTGTGACAAATGGGACAGATAAAGCGGAAAAGAAATATGGAGAAAGAAAAAAGGAGATAAGCGGATGAGTCAGGCGGACGATATATTTATTGCCATGTGCAGGGATATCCTGGAGAACGGGACGAGTACGGAGGGAGAGAAAGTGCGGCCCCGCTGGGCGGACGGAACTCCCGCTTATACCATAAAGAAATTCGGCGTGGTGAACCGTTACGATTTGTCCAAAGAATTTCCCATCCTTACCCTGCGCCGGACGGCATTAAAAAGTGCAACGGACGAAATACTTTGGATTTGGCAGAAGAAATCCAACAACATCAACGACCTGCACAGCCATATCTGGGATGCGTGGGCAGATGCGGACGGGAGCATCGGGAAAGCGTACGGTTATCAGATGGGCGTAAAGCACCGGTACAAAGAAGGGATGATGGACCAGGTGGACAGGGTAATTTATGACCTGAAAAACAATCCCTTCAGCCGCCGCATCATGACAAACCTGTACGTGCACGGGGATTTGCATGAGATGAACCTGTATCCCTGTGCGTACAGTATGACGTTTAACGTAACACAGGGCAGGGAAGACGGAGGGTTTACGCTAAATGCCGTTTTAAACCAGCGTTCCCAGGACGTGCTCGCCGCAAACAACTGGAATGTGGTGCAGTATGCGGTGTTAGTGCATATGCTGGCACAGGTATGCGGCATGAAGGCAGGGGAGCTGGTCCATGTGATTGCGGATGCCCATATTTATGACAGGCACATTCCGCTGGTGGAGGAACTGATTGCGCGGACACCTTACGATGCGCCAAAATTCTGGCTGAATCCTGAAATCCATGATTTTTATGCGTTTACCCGCAATGATGTGAAAGTGGAAGGATATGTGGCAGGAGAGCAGATAGAAATCCCTGTTGCCATTTAAGACAGACAACCAAAGGGGCAGCAGGTTTTGCACCGGTTGGAATAACAGAAAGGATGAAGGAATGAATATTATTGTTGCGGTTGACAGCCAATGGGCCATTGGGAACGGGGGCGACCTGTTAATTCGGATTCCCAATGACCACAAAATGTTCCGGCAGGAAACCATGGGAAAGGTAGTGGTGCTTGGGCGGAAGACGTTAGACACGTTTCCCCAGGGGCTTCCGTTGAAGAACCGGACGAACGTAATCCTGTCTTCCAATCCGGACTATCAGGTAAAGGACGGAATTGTGGCACACAGTTTGGAGGAACTGTTTAAGGAGCTTGAGAAGTATAAAAGTGAAGATGTTTATGTGATAGGCGGTGACAGCGTATACAGGCAGATGCTGCCTTATTGTGATGTGGCGCATGTGACGAAGATTGACCACAGGTATCAGGCGGATGCTTATTTCCCCAACCTGGATGAGCTGCCGGAGTGGGAGGTTACGGCGGATAGCGAGGAACAGACTTATTTTGACGTGGCGTACCGGTTTGTAAGATACGAAAGGCGCAGATAGGAACCGGGAAGCGGAGTACAAAAAGGGAGAGACTATGGGTAGAGAAGATTACAGTAAGGCATTTAAATTAGGAAAGAAGGATTACCAGGCGCGGATGCTGCGCGGGGAGAAGCCGACGCTTCAGGTTTTGGATGATATTATGCCGGAAAAGGGGGCGTACCATGAAATTCCCCTGGGGCTTGTGCAGATTCCGGCGGACCAGATTGTGGGAACGAAGACGGTTGGGAGGAGCAGTTCCTTTTCGGGGAATTTCATGCCCATACTAAGGGAGGATTCGGAGTTTGCCTCAAAATGGTCGAATCTGAGTACCAGCCATGTAGAGGAAGGAATCCGTGATCCCATTAAGGTTTATGAATACATGAATAAGTTTTATGTGGAGGAGGGGAATAAGCGGGTCAGCGTCATGAAATTTTTCGGGGTGGTTTCCATACCCGGCAATGTGATACGCATTGTGCCGAGGCGCAGCGAGGATAAGGAAAATAAGATTTATTACGAATTTATGGATTTTTACCAGTACGCGCCGATTAATTACATATGGTTTTCCCAGGAAGGCAGTTTTGCCAAATTGCAGGAAGCGGTAGGGAAGGCGCCAAAGGAAGCGTGGACGGACGACGAGCTTTTGAAGTTCAGCGCGCTCTATACCCGTTTTACCGCCGAGTATAAGGCAAAGGGGGGAAGTAAACTGAAAATCACCCCCGGCGACGCATTTTTGTCTTTTATTACGCTTTACGGATACGACGTGATTGACGGGAAGACTACCAATGAGTTAAAGGAGCTGATGGCAAAGAGCTGGGAAGAATTTGCGCTTTTGCAGGAAGAACAGGAAATCGACCTGAAAATGAAGCCCAACCAGGAAAAGAAGCCGTTGCTCAGTATCCTGCACCAAATGGGAATGCCTAAGCTGAAGATTGCGTTTATTTACGAGAAGACACCGGGGACTTCCGCATGGACATATGCCCATGAGCTGGGCAGGCTCTATTTGGAACAGACCTTCCCGGAGGAAGTGGGGACGGTTTTTTATGAGAACGGGACAAAGGACAATATCGATTCCCTGATTGAAGACGCCATAAATTCCGGCTGCAACCTGATTTTTACCACTACCCCTTCTTTTGTGCAGGGGAGCGTGAAAGCGGCTATTGCCAATAAGGATATCCGTATCATGAACTGTTCGCTGAACACGTCCCACCGGTATATCCGTACCTATTATTCCAGGATGCATGAGGCGAAATTCCTGATGGGCGCCATAGCGGGCGCGATGGCGGAGAATAACCGGCTGACTTACATTGCGGATTACCCCATTTACGGCTCTATCGCGAATATCAATGCATTTGCGCTGGGGGCGAAGATGATTAATCCCAGGGCGGAAGTTTATTTGGAATGGTCCACGATGAAGGATGTGGATATCGACGAGAGGATCAGGGAGACGGGGGCGTCCTGTATTTCCGGGATGGATATGGTGATTCCGGAGGAGGCTTCCCGCTTTTTCGGCATTTACCATTTTGACGGGGGGCGTCCGAGAAACCTGGCCATGCCGTTATACCATTGGGGAAAATTCTACGAACAGCTTTTGCGCACGATTATGGACGGGACGTGGAAATACGACGACGATCCGTCTTCCACGAAGGCAATCAATTACTGGTGGGGACTGTCTGAGGGG
Organism: uncultured Kineothrix sp.; assembly: GCA_910587275.1. GTDB lineage: Bacteria > Bacillota > Clostridia > Lachnospirales > Lachnospiraceae > Kineothrix. The sequence continues at coordinate 27,113 of CAJUMD010000008.1, forward strand.
GTTATTGAGGTCATTTGCTCCCAGTACCTGCCAATCGGGACGAAACGTTTGGTGGAATTGTTAAGGGCAACCATCAGTTCCGAGTTATTTAATCCGTTTTCCGGTATCCTGTATTCCCAAAACGGGGTGGTTTCCGAGGACCCGGATTTCCATATGCAGCCGGAGGAAATCATGACTATGGACTGGCTGGCGGACAATGTTATCGGCTCTATTCCGAAAACGGAGGAATTAAAGGAAAATGCGGAACCTGTGATGAAGCAGCAGGGAGTAATGACAAAGGAAGGTTAGTATACAATGAGGATACTGGCGATTGCGGATGAAGAATCGAAATCCCTGTGGGACTTTTTTGACAAGAGCAAGCTGGAAGGGGTGGACCTGATTATTTCCTGCGGCGACTTAGATCCGCGTTACCTGTCATTTTTGGTAACACTTTCCAACGTGCCGGTGCTGTACGTGCACGGGAACCATGACGGGAAATACGAGCGGGTTCCCCCGGAAGGGTGTATCTGTATCGAGGACCAGATTTATATCCATGAGGGAGTCCGTATCCTGGGGCTTGGCGGGTCCATGCGTTATAAGCCGGGTCCCCACCAGTACACCGAACGTCAGATGGTACAGAGGGTGGCGAAACTGTGGTTCCAATTGTTTAAAAAACGGGGGTTTGATATATTGGTGGCGCATTCGCCCGCCTACCAGTTAAACGACGGGCGGGACCTTCCCCATCAGGGATTTCAGGTATTCCGTACGCTGATGGAGAAGTATAAGCCGAAATTTTTCCTTCACGGGCATGTGCATATGGCGTACGGGAGGCAGCATAAGCGGTATGATAAGTACCAGGATACCCATGTCATAAATGCGTTTGAGAAGTGCGTGTTTGAATTTGAAAGCGATTGTCCGCAGGAGGGACTGCGCTAAACGTAACAGTTCAGGCTGAAATGTTATGTTGGGAGCGGACGCGTGGGAAGGATTTTTTGGCGGGACGGCGGCAGCGGGATTACCTGTCCCGGTTTTCCGTGCACTTTTTCCGGCTGGGAGTTTCTAAGCAGAATGGCGTAAGTTTTCACAGGCTGCGGGACGCCCTCAAGCGGCATCCTTGCCGCATCGGGCTAAACCGTGCATCCTTGCACGGTTTCCCTTATGTACTTACATTCTGCCAGGAAACTCCCTCCGGAAACGAAGCACGGAAAATCCGGGACAGGTAATCCCGCTGCCGCCGCCCCGCCAAAAAATCTCTCCCGTGCCGGAGTCATCCGGCAGGGATAAAAAGTTGACATAAGAACAAATGTTCTATATAATAATTTTCAGAAGATGAATTTTTGAAATAGGAAAATAGGTATTGTGTAACCCATTCCCGTGCGGAAGAAAGGGGGAGAAATATGGATTTGAGGATTGGCGGGCAGATTATCCGTAATGTAAATTTGGAGGTACTATATGAAGTTCATGGTTCCAATGCAAACGAAGCAGAGGTGGAAAGCAGATTTGAAGAATATTTAAAGGATATCGGCTATGGAAGTGTCGGCGGGTATTATACAAAAAGGATTGCAAAAAATCCTGCGGACCGTTTTCCTTCCAAGTCAGGTTCCGGGAATGGGTATCCCGATTATGTATTTTATGGGAAAGAAGACAGCAGTAAAATTATTGCCATAGGGGATGTAAAAGCTCCGGATCCCAAAGGCGGGGATAACAGCCTGCAAGGGCTGGCAGACTGCACGGATATCTATTTGGCGGATTATAATTTGAAACATCCGTTTGATAAAATACGGATCTGTTTTGGATATGACGGATATCATTTTGTCATAAAATATTTGAATGCTTCGGATCAATGGGTGGATATCACGATTAACGGTGATTCCATTGGGGAATTTCCGACACGGGATATGCTTGTGGCGATTCATGGGTATGGAAATGCTTTTTCGACCCAAATACAGAAAAATATTGCGAGGGAAGCCCTGGAGCCTTATTTTGCGCAGTGTGACGCCATTTTCAGGACAGGGAAGATAAGTTTATCCGCGATTGATAAGGCGGCTGAAATTTCCATATTTATTTTTTTGCGGATATTTTCCAATGGTGGCTTGGATAAGGAGTTTATCGCGGAAAACGGGAGCAGCGTATGGGAGTATATGCAAAAGGGGAATGTCGGCATAGTAAATAAGATTTTTAAGGATTTTCTGAATAAACAGTATGAGAATGTCTTTCCGGATGAACTGATAAAAGTGGATTCCCGTATGACACGGGAGTTGGCAAAAATTATTGATTCCATGTTTGGGAAATGTAAGATAGACCGGATGACGGATGTCAAAGGGAATGCGTTGGAATATTACCAAAAGGATTCCAAGGATAAAAAAATCGGTGAGTTTTTTACCCCGCGCCATTTAATTGAGATGATGGTCGCCTTGGTGAAACCGGAGATTAAGTTCCGGAAAGACGATAAGGGAAAATATATTACGGATAAAAACGGAAACCGTGAAATCGAGTATGTGGAGAAAATTTATGACCCCGCCTGTGGCAGTGGAGGATTTTTGATTACTTCTTTCCAAAACTATAAAAAAAAATACGGGGTATCGGACGATGATTTGCGCAGGAACGTTGTTTTTGGTAATGAGTTAAAGGATACCACGGTTATGCTTACGAAATTAAACATGATTTTGCTGGGGGACGGGCATAACCATATTTCCAACGAAAATGCGTTGGGTTATGAAAAAATCACGCAGTTGGAAGCGGTAAAAGATGCGTATGGGAATTTCGTGGAAGTAAATGACGCAGACATAGAGTGGAAAAATATCCATGTGGGCACGGAAGTGAGAAGGATGCCTTTTGAAAGGGGAACCGGAGTACCTTTGCTGATGGCGGGGAAAAAGGAACATAAATATATAAAGGCACGTGTCAAGCTCCAAAAAGATGGGGTTAAGGAACTGGTAGACTTTGTCAATGTGAAACCGGTGAATGATAAGGTGCGGGAGTTTCATAAGGAATACTTTGGTAAATTTGATATTGTAATGGCAAATCATCCGTATGCATTAGAGGAACCGAAGAAACCGGATGAATTATTTGTCCGGCATATGATAGAGAGCGTACGGGATGGCGGGAGAATTGCGTGCATTGTAGGGGAAACCCTTCTGTTTCATAAAACATATGCCGCTTTCCGGGGATGGGTGTCAGAGAATATTACGGTAGAAGCGATTATATCGCTTCCGCAGGGGGTTTTTCATCCGTATACGGATGTAAAGACAAGTATACTGCTTTTAAGTAAGGAGAAGGCGCGGGAAAACCATAAGACATGGCTGGTGGATTTACGAAATGACGGATTTGATTTGAATTTGCGGAGGATGCCGATTGCAGAAAATGACATACCAAAGGTGAAAAGATTATGGGAACGCTGGGGAGGATATGGGATTGAGGATGAAGACGGCAAGGATTTCGTGAAATCTTACCATAAAGAAGAAATCGGGTTTGCAGAGTTCCATAAGCTGGATAAGGCAAACTGGTGTGTCAAAAGATATAATACCCCGCTCATGAGTATGGGCACCAAATATGATTTATATCCTATATCTGCTTTGCTGGAAAGAGTGAAAGATGCGGTGGATATTGAGGACGGAAAACGGTATCGGCAGGTGACTATACAGATGCATAATCAGGGTATTGTTTTGAGAACCGAACAGAATGGGGATGAGATAGGGACGAAAAAACAATTCCTGATTAAAGAAGGGCAATTTCTGATACCGAAAATTGACGCGAGAAACGGAGCATATGGGATTGTCCCAAAAGAGTTGGATGGAGCGGTAATTACGGGAAATTTTTGGGCATATACGATAAATACGGATATTGTATTACCGAATTACCTGACTTATTTAATGCGTCATGATTTTTTCCTGAAAATGTGTAATACATGCAGTTACGGGTCAACGAACAGGTGGTATTTGGATGAAGATACCTTTAAACATTTTCAGGTTCCGATTCCTGCCATCCGGGAGCAGGAAGGAATCTTGGAGCGAATCGGAAAACATGTTGAAAAAATGGAAAATGCAAAGCGCGAAATCAAAAGACAGGAAGACGAAATTATGTCCATTATTGATGGAATTGTAGGCGGGGATAGATAAATATAGGAAATTTTTGGACAAATTTAATAATTTCTTCCTTGTAAATTCTTCTTTTTCCGGCATATAATAAAACGAATTGTTCCGGGCAGGTATGTTCCGGGCGTGCGGGGCGGGGATATGGATTCCCTTAATTTTTCAGGCATAAGGGAAGAAAAACAAAGACAGAAAAGATAAGGATGGAAGAAGTTACATGGAGAAAAACAGCGGAACCGTACAGGAATTAAAGAACAGGGAACAGATTGAAATGTTTTTGAGCGGAAAGGACAGTATTGAGAAGTTCATGCGCATGATGATGCAGTATGAATGCGCCATGTTGGAAATCAAGACAAAGCTGGATGTGCTGAATAAGGAACTGTCGCTGCAGAAAAGCCGGAATCCTTTTGAGACGATAAAATGCAGGATTAAATCGCCGGAAAGCATTTTGGGGAAAATGAAGAAAAACAATATTCCGCTGACGATTGCGGATATGGAAAAGAACCTCAATGACATTGCCGGAATACGGGTTATCTGTTCGTTCCCGGACGATATTTACATGCTGGCGGACTGTCTGCTGGCGCAGGATGACATTACGCTGGTGGCAAAAAAGGACTATATCAGGAAGCCGAAGCCGAACGGATACCGAAGCCTGCATTTGATTGTGGAGGTGCCCATATTCCTGACGGACGAGAAGAAACCCATGCGGGTGGAGGTACAGTTCCGTACCATTGCCATGGATTTTTGGGCGAGCCTTGAGCACAAAATGAAATACAAAAAGCATATTGAAAAAGCGGAAAGTATATCCAACGAGCTGTTTTACTGCGCGGAGCTGATTGCCCAACTGGACGGCAGGATGCAGCAAATCAGGGAGAAGATTGAAAAGGGTTCCGGAGCATAAATTATTTTCGGTACGGATGCGTTGTTTCAGAAATGGCTTGTAATTCCCCTCAGGTATTTGTATAATATTGTATCATAAGGAAAAGTGTGTAAATACGATTAAGAATCTAATGCCATACGGAAAAAGGTCTCCGCCGGGAGCAGAAAGAGGGGCTGCATGAGGATACCGGATAAAATCACAAAGAAAACGGTTTTAAAAATTATATGGATTGTTTATGCGTTGGTGAGCATGGTGGTATGGGTGCCCCAGATTGATAAGATGTTTATAAAGGATTATGCATCGGATACGGCGTATCTTTCTTTGGACGACGGATGGGACATTACGGTTGGCAGTGAGGTATACCGGGATGTATCCCTGGGGGATTTCCGGTTTGGACCGGTAAGGAAGGGGGACAGGATTACCATGCAAAAGACGCTTCCAGGGCATTTTGGGCTTATGGAAGGCGTCCTGCGTTTCCATATCCGGCAGTCGGCAGTACAGATGTACATCGATGGGGAACCGGTTTACGAATACGGCTATGACCGGATGGCGCAGAACAAAACCGTTGGCAGCGGTTTCCAGTTTATTAATTTTCCGAACAGATACCAAGGGAAGACGCTTGAAATTTCACTGTTTCTGTCCGAAGACCTTGCGTTTACCAAATTGGATTCCGTGCGGATTTATGAGTGGGAAGATGCTTACCGGATGCTTCTGACGGAAAACAGGATTCCTTTATTTTTTGGCTGCTTTTTGGCGGTTTTTGGTTTGGTCATCAATATCATTACCGTGTTTGCCCTGGCAGTGTCCCTGAAATATATCAGGGCGTTCTGTATTTCCCTGTTTTCCTTTCTGATGGGACTGTGGACCCTGTGTTATTACAATGTCATCCTGATTTTTTCCATGCCCCTTTATGCGGTTTCCCTGCTGGAATACCTGACGCTTTACCTGGCGCCGGTGCCGTTGATTATTTATATGTGGGAAGACGTTAAGCGGTTGGAACAGAAGTCCGTGACGGTGCTTTACCGTATCCTGGCTGTGGTACATACGCTGGCTACGGCCTGGATGATAGGGCTTCATGCGTTGGATATCGTCCATTGCGCGGCAACGTTAAAATATATGCAGGTATTGATTGTCCTGAATCTTGTTTTTTTTATTTTCGTGGAAGTGAAAAACCTGAAACAGAAACAAAGTGTGGATCGCTTGTTTCTGGTCGGTATGCTGGTGATTGCGGCATGCATTGCCTATGATTTGGTAAGTTACTGCTGCAACCGCTATTTGGGGACCGATTTGTTCCCGTTCCGGGGCATGACTGCCATGGGCGTGGTAATTTTCATTTTTATAATGATTGCGGTGTTTTATATGAATCTGACGCAGAAAATGATGCAGGAAAAGGAGCGGGATTTCCTGATCAAAAGGGCGTATACCGATGAACTGACAAAGATACACAACCGCCGCTACTGCATCGAATACATGGATCGGATTAAGGAATCGGAGAAGCTGGCATATACGGTGATCTGTTTTGACCTGAATAATTTGAAAACCGTCAACGATACTTACGGTCATTCCAAGGGGGATATCCTGATTAAAAGTGCCGCGGAAGTCATTGCACAGTCTTTTCAGGAGAAGGGTATTGTGGCAAGGATGGGCGGCGACGAGTTTATCGCCATATTGGAGACGGCGGAGGAAAAGGAAGTCGCCAGGCTGATGGAACGGTTTGGGGAGAACATAAAGAAAATGAACCGGGAAAAAGAAGGACTGGACATGTCCATCGCCTGCGGTTACGCATCCTGTGATGCCGGGGAATGCCAGATTGAGAAGGTATACCAAATGGCAGACGACCGTATGTATGAGAACAAAAAGCGGATGAAAAGCGGTGGGCGGTAACCAAGCAGCCGTACTTGTGCGGATATTTGGCGACTGCCACAAGGCTAAATACCCCGTTGCCTGCAGCGGGGTTGTTGACGTTGACCGGAGGGTACGGTATGACGCCGGATTACAGATTTGTCAGGATACGGCGTACCGGGGAGACGGGAGAAGGCATTCGCGATTTGTACGGATTATTGGATATGATATAGGTTAATACTCCATCCGGATTTTGTTTGAAAACAGGTGAAAAAGGAAAAAGAAGCGGAAAAGTAAGAAGAAAAATATCAAAAAATAAAAAAACAGGAAAGGAAACGGGACGGAATGAAGATTGGGAATGATGTGAAGGAAAAGGCAGAGATTTTGTTGAGGGAGCTTACGCTGGAGGAGAAGATAGGGATGATCCACGGAGACGGGTTGTTCCGTACGAAGCCGGTGGAGCGGCTGGGGATTCCGGCTTTGTATATGTCGGACGGACCTATGGGGGTACGGGCGGAGTTTGAGAATGCCGCCTGGATTCCGGCAGGGGGTACGGAAGATTATGTGTCTTATCTGCCCAGCAATTCGGCAATCGCTTCCACATGGAACAGGGAGCTTGCCTATGCCTGCGGGAGTGTTTTAGGGGAAGAAGCGAGGGGCCGCGGGAAAGATGTCATCCTGGCTCCGGGCATTAATATTAAGAGGAGCCCGTTAAACGGGAGGAATTTTGAGTATATGAGCGAGGACCCTTACCTGACAGCGGAACAGTGCGTGCCGCTCATCCAGGGTATCCAGGAGCATGACGTGGCGGCGTGCGTGAAGCATTTTGCGGTGAACAGCCAGGAGACGCAGCGGCTTTGGGTGGATACGGAAGTGGATGAGAGGGCGCTTAGGGAGATTTACCTGCCTGCTTTTGAGGCGGCAGTAAACCGGGGCGGGTCCTATTCCATAATGGGCGCTTATAACCGGTTAAGGGGGGAACATTGCTGTGAGAGCCGGTTTTTGCTGGATGGGGTCCTCAGGAAAGAATGGGGATACGAAGGCACGGTGATTTCCGACTGGGGGGCGGTGCACCATACGAAAGAGGCAGCGCATAGCGGTTTGGATTTGGAGATGTCCGTGACCGGCGATTTTGACGGATACTGCATGGCACAGCCCTTGAGAAAAGCGGTGGAAAACGGGGAAGTGGATGAAGGCGCAGTGGATGAAAAGGTAAGGCATATTTTGTGGCTGATGCTGTCCCTGCATATGTTCGACGTGGATGTGGAGCGGAAAACTGCCGTGGGTACGGAGAGGAAGCGCGGCAGTTACAATACGCCTGCCCACAGGGAGGTAACGCTTCGGGCGGCACGGGAATCCGTGGTGCTATTGAAAAATGAGGAAGGACGTCTTCCTTTGGAAAAAGAAGCATTGAAAAAACTGCTGGTTATCGGGTGTAATGCGGATAAAATCCATTCCAACGGGGGCGGAAGTGCGGAAATCAAGGCATTGTATGAGATTTCTCCGTTAATGGGACTTAAGACCCATTTGGGCGGGAACTGTGAAGTGAAATATGTGGAAGGGTATTACAGGGAAGAAAAGCAGGAAGACGGGACGAACTGGCAGGAAGACAGCTTAAAGGACGGAGGCGGAACCGGACGGCAGGCGGAACATGCGGATGCGGAAACGGCACGGAAGAGGAAGGAACTGCTGGAAGAAGCGGTAAGGTATGCCGGGGAGTATGAGCAGGTTATTTTCGTGGGCGGGCTGGATCATGAATATGACGTGGAAGGGCGTGACCGGGCGGATATGAAACTGCCTTACGGGCAGGATGCGGTCATTGAAGCGGTGCTGGAAGCAAATCCCAATACCGTTGTGGTCATGGTGGCAGGTTCCCCCGTGGAGATGGGACGCTGGGAGAAAAAGGCGAAAGCGGTGGTATGGAGCTGGTATGCGGGAATGGAGGGCGGCAATGCCCTTGCGGAAGTGCTGCTTGGGGAAGTGAACCCTTCGGGTAAGCTGCCGGAGAGTTTTCCTTACAGTCATATGGACTGCAGTGCCCATTGTGTCGGTGAGTTTGGGGAAGAAAAACTGCTGCATTACCGGGAAGGGATTTATGTGGGATACCGTTATTATGAAAAACAGGACGTGCCGGTACAGTACTGCTTTGGGCATGGGCTGTCCTATACGGAATTTGCCTACCATGATTTGACCGTTGAAAAGCAGGAGGATGCGGCGGAATTTTACGTAAACGTAAGCTGCATCGTGAAAAATACGGGAAACCGTGCCGGGAAGGAAACCGTGCAGCTTTATGTCAGCGATAAAACCGGAAAGACGGAGAAACCGTTGAAGGAATTAAAAGGCTATGGGAAAGTGGAACTGGCGCCGGGGGAAAGTAAGCGGGTGAATATCCGGCTTTCCAAAAAGGATTTTGCTTATTATGACGAAACGGCAGGGGATTTTGCGGTGGATGCCGGGGAATACGGGATTCTGGTCGGTGCTTCCTCGCAGGATGTACGGCTTAGGGGAAGTGTGCAGATTGGGGGGGAAGACAGGAAGAAAAACGGTTGTACAAATCCCGGCTTTTTACTATAATGGTGGTATGGGATAAAGAAAACGGTTTGTTTGGCGGCTGGAAACGGGGGTATTTATGAGAGAAAGCGGTAATGGCGGTATGGGGCGGCTGGATTATAAGAGGACATTTCTGATTGGATTGGCATTCCTTTCCATTTCGGGATTTTGGCAGATGTATGACAGCATCATTCCCCTGATCCTGCAGAACACGTTTCATTTGGGGGAAACCGTAACGGGCGTATTGATGGCGATGGATAATGTGCTGGCGATTTTCCTGCTGCCGTTATTCGGTGCGTTGTCCGACAGGGCGGATACGAAGATTGGGAAGCGGATGCCTTTTATTTTATGCGGTACGGCGTTGGCAGTTTTGTTTCTGCTGCTTTTAAATGTGGCGGACAGGCAGCAGAATCTGGTCCTGTTTCTAATTGTACTGTTTTTGCTGCTGCTTTCCATGGGGCTGTACCGTTCACCGGCAGTGGCGCTGATGCCGGACCTGACGCCGAACCGTTTAAGGAGCAAGGCGAATGCGGTCATTAACCTGATGGGCGCCGTGGGCGGCGTTTATGCGCTGCTTATGATAAAACTGCTGGTGGGGGCGGGGGAACGCCCCAATTACCTTCCGTTGTTTGCCAGCGTGGGCGGCCTGATGGCGGCAGCGGTGTTCGTGCTGTTTGCTACCGTCCGGGAGAAACAGGCGGCGGCACGGGTGGCGGAGGAAGAACAGGGCAGAGAGGATGCCAAAAAGGATGCCGTTGGGCAGGCGTCCGGTGGTTCTACCGTACTGTCCGCACCGGTGAAGCGGAGCATGGCATTTCTGCTTGCATCCATTCTTTTGTGGTTTACGGCTTATAATGCGGTGACTACCGCTTTTTCCCGTTATACAAGGGTGGTATGGCATATGGAGGGCGGGAGCTTTGCGGACTGCCTGATGGTGGCGACTGTGGCGGCTATTATCAGCTATATTCCCATCGGGAATATAGCCAGCAGAATCGGAAGGAAGAAAACCATACTGGCAGGTATCGTGCTGATGAGTGTCTGCTATTTCGCGGCTATTTTCGTGGGGGCATACCATCCGGTCATTAATCTTGCATTTGCGGCAATCGGCGTCGGCTGGGCGGCCATTAACGTCAATTCCTATCCGATGATTGTGGAAATGAGCAAAGGCAGCGATATCGGAAAGTTTACGGGTACCTATTATACGTTTTCCATGGCAGCGCAGATTATAACGCCCGTGCTGTCCGGTTTCCTTTTGGAAAATGTGTCTTACCGGACGCTGTTTCCCTATGCCTTTTTGTTTTCCGTGCTGGCATTCCTTACCATGACGCAGGTGCGCCACGGTGATTCCAAACCGGAAAAGAAAAAGGACATGCTGGACAACTTCGACGTAGAGGACTAAAATACAGGAAGAAGATAAAAAGAAGGTTTTCCATCCAAAGGGGTGGGACGGAAAATACGGAATGACGGGAAGGAAAGGGAAGGAACGGAAATGACGGTAATACTGGTAATAGCGGCGGTAACGGTGGCGCTGTACCTGCTGGCAATTATGCCGAGGATGGCGCACAGGCCGGACAGGCAGCCTTTTTTGGGTGTATATTATGCCCACAGGGGACTGCATGACAACGGTGGGGATGCGCCGGAAAATTCCATGCGGGCATTTAAGAAGGCGGTGGAAGCGGGATACGGGATTGAGCTGGATGTGCAGCTTTCCAAGGACCGGGTGCCGGTGGTATTCCATGATTTTACTTTGGAGCGGGTATGCGGGGTAAAAGGGAAGGTATATGACTATACCTATGAGGAATTGCAGAAATTCCGCCTGTACCGTTCGGAGGAAAGAATCCCCCGTTTTGAGGACTTTTTGGAAATGGTGGGCGGCAGGGTGCCGCTGATAGTGGAATATAAGGTGGAGTGGACGGACGTGTCGGTCTGCCCGCTGGCGGACGGGATACTGCGGGATTACCGTGGGACTTACTGCATTGAATCCTTTAATCCGCTTGCCCTGCTTTGGTACCGCAGGCACCGGGACGGGGTAATGCGGGGGCAGCTCTCGGATGCGTTTTTGCAGGAGGAAGGGCTGAAAGGGCTGCTTTATTTTGTATTGGAACATATGCTGTTGAATTTTGCGACCAAACCGGATTTTATTGCATATAATCATAAGTATTACTGGACGCTGTCAAGGCAGATCTGCAAGAAGCTGTACCGGTGCCTGGCGGTGGCATGGACGGTAAAGAGCCAAAAGGAGCTGGAAGCGAGGCGGAAGGATTTCGATTTGTTTATTTTTGACAGCTTTATTCCGGCAGGTACCGCAGCGGGCGGACGCGGGAGGAAAAGCATGAGGAGCGTGGGGAAATGAGAAACGGGATTTTTTACCTGACGGCGCTGATGGTATGTGCGTTGGGAATGACGGCATGTACGGACGGGAAAAAAGACGGGGAAGGCGTGCGGCAGGAAGGAAGCGGTCAGGAATTGCCGGAGACGGTCCGGGCAGAAGAACCACAGGAGGCGGAAGACGGGCAGGAAGGAACCGCGCAGACGCAGGAAGAAACCGCGCCGGAGACGGATTCCGTGCAGACGCAGGAGGAAACCGCACCGGAGACGGATTCCGTGCAGACGCAGGAAGAAACCGTGCCGGAAGCGGAGGTCATACGGACGGACAGCGGATTAGAGGTTCGCTTTGACGAAGCGGAACAGAACTATGAGGCGGAAGACGGTACGGTGTTGCTCACGGTGCAGACCCGTTTCCCGGTGGTGACGATTCCGGGGCGTGAGCAGGCGGCGGAAGCCATTAACCGGTATGTGAGAAGCGGGCAGGCATTCCAAAGCGAAAGCCCGACGGGACCGCCCGTGGAGGAAACGCTTTCATGGGCGGAGGAAGATTACAAAACGCGCGGAAAAGGCATGTGGCCGGCAGCCTACCTGCTGTATGAAATGTACTGGCCGGGGCGGTTGGATGAGAATGTGGTCAGCTTTGGCCTGGAATCCTATTCCTATATGGGCGGCGCACATCCCAATATGGTGGTGCATGGATTTGTTTTCGATACACAGACCGGGGAAAAACTTTCTTTTGCCGATGTGGTCGAAGACGTGGATGCGGCTTCGGAGACGGTAGTCCGTTTCCTTTTGGAAGAAACGGCAAAATTGGATGAAAGTATGGAAACCGGCAGTATCTTTTTTGACGGATATGAAGAAACCCTGCAAAGTTACCCGAAGGAAGACAAATGGTATTTGGGGGAAGACGGGTTTCATATTTTCATCGATACTTATGAGATAGCCCCTTATGTGGCGGGAAACTTTGATTTTGTGATTCCTTACGGGGAAGCGGATTTTTTAAGGATAAAATTCAAAAAGGAAGGTATGGATGATTGATTTTGGGCGGATTGGGGAGTACAGTGAAAATAACCGGATTGAGGCGAAACGGGCGTTAGGGGGTCTTCCAAGGAGCATTTGGGAGACGTATTCGGCGTTTGCCAATTCGTTCGGGGGCATCCTGCTTTTGGGCGTGGAGGAGCTTACGGACAAAACGTTCCGGACGGTAAACCTTCCGGCGCCGGAAAAACTGGTTGCGGAATTTTGGGAGATTATCGGGGATAAAAGCAGGGTCAGTGAAAATATCCTGTCCAAGTGGGACGTGGAAATCCATAACATCGGCGGCGACCGTATGATTAGCATTACGGTGCCGAGGGCGGACCGGCGCCGGCGGCCGGTATACATCGGAAATAACCCTTATCTTGGTACATACCGGCGAGACGGGGAGGGGGACTACCACTGTACGAGGGAGGAAGTGCGCATGATGCTGCGGGACAGGCAGGAGCGCACGCTGGATGAAAAAGTGCTTCCGTTGACGGACGAGGCGCTAAGCGGTGAGACACTGCGCCGCTACCGGGCGTACCTTCAGGATATGCGCGCCGGGGACGGCTATGGGACGGAGACGGATGGTGGACTGTTATGCCGAATCGGCGCCGGAAAGCGGGACGGGGACGGGCAGGTGCATCCTACGGCGGCGGGGCTGTTGATGTTCGGCTTTGAGGATGAAATCGTGAAGCAGTATCCCTATTTCTATTTGGACTATCAGGAGAGGGACACGGACGGGCAGATTCGGGAACGGATTGTGTCCAATTCGGGGAAATGGAGCGGAAACCTGTTTGATTTTTATCTGAAAATTTCGGGGAAAATCGTCCGCGGGCTTCCCCATGACATTCACCGCCCGGTGAGGGAAGCGGTGGCAAACTGTATGGTAAACGGCGATTACATGGGTTCCGGCGGGCTGGTCATGATAAAAAAGCAGGATGAAATCTGCATTACGAATCCGGGCAGCTTCCGCATCGATATCCAGGAGGCGGTTAACGGGGGCAGATCCGACCCGCGCAACGTAGGGATTGCAAGACTGTTCCACCTGGTCCGGGTGGGCACCCGCACCGGAAACGGCGTGCCGGATTTATATAAGGTATGGAGCGGGAAAGGCTGGAAGATTCCGGAGATACAGGAACGGTTAAAACCGGACCGGATTACGTTCAAACTGCCTTTGGCGGCGGGGGCGAAAAGCAGGGATTCCCTGTTTGGCAGGCAGGAGTACCGGGAAGCCATCCTGGACTATGTGACGTGGGCAATCTATGTGGCGGAAAAGGATGTGGCGGACATCCTAGGAACCGGCAGGCAGGAAGCGGCGGAATTGCTGCAGCGGATGCTGGAGGACGGTATACTGGTCCGCGCACGGGACCGGGAAGGGTACCGGTTGAAGATTTAGTGTGTGCCGAAGGCCTCAATTGGGACTTATGCGTTCGCGGGAGTACCGTGGCGCTTAACGGGATGACATTGTGCGGCAGGGAGGTATGGGTGTGAAAATTTTAGTGATAGGCGGAAGTTATTTTTTCGGCAGGGTTTTTGTCATGCAGGCGGCGAAGGAGCACGAAATCACGGTGGCAAACCGGGGGACGTATTCCATGGAGGAATTCGGCGTAAGGCAGATGATTTGTGACAGGCGGGACGTATCCGTATGGCAGGCGTGCAGGGAGGATTATGACGTAATCGTGGATTTCTGCGCTTATGAAAAGGGGGATGTGGCGAAAATGCTGCAAAACCTGCCAGGGAATGCCGGACAGTATATTTTTGTCAGCACCGTGGATGTTTACCGGCGCGGAACCGGAAAGGTAAAAGACGAAACAGCCCCTTTGGAGCAGAGGGCGCTTTCCGGGGATGCCGGAGCCTATATTGCCGGGAAAGTGGCTTTGGAGCAGGAAGCGGCGGAAGAATGTGCGAAAAGGGGTATGGCATGTACGGTTTTGCGTCCTGCCATTTTATACGGTCCCTTTAACTATGCGCCAAGGGAAGCGGCGTACATCCAAAGGATGGTGCAGGATTGCATACTGCCGCATATTATGGGCGCTGCGGGCAGGTTCCAGTTTGCGTATATCGGGGATGCGGCAAAAGCCGTAAGCAGATGTCTTGGCAACGAGAAAACGTATGGACAGGCATACAACCTCTGCGGGGATGAAATACTCACCTATGACCTGTTTGCGGATGAATTAAAAAGGGCGGCGGACAGAAACGGAATAACGGATGGAGAAACGGAAATACGGGAAATAGCGGTTCCTTGGGAACATGCCATGGCACAGGGAATCCCGCTTCCGTTTCCGGTTACGGAAGAAGAAACGGAACTATGCTCCAATGAAAAAAGCAAGAGGGACCTTGGCATGGAATATACGCTTCTTACGGAAGGCATGGCAAAAACCTACCGTGCGTTCCGGGGAGTGTACCGTGCGTGACGGTTTCCTGTCTTAGTCACAGGGGCGCCTGTCGGCGCCCCGTCCTGCTTACCACAACCCAAGGAGATGCTGCATGATAAGGCTGACGCCCGTAATGCCAACCCAGCAGCAAAGTCCCATCAGGATTGGCTTCCCTCCGGTTTTGACCAATTTTACGATGTCCGTATTTAACCCGATGGCAGCCATCGCCATAATGATGAAAAATTTGCTCAATTCCTTAAATGGCGAGAAAACCGAAGCCGGTACCCCGGCGGCAACCGCAACGGTGGTAATGACCGAAGCCGCCACGAAATAAAGGATGAAAAAGGGGAAAATCTTTTTCAGGCTTACTTTGTTGCTTTGCGTGGACTGTTTTTCCCTCTTGGTACGGAAGAAGGCGAGGACAAGGGTAATGGGAATGATGGCGAGCGTCCTTGTCAGTTTGACGGTTACCGCTTTGTCCAAAGTGGCGCTGCCGAGCCCGTACAGGCTGTCCCAGGTAGAGGCTGCCGCCGTAACGGAGGAGGTATCGTTGACTGCGGTTCCGGCGAAAATGCCGAAAGCGTCTCCCGAAATTTGGGAAAAGCCAACCAATGCGCCAAAGTGGGGAAAAACCACAGCCGCCAGTACATTGAAGAAGAAAATGACGGAAATTGCCTGTGCCACTTCTTCGTCGTCCGCATCGATGACCGGTGCGGTGGCGGCGATGGCGGATCCTCCGCAGATGGAAGAACCGACGCCCACCAAAGTGGATATTTTCGCCGGGATTTTCATGGCTTTATACAAAAGGTAGGCGATGACAAGTGAGACGGAAATCGTGGCGATTATGATGGGCAGGGACTGTCTGCCCGTTTCCAGGATAACCGAAAGGTTTAACCCGAAGCCGAGCAGGATTACCGCATACTGCAGGATTTTCTTGGAAGTAAAGGTAACGCCCGGCTTCAGGCTTTCCGTCACCGGCATAAACTGGGCGAGTATCATGCCGGCGATAATGGCGATGACAGGTCCCCCGATTATGGGGAAGACTTTCCCCAGCAGCATGGAGGGGACGGAAAGGATGAGGCATAGCAGGATGCCTTTGCAGTTTTCTTTCATGTTTTTCATGTGGATACCTCTTTCTTTGGGCGTTTATTCTGTTTGCATATCACATTCCATGTTTACTTCTAGGGTGTCATGTTTTTCGTGATATTATGATGGAAAATATTTTTGATTATACGGCATCAGGCCGGTTGTTGACAAGAGGTATTGCCTTTTTTTTGCAAGTTACGGATACCGTTTGTTACGGTTCAATGGCATATTTGGCGGAAAGTGTCAGTAATCCCCAAAGCGCCGGGAAGCAAAACAGTCGTCTACATTCCGTTTCATATAATTTTGCTGGTATTTTATAATCATACAGGAAAGCAGCAGCAGGAAATGATTAGAGCCGTAGTCCGGGTCATGGTGCAGGACGGACGTTATTTTATTCAGACGGTTCAATACGGTGTTCCGGTGCATGTAGAGCAATTTGGAAGTCTGGTTGATATTTCCTTCACAGGAAAGATAAGTGTATAAAACGTCCAAAAGGTTGGTGTTATTTTCCAAGTCGTAGTAATATAACAGGGTGGTATCCGGGTGTGTCAGGTAAATCAGGTTTTCCGTTTTATGGAGATCCATAAAATTTTGTGCGCATAAGTGGATAATATAGTAGGCGTTATATTGCTGGTAGGTATAGATTCTTTTTTCGTAAGGAGGAATAGATAATCCTTTCCCTAAATCTATTGATGCGGCGGCGGTAAAATAAAGCGTGCGGAGCAGCTCCGGAAAGCGGCTGGCGTAACTGATTCCTGCGTAGAGATGGAAGCGTGCCAGCAGCTCCGAAAAGCCGTCATAAGAAATATTCAGACGGTCGGAAGTATAGTTTTTTTGGGAAAACAGGATAATCCATTCGTTTCCGGAAAGAAACAGGTTCGTTTCCGGAAAGAAGTTTTGCAGGGCCTGTTGGATTTCAAGTGCACAGGCATTGTCCCGTATGGGATGCGTACGGCGGATGACAATGCAGGCGAGGTAAGTGTGCATGGGAAACGGAAAGTCCTTCATCCGTTCTTCCACCTGCTTTGGGGAAGTAAAATGAAGTGAAAGGATGTCCGTCCAAAAGTCCTGGAACATCTGCGCGGTGGATCGTGTCATGGATTTTCCGGGGAGAAAGTCCGTCAGATACCGCAATAAGACCGGTACGGGGGCATTCAAAAGAAACAGGTTAACCGGTTTTTCCGTACGCGGAAGTTTTATCTGCGTGGTATTTTCACGGCAGATAAGATAGGTGCATCCGTCATACAGCATACCGTTCTGGTAAACTTCTTCCCAGTCGGAATAGGAACCGGCAAAAACCGTGCCCTGGACGGGGGCGGCGGGAAGCGGTATAAAAAAGCGGAGACCGTCTTCTGGTGTACAATATGGAACTGGATTTTGGTAATCCAGGATCAGATGATTTAATTTTTTGGACAATTCTTCGGTAGTCACGGTTTATTTTCTCCCAGTTATGCAGTGTGTCTGTAAAAAACGAAAACATACCTAAAATTATATCAAACCATACGATAAAAAAAAGGGTATTTTCAAATTATGTGCAGATATCACAAAAAATGTGCACCGTGCACAAAAATACAGATGCGCCATGTAAAAAGATTGAAAAGGAAAAAACAGCCTGATACAATCGGCTTTATAAAATGCTGCAGAAAGGGAAAAGGCGTTTATGCATATACAGGCGGGGGAATCAAAAAAATACAGTAAAGGGAAGAATAGGATATGGAAAGTACGGAAATAAAAAGGGGAAAGACAACCGAAAAAGAAATACAGATATGCCATCACGGCAGGGAAGTTTATGGGATTGCCACCATGCCGGCAGGGAGCGGGAGGGTTCCCATGGTAATATTTAGTCATGGATATAACGGAACATTGGATAATTTTAAACGGTATGTGGATTTTCTCGCTGAATTGGGAATCGGTACCGTCCGCTATGATTTTTGCGGTGGAGCGGTATGCTCCAAAAGCAGCATGGCGACTACGGATATGACGGTTTTGACGGAAAAACAGGACTTGGAGGCCGTGTTTGATACCGTGGCAGGCTGGGAACGGACGGATACGGACAGGCTTTTTCTGTTTGGGGAAAGCCAGGGGGGTTTGGTCAGCGCTTTGGCAGCGGATGGGCTGGAGGAGCGGTTGCGGGGGCTGGCTTTGTTGTATCCGGCATTGTGCATAGAGGAGCATTGGATGGAACGGTTCCAAAAGGAGGAAGATATTCCGGAGAAAGTGGATTTCATGGGGATGTTACTGGGAAGAAAATTTTTTACTTCATTGCGGGGGTTGGATACTTTTTCCCATATCGGCCGTTTCAGGGGACCTGTGCTCATTATGCATGGAGATAAGGACGAGATGGTGCCATTGTCATACAGCGAACGGGCGGCAGAATTATACCCTGACGCAAGTCTTAAGGTTTTTCCGCAAGAAGGTCATGGATTTACGGAGAAAGCGGAAAAACAGGTGATGGAAATGTTGTGGGAAATGCTTGCCGGATGTATCATGCCGGTCGGAAACGGATCGGAGGTTGGAAAATGAAGATGAAAAATATGAAACTTGCGCTTAAGATCAGCAGTATTGTAATTTTAATTTTGACGTTGGGACTTATGGGATTATGGCAGGCGGTCAACATAAAAGTTTCTTCGTTAATGAAAGCGCAGATTTTGACAGAAATGGAAGAAGCGGTGAAAACGCGCTGTGAAATCGTGGAGCAGTATGTGCAGTCTGCAGAGGCATACGTGATAGGGTATGCACAGGCGCTGGAATTGAAAGAGGCGCTTTTAAGGCCGGAAGATTCCGGCGCGGTAGCAGATGCGCAGCATTTTACCGAAAATTATGCGCTGGTAAATAAAAATTTGGAAAATGTATATTTGGCGGATTACGGAACCACGGTATTGGCATCTTATGTCACGGCGCCCATTGGCAGGACGCTTCGCGAAGGGGAAGGGCTGCGTCAGTTAAGGGATGAGGTGTTTGATTCCCATGAAATATGGAATGTCGGAATCATGGAGTCTCTTTCCACGGGACGACAGGTGGTTTCGCTGTATTATCCCATATTTGAAGGGGAAGAACCGCTGGGATATGTGGGAGGAGCCATATATTCGGAAGATTTGCGGGATACATTAAATCATCTGTCGGAGACGGACGGGGACAGCCAGGCGGAATACATGCTGCTGGATGCTGCGGCGGGCACTTATATTTTCTGTGCCGCGGAAGACCGGATAGGTACAGACATCGGGGAAGACCGGATACGGGAGGTTATGGAGCTGGCAAAGGCAGGGGACGGTTTTTATGAATACCGGCAGGACGGCAGGGAGATGATGGCAGTCTACCGGTATATGCCGGAGAGGGATTGGGTGTTTGCCGCATTGGTGGACGGCGAGACGGCGTATGCTCCTATCCGGAAGCTGACGGTGGTTTTGCTTGGAATCTGTCTTGCGATTCTTTTGGGCATTTCCTTGTGTGTGTGGGGAGCCGGAAAGCTGATTGCGGGGGATATCGTAAAGGTATCACGAATTATTAAGGAAATAGGAACCCTGGATTTGACTTTGAAAGATAAACTGGACGGTTATGTTTCCCGGCGGGATGAGGTCGGGATGATGGCGAAAGCCACATTATATTTGGCGGATGCGGTGAGCGGCGCAGTTCGGCTGATTAAGGAAAAAAATGCGGAAGTCATGGAGACTTCAGGTACGCTCCGTTCCGGGGTAAATGTGGCGGGGGATGCCGTGGAAAATGTGGAAAAAGCGGTCAGTGAGATTGCGGGAAGCGCGACCAAACAGGCGGGGGATACACAGCAGGCAACGCAGTGTGTATTGCACATAGGTGAGATTATTGAAAAGACCATGGACGAGACGGAACGTTTAAATGCAAATACAGGCAGTCTCCGGCAGACCAGCGACGAAATGCGCAGTACGGTACAGGCATTGTCCGGGGCAAACAGAGATACGGAGAAAGCGATGGAGGAAATCGGTGCAAGGATTCTGTCCACAAATGAATTTGCGGGGACAATTAAGGCGTTTTCCCAGTTAATTGCCGAAATCGCGGAACGTACTAACCTGCTTTCGTTAAATGCTTCCATTGAGGCTGCGCGTGCGGGAGAGCAGGGACGCGGGTTCGCCGTTGTGGCAGGTGAAATACAGAAATTGGCGGAACAGTCCAACCATTCCGCAAAACAGATAGACCATATGATTAGTACGCTGCTTTCGGAATCCGGCAGAGCAGTGGATACGATGACCGGGGTAAAAGGCGTGCTTTCGGAACAGAGCAGGCAGCTTTCCCATACGGAGGAGCTTTTTATGAAAATATACCGGGAATTTGAGGTTGTGAACCAAAGTGTTGCGTCCATTTATGATTCCGTCAGGAGCATGGACAGGGAACGGCTTGCCGTAGTGGAAATCGTACAGAACCTGTCATGCATTGCAGAGGAAAATGCAGCCGGCACACAGGAGACGCTGGCATCCACGGAGTTGGTGAAGGGGATGGTAAAGGATATTATGGATGTATCGGAGCGGTTGTTTGCCGCTTACGGCGAAATGGAAAAAAGTGTCGGCGGATTTTTGGTTTGACCGGGTATCTGTGCGGCGGAACGGAGTGTAAGGAATGAAAAACAGAAAAAAATGGCGCAGACAGTTCATAAACAGGCAAAATCTGCCGATATATAAGCAAATGCCATGGGAAAAATGAAGTGTCCGGTATGCAAAAGGGCGTTTCCCATGGACTGTGGCAGGAGGGAAAACGGATTTTCCCTGAAAACTAATAATGACATCAATTCAAGGAGGACAGGGCTATGGGAATGGTGACGATTAATTTGGCAGGAATGACGGGGAATCCGGGGGTCGGGTTTGCCGTGACGGGAAGCGGGGAAAAAGGAAAAGGCGAAGGCGGGCAGGTGAAAAACGGTTCGGTGTTTGCCGGAAATATAAATAATATGTCCAATGACCGTATCGAACGGAAACGGGAAATGGCAAGGAGGCAGGCATCCAAGGCGCTCATGGACCAGTTCGGGACGGACTGCGTATCCACGGACAAGATGGACGAACTGAGTATCAGGAATGAGGAAATTAACAGGGAAGTTTCCGCGTTGACGGACCAAAGGAAGATGTTTGCCAGGGAGCAGGAGGCGTTAAAAGAGACTTACGGAATCGGCGAGAACAGTGAGGAGCAGAAACAGCTCGAATTGATCCGGAAAGGAAACAAAGCATTTAAATCCGGAGACTGGAGCAGTCTCAGCAAGGAAGAACTGGAACAGATTGCCGGCATGGATACGTCCCAGCTTACGGAATACCAAAAGCGCGCGTTGGAATACGATGACCTGCTCGGACAGTTTGACAGGGAAATCGCGGCTTTGGAAGACGAAAAGCGGATGAACGGCTATACAACCCGTTCCCTGAAATCCGGGCTGTTAAAGACCAGCTACAAAGGCATCATGCAGGCATACCGGACGGCAGATGCCATTAACGAGGCGGCTTCCAAGGAAATCATTGGTATGGCGTGGGAAGACGCGAAGAAACATGTGGAAGAAGAATTCCAGGAAATGGTGGAAGCTGCGAAGGAGAAAGCGGAAGAAAAGAAAGAGGAAGAAGAAAAACTGGAAGAAGCGAAAGCGGAGAAGGAAGAACAGAAGGAGCTTACCGAAGACATACAGGATGCCTCAGCGGACCAGGAGAAACTGCAGGGGGAACTGAAAAAAATAATGGAGGGTGCCGAACTGCTGGAAGAAGACATGAAGGGGATTGTTGTGGATAATCTGCTGTAAGGTATCCCGAAATTGCAATTGGAATCGGAATCGGAAAAACGTAAGAATATTTCGGATAAAAAGGATTTTGGCAAAAGCTATGGAAAGCGCTGGTATCGAAGGAAAGTTGGAGGTATCGGCGCTTTTTGCCCCATTTCACGCGGAAAACTGTTTTGCGGAAGTTTGTCCGGTAAGATGCAGAAAGGAGGATTTGTATGGATATTGGGGATTTCGGCAGGGATATGTCTTATTACAGGGAGATGTTGGAAGAAAGCAGGAAGAAGGATTTAGACGGCATACGCCAGGGGGAGGCTGGAAAAGACAAGGACGGACAGGACGAATGGGATAAGAAAATGAAAAAATGGGATGAGGAGCTGAAGCGGATTCGGGAGGAAAACCGCCGGGAACAGAAAAGACTGCAGGAGGAGCGTCTGCGCCGGAAACGGATTCGTAAGAAACTGATGGAAAAACTGGCGTTAAAGAAGTATTTGGCAAGGCAGGACGAAATCCATCAGATGAATGAGCGGATTGCCATTGAGCGCGCGGTGGGCGAAGACGTTTATATCGAAAAACCTCCGTTGAGCAAAAGTTTAAGCGCGGCGGAGATTGCGGCAATCTGTTCGGAATGTTGACGGTTGCCGGACGGAACCGGGAACAGGAGTAAAAAAAGCAGGAAAGGAACAAAGAAAATGACACCGGATATTGGATGGAACCGTAAGGAATCGGCAGAATACCCGCAAAGCGGATTGGGCAATAACAATGCGGACGGGAAAAGGGCGGAAGCAAGGCCCGTAAATGAACAGGTACTGGAATGGTATTACCATATGAGGGAGGAAGGCAGGACCGGGGAGACAAAGGAAGAATATGAGGCAAGGATTTATGCAAAGGTACAGGCGGGAAAAGAACTTACCGTGGAGGAACTGCGGTTCCTTGCAAGAACCAATCCCGTCCTGTACCAAAAGGCAGTGCGGATGATGAATATGCGCAAAAGACTGGAAAACCAGTTAAAGACCTGCAAGTCCAAGGAGGAGGCGCAGGAAGTATTTGCAAGGGCGGTGTCCGGTATCAGCGACAAGGACCCGGATAAGGATATGCTGGTGGCGGCGCTGCGGGAT
This sequence comes from uncultured Kineothrix sp., assembly GCA_910587275.1. Classification (GTDB taxonomy): domain Bacteria; phylum Bacillota; class Clostridia; order Lachnospirales; family Lachnospiraceae; genus Kineothrix. The sequence continues at coordinate 50,101 of CAJUMD010000008.1, forward strand.
GTATACGACGGCTTTATGAAAAGCGACGCTTACAGGAAACTGCCGGAAAAAGAGGAAGACGGCAGGGAATCCGTTTACCGCAATGTGGATTTTGAGGTGGACGAAAACGGCTATCAGGTTGTTTTTGCGCAGGAAAATGCGCCAAAAACCTTTGTCGCAAACGGGTGAAAAAAAGGGCGGATGTCTAACAGTGACAAAGTGCAGTGAAAAATGTGAAAATCCATGGACAAAATGCATAAAAAAAGGTATACTATAAAAGTGAAGGCAAAAAAATACCTTGGATTGTGAGAGGAACAGGCTATGGATTATAATATAGTTTCTTATGAAAAAAGGATGAAGGAAAACATAAAAAACTATGCAATAAGGAATTTATATGCCATGGATGTGCTGACGGAGTATCTGAAGGCTGTGGCGCAGGAGTATGGGATGGAGATACTCCTTACTGACCGTCACGGGGAGAAAGCAGTTGTGGCAGGTAATTTTGAAGGTTTTGAGCCGGATGTGGTGGCGGAACCGGGGAAAAAGTTACGGATTGCAGACCGCACGGTAGGGCATTTGTATGTGCGGTACGATAGGGTGCCGGGAGAAAAGCGGGAAGCGGCAGAACGGATGCTGGGATTTGTGATGGATATTTTAGGGGCGTGGGGAACGGAATCGTACCTGCACAGGGAATCCGCTTCTTATATTGACGAACTGGAAATAAGGCTGGAAAACGGAAATCATCAGAAACTGTTCAGTGAAAAAGAGGATATCCTGACGGGCGTTTACAACAAGAACTATCTGGAAAGCAGACTGGAGAAGCTGGATGCCTCGGAGGTAGTTCCCGTTGCGGTCCTCAACGTGAATATCAACGACTGGAAGTTTGTGTATGATAATTTTGGCGTGGAAAAGAGCGATCATCTGATACAGGTAGTCGCCGCCATATTGAAGAAGGAAGCAAAGAGGGAGTACATAATCGGGAGAATTGACGGCGATGTTTTTGCGGTCCTGGTTCCCATGGCGGAAGACGGGGAGGCAGAAGACTATTGCAGGCGCATTCAGGCGGCGTGTTTGGCGTATGAGGAAGATGCGGTGCTGGCGCCTTCCGTGGCAGTCGGAATTGTTTACAAGACAAATGTGGAAGAACGTTTGTCCGATAAGATATCCGATGCGGAGTATGAAATGTTCGATAATAAGCTCGAAATAAAAAATACCCCTGGTTATCAGGAGCGGCTGAAAAAGGGTTTAAAGATATAGGGAGGGTGAACAGATGAAATACGAAAATGCCAATACAGTGGATGATGCCGTTTATTTTGGAACTGTGGAAGAACCGGTTGCAAGATTTTTGGAAAGCCAGCTCAACGGTTTGGAAGAAGATTATAAGATAGAGTTCTTTTTGGAGGACAAAGGGGACGGCAATACAATGCGCAGGCTTGGTATTGATTTCGGCGATATGGATACCCAGGCAAAAGAGGAAGCCTACGGGGTGATGCAGGCGCTGGTGCCGGCATTGCTAAACTACGGGCGTCAGCAATACATTGAGAGGCAGTTGCTGTCCAAGAAGAAGCTGACCGTAAAGGATGACCCGCTGACGGGGCTTTTTACCGCGGATTACCTGATGGACCGTGCCTATGTGCTCAACCGTGCCGAGATATTTCCCACCACGGTAATTGCGGTGAAATTAAAGTACTGGAAGGACGTCGTGGAGAAGCACGGGGCGGACAGCGGCGATATCCTTGTCCAGCTTACGGCATCCATACTCGGGAAGACGGCGGATAAGGATTACCTGATTGGAAGGATGTCGGACGATGTGTTTGCCATCCTGATACCGCTTGTGAAGCACGGGGAGACGGAAAGCTATTTGAAACGGGTGGATGAGGAATGCCGCATGTACAAGGATTCCCTGATTTCCCCTTCGTTGGCAATGGGAATCACCGCAACATCCAATAAATATGAAAACGTACAGGAGAAAATAAAGGAAGCCATGGCACAGCTTCCACAGTAAAATATTGTTTTGGTTTTGGAGCGGAAGGATATGCTGCCGGGATAGACAGGGCGGCGTATCCTTTTTTTTTATGCACAGCCCCGTGCAGAGGAATATGCCGCCAAGGCGGCGCACGGGCACCCAAAGGAAGATGCCGCTAAAGCGGACGCACGGGAGGGATTTTTTGCGGGACGGCGGCGGCCGGAGTGCCTGT